>JANXRM010000054.1 GCA_025353015.1 Hyphomicrobiales bacterium
GTTGATCAAGCCACCTGCATGTGTGCCGGCAGGGCGTGGTTGGCCGTTGCCAGGACTTCGGCTTCGATGGCGTAGAGAGCCCGCATGCGTTTCAACGCTTCGAAAGCCTTTTCGCGCTCGATCAGACCGCGAATCTCCACCAGGCCTTCGAGGATATCGAGGTTCTTGAACGTCGCTATAAGCTCGCGGTGCAATTGCTCGTAGATCTGGCGCGCGAGTGCAATCGATTGCGGATCGATCAGCATCGATTGCACGACGAAATACAACTGCCGTAACGGCGTCGTTGCCCGTTCCTGTTGCAGAACGTTGCTTTCGAGCAGAAAGGCCACATCGTTGAGCAGGCAGATGGAGACCTTCCGGTCGACCTTGAGCACGGCACCATTGATGAATATGCGCTCGTTGGCCTTGAGATGGATCTTGAGATGACCGGTCATAGGAGCGCGTCCCGAAGCACCTTGGAAACCAGGATGAGGGCCAAAAGACTTTGAATAGCGTCGCCTCGGAACCACTCGAATTCGTCGAATGGCCGGGTTCGCGTCAATCGATCGATCGGCATGGGCGCGTCCTTCCGCTGCGTGCATGATTCGCCCTCTACTTTCGATCACGCGACTTGTGCGAGACTTGCCGGCAGCGGGAGATTGTTGGTGCTGAGCGTGCGCTGACATTTTGAATTTGCAATGGCGCAAGGCTGCAACAGTGGCCGCCATTCGACAACGCAACGGCATGAAGCGGTTGAAAAGCAGGTGCGGACCATTAAGACCACTCAGGAATGGTTAACGCGTGCGATTCATTTGTGCGCGCGGTGCGGTTTGCTCCGTGACGCCGCGCCAGCGGGCAATCGCTGCCAGAGGTCACCATGTGGCAATCGACACGAGCGATGGCAGGCGCAATCATCATCGCGGCGATTGCATTGGCTGGCTGTGAGCATTTTGAGCCGACGCTACCTTATGCCGTGCCTGATGAATTCGAGGCCAATTCTAATACCGAGCCAGCCAAGGTCAGCGAATGGTGGAAGCGTTTCGGCTCCGGCGAATTGAACGAATATATGGGGGCTGTCAGTGACGGAAACTTGGACGTCGCTGTGGCGGTAGCGCGCCTCGAACAGTCCGAAGCGCAATCCGATGTGGCTTTGGCCGCCCTGTTCCCGGTTTTGACCTATACCGATAACTCGGTGCGCAGCCGCGCGTCCGGGACAACTGTTCCCGGTAAAATTTCACCAGCGACCTATCGCACCTCTTATACCAAGCAGATCAATGCCAGCTACGTCGTCGACGTCTGGGGCCTCAATCGCGATCTGCTCAAGGCAGCGTTGCGGAACCGCGACGCATCGAACTATCAGGTGGAAGTCGTCAGGTTGACCGCGCAGGCGGCTGTCGCCAACAACTTCCTGACTTTTGCCGCGAACTACGAACGCGTCGCCATCGCCAAGCAGAACCTCGTCAACGCGCAACGCGTGCTCCGGGTTATCAAGGAACGCCTCGCGGCTGGCACTGCATCGGCGCTCGATGTCGCCCAGCAGGAGAACCTCGCGGCGACACAGCGTGCAGCGATTCCTGCCCTGCGGCTGACAGCGGAGACATCGCGAACGGCGCTGGCGTTGGTTCTCGGCCGGCCGCCGCAGGGGTTCCACCCGGAGACGCGAACGGCGCGCCGCCTCCGCATTCCGAAAGTCTCGCCCGGCTTGCCGTCGACGTTGATCGTGCGGCGGCCGGATGTGCGGGTGGCCGAAGAACAGATGCTGGCGAATGACGCGAACGTCGACGCGGCGCGCAAAGCGTTTCTGCCCAACATCACGCTGACCGGCTTTCTCGGCTATCAGAGCGCATCCTTGGCAACGCTGCTGCGACCGGAGTCGCTCATCTGGAACATCGCGTCGAACATCACGCAGCCGATTTTCGACGGCGGTAAGCTCAGGGCGCAGTTGCGGCTGAGTGAGGCGCAGCGGCAGGAATTGCTCGAAACCTATCGCAAGGCCATCCTGCAGGCGCTGACCGACGTCGAGAACGCCTTGATCGCGCTTCGCGAGAACGCGGCCCGCGAAGCCGCGCAACAGGTGGCGGTCAGTACCGCGCAGACGGCGTTTACCTTGTCGGAGCAGCGCCTGGCCGAAGGCACGATCGACCTGACGACGCTGATCACCGCGCAAAATTCACTCTTTCAAGCGCAGGATTCGCTCATCCAGATCCGTTTAGCTAGACTGCAGGCTGCCGTCAGTCTCTTTCAGGCCCTTGGCGGCGACTGGGACGATGAAGACCCAAAGGCAGAACCTGGCTTCGCCAAGGTTCAAGCGAAGCATTGAGAGCGACGCGGTCTTTGAGCGTGGGTCGATCAAGAGCGAACGATTAAGAGCGAACGATCAAGACCGGGCGGACAGGTACGATAGAGATGCGATTGACTCCAGGTCTTGCGGCGCTCCTTTTGTTCGTCGGGGCGCCGGCTCTCGGATATTATCTCGTCAAGGGCCGGGATACTCAGCCCACATCGGCGACGTCGCAACGCGCTCCGGGCGGATTTCCCGGTGGTGGATCTGGCGGCGGTGGCAAGCGCGGATTTCAGACCGAGGGACCGGCGCCAGTTGCGCTGGGTCGGGTGACGAAGCAATCCGTTCCGGTCTACCGCGAGGGCATCGGCAACGTGCAATCGCTGGCCGCGGTGACCGTGCGCGCCCAAATCGACGGCCGCCTGTTGAGCGTGCATTTTATGGAGGGCCAGGACGTCAAGAAGGGCGACGTGCTCGCGCGCATCGATCCGGCGACCTACAAAGCGCTCTACGATCAGGCCGTTGCCAAAAAGGCGCAGGACGCCGCCAACCTCGCCAACGGCCGCATCGACCTCGAGCGTTACCGGCGGCTGGCGCAGACCAGCGCTGGGCCGAAGCAGCAGGCGGATCAACAGGCAGCACAGGTGGCGCAACTCGAAGCGCAGCTCAAGTCCGACCAGGCCGCGATCGACAATGCCAAGGCGGTTCTCGATTACACGACCATCGTGTCGCCACTGGATGGCCGCGTCGGTTTGCGGCAGGTGGATGCGGGCAACATCGTCCGTGCTAGTGACGCCGGTGGCATCGTGTCGATTACGCAAGTCATGCCGATCGGGGTCCTGTTCACGTTGCCGCAGCGCGATCTCGGTACGACGGTGGCAGCCCTCTCGCGCGGGCCGGTTGCGATTGATATTCCAGCCTCGGACGGCGCTTCGCTGCTGGCGCGCGGCACGCTGCAATCTATCGACAACCAGATCGATGTGACGACCGGCACGGTCAAGCTCAAGGCAACATTCCCGAACACCGACCGCAAGCTGTGGCCGGGCCAGTTCGTCAGTGTTCGTGTCGTGGTCGAGACGCTCACCGACGCTAAGGTCGTGCCTGCGAGTGCCATCCGCCGTGGCATATCTGGCAATTTCGTCTACATCGTCGGCGATGACAGGAAAGCTGTCGTCAAGCCGGTCACGGTGACCTTGCAGAATGAAAACATCGCGGTGATTGCAGATGGCGTCGATTTCGACCAGCAGGTCGTGACCGAGGGATTTGCGCGATTGACGGACGGTAAAGTTGTCGTTGTGGCGGGCGCCGGCAACGGTGAGGGCAAGGACGGCAATTCCGCGCCACGCGGAGATATCAAGCAGGGTGATGCCAAGCCGGGTGACGGCAAGCGCGGCAAGGGCGGCGACGGCACCTGGGGTGGCAAGGGCAAACGGGATGCCGCCAACCCGGAGCAATCGGGCGCGCAATCGGGTGGACCAACGGGTGGCGAAAAGCGCGAGCGCCGCAAGCGCGATGCCGACCAGGGCGCACCGGACGGAAGCGGGCCCGGTGCTGCAGGACAAGGTGCTGCAGGACAAGGTGCGGCTGGCCAAGCACCCGCGGGCCAAGGTGCCACGAACAAGGGCTTGCAATGAGCGTCTCGTCCCCCTTCATCGCCCGGCCAATCGCGACGTCGCTGTTGGCGGTGGCGGTGCTGATCGTCGGCATTCTCGGCTACCGGGCCTTGCCGGTGTCGTCGCTGCCGCAAGTGGATTTTCCGACGATCTCGGTTTCGACGACGTTGCCCGGTGCCAGTCCCGAGACGATGAGCGTGCTCGTGACGGCCGCACTCGAGCGCCAGCTCGGGCAGATCCCGGCGCTCGCCCTGATGACGTCGACCAGTTCGTTTGGACGCAGCCAGATCACGCTGCAATTCGATCTCAATCGCGACATTGACGGCGCCGCGCAAGACGTGCAATCGGCGATCAACGCGGCCGGATCCGCCTTGCCGCGCACGCTGCCCTATCCGCCGACCTACGCAAAGATCAATCCGGCCGATGTGCCGATCCTGACGCTGGCGCTCAATTCGCCTGTCATGCCTCTGCCGGAGTTGTCGGATCTCGCCGATACGTTGATTGCGCAGCGTTTGAGTGAGGTTCCGGGCGTCGGCAGCGTGTCGGTGCAGGGCGGTCTGAAGCCAGCCGTGCGCGTGAAGGCCAATCTCGCGGCGATGGCTTCGGTCGGCATGAGCCTCGAGGATATCCGGTCAGCCGTCGCCTCCGCCAACGTGTCGTCGCCGAAAGGCTCGCTGGACGGCAAGACGCAGTCCTATGCCATCGCCGCGAACGACCAGATTACCAGTGCCAAGGATTACGCGCTGATCACGATCGCCTACCGCAATGGCGCGCCCGTCCTGCTGCGCGACATCGCGACGGTTACCGAAGGTTTCGAGAATGAGCGAATCGGCGCCTGGCATCAGGGCAAGCCGGCAGTGGTCATCGACGTCCGCCGCCAACCCGGCGCCAATACAGTGGACACGGTGGCCCGCATCGAAGCCGAATTGCCAAAGCTCTCCCGTGGGCTGCCGGCCGCCGCGTCGCTGATCGTCGTCAGCGACCGGACGAACACGATCAAGGCGTCGATCAAGGACGTGCAATTTACGTTGGTCTTGAGCGTGGCGCTGGTCATTCTCGTCGTGCTGCTGTTCCTGCGTACGTGGGCTGCCACCGTGATCGCAGGTGTGGCGCTGCCGTTGTCGTTGATCGGCACATTCGCTGTCATGTGGCTCGCCGGATTCAGTCTCGACAACCTGTCGTTGATGGCGCTGACCATCGGCACCGGCTTTGTCGTCGATGATGCGATCGTCATGATCGAGAACATTGCGCGACATCGCGAGGAGGGCGAGAGCCCGCTCGAGGCGGCCTTTAATGGCGCGTCCGAGATCGGCTTCACCGTCATCTCGTTGACCGTGTCGCTGTTGGCGGTATTCATTCCACTGCTGTTCATGAGCGGTCTGGTTGGACGTATGTTCCGCGAGTTCGCGTTGACGCTGTCGATTGCTGTCGTCGTGTCGGCCATTGTCTCGCTGACGTTGACCCCGATGATGTGCGCACAGCTGTTGCGTGGTGCGCCGCACAATGGTCAGGACGCGCGGTCCGGGTTCGTCAACTGGCTTGGCGATGGCCTGGCCGCGGCCTACGGCAGCACACTCGCTGTCGTCCTGCGGCATCGGGCGGCGACGCTGTTGGCCACGCTGGCGACAGTCGGTCTGACGTTGGCGATGTATGTCCTGATGCCGAAAAGCTTCCTGCCGCCGCAGGATACGGGCTTGATCACGGTCGTCTTCAAATCCGATCCGGATGTTTCGTTTACGGAGTTGTCGCGACTCCAGGCGCTGGCGACAAAGGCGGTGCAAACAATTCCGGAAGTCCTGGATGTCGTATCGGTGGCCGGCTCCGGCGCGGTCAATCCGACGACCAACGTTGCAACGTTGACGGTGACGCTGAAGCCGCACGAGGCGCGCCGCCGGACCGCAGCATTGATCGCAACTGATATCGAGGATGAGCTGTCGCGCATCCCAGGTGTGGTTCCGTTCGCCAAGCCTATTCAGGACGTGCAGATCGCCACGCGCGCGAGCTTCAGCCAGTACCAATATTCGCTCGTTGGCAGCAACGGCCGTGACGTCAGGCTTTGGGCGACGAAGCTGCTTGCAGTGCTGCGCGCTGATCCCGGTTTCCGCAACGTCAACGCGATCGAGGAAGACGAAGGGCTGCTGACGGACATTGTCATCGATCGCGTGAAGGCCGGGCAGTTCGGTGTTTCTCTACAGTCGGTCAGCGACATCCTGAATGATGCGTTTTCGCAGCGGCAGATCTCGACCATCTACGGCCAATCCAATCAATACCGGGTCGTGCTCGAGGTCGATTCGCGCTATCGCGCCGATCCGGCCAATCTCGATAGCCTTCGGCTGCCGGGCGTTGCCGCGTCGCAGATCGCGACGACCACCAATACTATTCCGACGGCCTCCGGCGCCAGCGCCGTGCTCTCGTCCGGGGCGGGCGGCGCACAGATTCCGCTCTCGGCCATCGCGCGCATCGAGCGGCGAACGGCGCCGCTCGCGATCAGTCACCAGGAGCAGTTTCCGTCGTTCACGATCAGCTTCGATTTGGCGGACGGACAATCGCTCGATACAGCCGTGACCGCCATCAGCGCCGCCGAGCGCACGATCGGTATGCCCGAGGCGATCACGGGCACGTTCGCTGGCGAGGCGGCCGAGTTCCGCGCCTCGCTCGATGGCCAACCGTGGCTGATCCTCGCCGCGATCGTCGCGATCTATATCGTTCTGGGAGTGCTCTATGAAAGCTACGTGCACCCGTTGACGATTTTGTCGACCCTGCCGTCCGCGGGCGTCGGCGCTTTGTTGGCGCTGCTCGCTGTCGGCGAGCATCTCACGGTCATTGGTGTCATCGGCATCATCCTGCTCATGGGCATCGTCAAGAAGAATGCGATCCTGATGATCGATTTTGCGATTGCCGCCGAGCGCGAGCGTGGCATCACGCCCGAGGCTGCCATCGTCGAGGCCTGCAAGCTGCGCTTCCGGCCGATCATGATGACGACGATGGCGGCGTTGTTCGGCGCCTTGCCGATGGCGTTCGCGACGGGACCGGGTGCTGAGCTGCGCATGCCGCTCGGCGTTGCCATAGTCGGCGGCCTCGTTCTCAGCCAATTGCTTACGCTTTATACCACGCCGGTGATCTATCTGACGCTCGACGACTTGAAGCGCCGCCTCGCCGGCGCCCTCGGTTGGCGTGAGCAACCTGCCGGGGAGGACGCCCGGTGAACCTCGCTGAACCCTTCGTCAGGCGGCCGGTCGGGACGACGTTGCTGTCGATCGGGCTCGTTTTGCTGGGGCTCGTCGCCTACCGCCTGCTGCCGGTCGCGAGTTTGCCGAACGTTGATCTGCCCACGTTGCGCGTCTCGGCGAGCCGGCCGGGTGCCGATCCCGAAACCATGGCATCGAGTGTGGCCGCGCCCTTGGAACGGCGGCTCGGCGCCATCTCGGGCGTTACTGAAATCACCTCGACGAGTTCGCTCGGTTCGACGACGATCACGCTGCAGTTCGATCTCTCACGAAAGGTCGACAAGGCGGCGCAGGACGTGCAATCGGCCATCAACGCGGCGGCCGCCGACCTGCCGTCGGACATGCCAACGCTGCCGTCCGTGCGCAAGGCTAATCCCTCGGCATCGCCCATTCTCGTGATCGCGCTGACGTCCAAAAATATGCCGACCAGCGTGCTCTACGATGCGGCGGACACCGTCATCGTGCAGCGGTTGAGCCAGGTGAACGGCGTCGCCGAGGTCGTTGTCAGCGGAGCTGAGCAACCGGCTGTGCGCGTCGAGGTCGATCCTATCACGATCGCTGCAGCAGGGATCACGCTCGAGCAGATCCGGACGGCGATATCGAATGGCGTAGCGCTCGGCCCGATCGGTATGCTCGATGGCCCGCGCCAATCGGAAGTCTTGCGCGTCAACAGCCAGTTCCAGAGCGCCGCCGAATTCAAATCGCTGATGCTCAGGGCCGCCAACGGCACCGTCTTGCGCTTGACCGACATCGCCAAAGTGACCGATGGTGTGCGCAACACGCGCGCGGCCGGCACCTACGACGGCATCCCGGCCGTGATCATTACAATCACCAAGTCCGTCAACGCCAACGTCGTCGAAACGGCCGACCGTATCCGCGCGTTGATACCAGAAATCAAGCGGCGAATCCCGGCCGACATCGACGTCGCGATCATGTCCGACCGCACGACGACGATCCGCGCCAGTCTTGAGGATATGCAACAAACACTTATGATCTCAGTCGTTCTGGTGATGGGCGTGATGCTGCTGTTCCTCGGCCGCGTTGTGCCGATGCTGGCGGCTGGCGTGACGATCCCGCTTGCGTTTGCGGGCACCTTCGCGGGCATGTGGCTTGCGGGCTTCAGCATCGACAACCTGTCGCTGATGGCACTCGCGATCTCGGTCGGGTTCGTCGTCGACGACGCTATCGTGGTCATCGAGAACATCGTACATCGCCTCGAAGAGGGTGCCTCGCCGCTGCGGGCCGCCATTGAGGGCGCCGGTGCCATAGCGTTCACGGTCGTGACGATCTCGTTGTCGCTGGTTGCGGCGTTTCTGCCGTTGATGTTCATGGGCGGAACGATCGGCAAATTCCTGCAGGAGTTTTCCTGGACCGTCACCTTTGCCATTGTCGTTTCCACCGTCGTGGCGCTGACGGTGACGCCGATGATGTGCGGGCAATTCCTGAAAACCGAGGCCGCCGGACAGCGGCGCAAAAGCTTGATGACGCGCGGTATGGATTGGCTGGTGGCTGCTTATGAGACATCGCTGCGCAGTGCGCTTGGCTATACGTGGGTGCTGATTGCAACGCTGCTGG
>JANXRM010000152.1 GCA_025353015.1 Hyphomicrobiales bacterium
CCTGATGATCTACGACGCCTTCGCGCATCTGCCGCTCTATGGCCTGGAGGACCTCGGCTTCGTCAAGCCGGGCGAGGCCGCAGACTTCATCGGCGAGCGGCATTCAGCACCCGGCGGCAAGCTGCCGATCAACACCAACGGCGGCGGCCTCTCCTATATGCACTCGGGCATGTACGGCATGTACGCTTTGCAGGAGAGCGTCCGGCAGATGCGAGGCATTGCGCCGGCCCAGGTCAAGAACGCCAAGATATCGGTTTGTCATGGCGTCGGCGGCATGTTTGCCGCGTCCGGCACCATCATCTTCTCGAACGAGAAGGGGTGAGGTAGAGGCATCGGTGTGTTGGTCGGGGCGGTACCGCGTGCGCCGCCCCGATCGCTTCACAGACGGCGCGGCACCTTATCCTCGGCTCTTGCCGAGGCCCATCTTCTTGGCGAGTTGCGAGCGGGCCGCCGCGTAGTTGGGCGCAACCATGGGGTAGGTCGGCGGCAGGTCCCACTTCGCTCGGTACTGGTCCGGCGAGAGTTTGTAGTGCGTCCGCAGATGCCGTTTCAGGGATTTGAACTTCTTCCCGTCCTCGAGGCAGATCAGATAGTCGTCCGTGACCGACTTCTTCACCGGTACGGCCGGCTTGAAATCGCCGCGCTCGGCGGCCTCCGTCGCCGCACCGCCCCCACCCGAGGCGCGCGCCAAGGCCTGGTGCACATCGCCGATGAGACCCGGAAGGTCCGTGGCGGTGACCGAGTTGTTGCTGACGTAGGCCGAGACGATCTCAGCCGTCAGCCCCACCAGATCCTTCGGCACAATGTCGTCCATGTTGATCATCCTGGTCCGCGACGGGCTGCTATGCAGCAAGCGTTGAGTATTTCCGGCAATTGACGCATATCGTGATTTGTCATGAAAAACAATATTTTGACAGCATCGGTCAATTTAAATTACAGGATTAGGGCTGTTCCGACACACGATCCAAGTATTGGTTGTATTTTCTCCAGTGTTTTTACCGCCGGAACACTCGAGTTGCAAGATCAATTCTCGCTGTAGCTGGCCGCTAAGACATTTATTCGTGCCATCCACAACCCAGTAATTTGAACATGCATCAGATTAGTTCGTTGCGGCGCCCGCTGGCCTGTGGTTAACAAAGGGGTGGCCTGGGCATCGGCCAATAGGTGCCACGGGCCTGGAATGCGGCAATCACCTCCCCGGACCAACGTGCGCCGGACCAACGTGCGCCGGAGCCATCTGCGCCGGACCCATCTGCGCCGGCCTGTTGTGCTGCCGTCGGGCGGAGCATCGTTGTCGAGCCCGCTCTGGTGCGTACCGCACGCTGCGGACGTTGAATTGGGCAGACGGTGAATTGGGCCGACGTTGAATTGGGTTGAATTGGCAAGTGCTGGGCTACGTTTGGCCCGGAAGCTGCCGGATTTGGGACGTGGGTGCGCCCGAATCAGGAATCTTTAGTCGCGTGTGGAGGTGTACCCATGCACGGTTTTGTAAAATCCCCGAAGGCCATCGCGGCGCCCGTGGCGCAGCGCAAGCCCCAGAAGTCTATCCATCACGGCGTCGAGATCGTCGACGACTTCGCGTGGCTCCGCGCCAAGAACTGGCAGGACGTGATGCGCGATCCAGCGGCGCTGGACCCCGAGATCCGCGCCTACCTGGACGCCGAGAACGCCTACACCGACGCCCAACTCGCCGACACCCGCGATTTCCAGGAAACCCTGTTTCAGGAGATGAAGGGCCGGATCAAGGAGGACGACAGCTCCGTTCCAACGCCCGATGGCGCCTTCTCTTATTACACGAGCTACGTAACTGGCGGGCAATACCCCCGCCTCATGCGCCGCCCGACCCGCGCGACCGGCGCCGGCAACGCTGAAACGATCATCATCGACGGCAACCTGGAGGGCGACGGACTACCTTACTGGTCGTTGGGCGACACCGCCCACAGCCCCGACCACCGGCTGATGGCCTATGCGGTCGACGACAAGGGCTCGGAGCTCTTTACCATCCGCTTCCGCGACATGACGACCGGCCGGGACCTGGATGACGCGATCCCGGACACCCGCGATGCGTTTGTTTGGGCGGCCGACAGCGCACACCTCTTCTATGTCAGGCTCGACGAGAACCAGCGGCCGCTGCAGGTCTTGCGCCATAAGGTCGGAACGCCTGTATCGTCGGATGTGCTGGTGTATCAGGAGCAGGACCCGGGTTTCTACGTGGTCGTCAGCCAGACCCAGTCGGGGCGTTTCCTGCAGATCATCGCCCATGATCACCAGACGACCGAGATCTACCTGATCGACGCGGAACACCCGGAGGCGGAACCACGGCTGGTGGCGCCGCGCCGGCACGACCACGAGTATCAGGTCGAGCATCATGGTGACCGCCTGATCATCACGACCAACGCCGGAGCTGAAGATTTCCGCATCTGCTGGGCGCCGGTGACCGCACCCGGAGAGGCGAACTGGCGGGAACTCATTCCGCATCAGGCCGGCCGCTTCATCATCGAGACCGTTGCTTTTCGCGACCATCTCGTGCGCCTCGAACGCGAGGAGAGCCTGCCGCGCATCGTCGTCCGGCGTTTGCGCGACGGCGCCGAGCATTCGATTGAATTCGCCGAGGAGGCCTATACGCTCGGCCTCGCCCCCGGCTACGAGTTCGACACCAGCACGCTGCGCTTTTCCTATTCGTCGATGACGACCCCGGCCCAGGTCTTCGACTACGACATGCAGAGCCGCGAGCGCACGTTGCGCAAATCCCAGGCGATCCCGAGCGGCCACGATCCGGCCGATTACGTCACCCGCCGCATCTTCGCACCAGCTCGTGATGGAGAACTGGTGCCGGTCTCCTTGCTCTACCGCAAGGGCACCAAGCTCGACGGCTCGTCGCCGCTATTTCTCTACGGTTACGGCTCCTACGGCATCCCAATCCCGGCCAGCTTTTCCACCAACCGCCTGTCGCTGGTCGATCGCGGCTTCGTCTATGCCATCGCCCACATCCGCGGCGGCCGGGACAAGGGCTCGCACTGGTACACCGACGGCAAGCTCGCCAAGAAGGCCAACACCTTCACCGACTTCATCGCCTCGGGCGAGCATCTCGTGAAGCTCGGCTTCACCCGCAAAGGCCGCATTGTCGCCAATGGTGGCTCGGCCGGCGGCATGCTGATGGGCGTCGTTGCCAACATGGCGCCGGAGTTATTCCTCGGCATCATTGCCGACGTGCCGTTCGTCGACGTACTGAACACCATGCTGGATGAAACGCTGCCGCTGACCCCGCCGGAATGGCCGGAGTGGGGCAATCCTATCCTGTCGGCGGCCGATTTCGCGCAGATCCGCAGCTACAGCCCCTACGACAATGTCGAGGCCAAGCCCTACCCGCACATCTTCGCCTACGGCGGCCTGACCGATCCCCGCGTCACCTACTGGGAACCGGCAAAATGGGTGGCCAAGCTGCGCCAGAAGAACCTCTCCAACAAGCTGGTGCTGCTGAAGATCAACATGGAGGCAGGTCACGGCGGCGCGTCAGGCCGCTTCGAGGCGCTCCGGGAAATCGCGGCCGACTACGCGTTCTCGGTCCGCATTGCCGATCTGGATGAGAGTTGAGAGCCACTCTCAAACGCTTGTAGGTCTGGGTCAAGCTCTCGCGCGACCCAACAACTATGGGCCGAGCCATGTTGGGTCGCGCAAGTGCAGGACTTGACCCAACCTACGCCTCACGCGGTGGTATTCAGCACCGGCTGTTGTGGCGCCAGCAGCAGACGGGCATGCGCCAGCCGTTCGATCTGGGCCGCGTCGTGGCTGACCAGAACAACCCGGCATGCGGCCGCCAGTTCCGTCCGGATCAGCGCCTCGACGAGGCCCGCCGACTTTTGATCGAGCGCCGCGGTTGGTTCGTCGAGCAGCAGCACATCGGGTTCGTCGGCGACGGCGCGCGCGAAGGCCAGACGTTGCCGCTCGCCAGTCGATAGCTCGGCGATCGGCTGATCCAGGTTGGCTTGGCTGAGGCCCAGCGCCGCCACCAACTGTTCGACGCGCGGCGTTGCTGCCAGATGCGCGCGCCCGTTCGCGGCCCACCAGCCGGGCTCCGCCGCCACATAGCGGACTTTCCCCCGCCAGAGGTCGGCGGCCATCTCCCGGCGCTCCGTGCCGTTGAGGAAGACATAGCCCTCGGCCGGGTCGAGATCGGCGAGGGCTCGGAGCAGCCGCGTCTTGCCCGATCCCGACGGGCCCTCGATCGCCAAACACTCCCCCGGCGGCACCGAAAAGGTGAGCGGCGGCAGCTCCAGCACTTGCAATTGCTCGACACGCAACACGGGCAGCAGCTCCAATTGGCCGAGACACGAGTGCGTGATGTAAGTGGAATTCCGCGGCACGTCCAATGGTGACGCGCGGCCGTAGCGCCCGCCACCCAGGCGATGGCTCTCGGTGGTATTTCGGTCTAGGGTTCGGCCCAAATCCCGGCCAAACACCTCGATTGGAGATCGCCGATGCCATCGCTGCCCTTGTTCCCGACGACCGTTGCCGGCAGCCTGCCGAAGCCCGCCTGGCTCGCCGAGCCAGAAAAGCTCTGGCCGAAGTGGCAGGCGGAAGGGGTCGCGCTGACGACGGCCAAGGAAGACGCAGCGCTGCTCTGGCTCAAGGTGCAGGAAGAGGCCGGCATCGACATCGTCACCGACGGCGAGCAGTTCCGCATCCATTTCGTGCACGGCTTCATGGAGCATCTCGGCGGCATCGACTGGGCGAAAAAGACCCAGATGGGCATCCGCAACAACCGCTATGTGGTCGACGTGCCGACGGTGACGGGCCCGATCACACGCAAGCGCTCCGTGCACAAGGACGAGGTGCGGTTCACACGCGCCCACACCAAGCATGCGCTGAAATTCACGCTGCCCGGCCCCATGACCATCTGCGATACCATCGCCGATCAGCACTACGGCCGCCGCGCCGACATGGCGATGGCCTTCGCCAAGGTCCTGAACGAGGAAGCGCGCGAGCTAGAGGCGGCCGGCGTCGATGTCATCCAGTTCGACGAGCCGGCCTTCAACGTCTTCATGGACGACGTCAAGGAGTGGGGCATCGCCGCGCTCGAAACGGCTGCTGCGGGTCTGAAATGCACGACGGCGGTGCACATCTGCTACGGCTACGGCATCGAGGCCAACAACAAGTGGAAGGAAACACTAGGCTCCGAGTGGCGGCAGTACGACGAGATCTTCCCGGCGCTGAACAAAAGTAAAATTCAACAAGTCTCGCTGGAGTGCCAGGGCTCGAAAGTGCCGATTTCGCTGATCAAGCACCTGTCGGACAAAGTGATCCTGGTTGGCTGCATCGACGTGGCGTCGAAGACCGCAGAAACACCGGAGCAGGTCGCCGCCACCTTGCGCGAGGCCATGAAGTACGCCGACGCCCAGCGCCTGCAGGCCTGCACCAACTGCGGCTTGGCGCCATTGCCGCGTAACGTGGCAGCGGGCAAGCTCGCGGCCCTCGGCGCCGGCGCACGGTTGCTGCGGGCGGCGGTCTAAGGCCGGGCTCTGAAATTCGCGCAACACCCTCAGGCCGTAGGTCGGGTCGAGGCACGAGACCCGACGCCGCGAGCGCCGAGCCCAGTCGGGTCTCGCGTAGGGCAGTGCTCGACCCGACCCGCCGAATTGAAGCATCCTTCACCGCCCGTTCCTCGCCGCTACAAATCCTTCGCGGTCGTGCGCTTCACTGTGACGCCGGGGCGCTTGACGACGTCGGGTTGCAATTTCGTGCCAAGGCCCGGCCCCTTCGGCACGGTGATCGTGCCCTTCTCGATCGGCGGCAACTCCGTCAGGTAGCGATGATACCAGCCGTAATAGAACGCGCGCACGATCTCCTGCACCCAGCAGTTGCGCGCGTTCAACGCCAGATGCGTCGAGATGGTCAGCGCGACGGGGCCCGTGCAATCGTGGAAGGCGACGGGCGTGTGATAGGTCTCGGCCAGGCTCGCGATCTTGCGCGCCTCGCTGACGCCGCCGCACCAGGCGACATCCATGATCACCATCGACAACGCCTCGAGTTCCAGCAGATGACGGAAGTCGGCCCGCCCGCCGCGCGTCTCGCCAACCGCGATCGGGGAGCGCGTGGCCCGCGCCACCTCGCCGATCGAGTGCATGTGATCCATGAAGACCGGATCTTCCACCCACATCGGCTTGAAGGGTTCCAGTGCTTGCGCGATCTTGATCGCCTGCGGCCGGCTCCAGAGCGAATGCAGTTCATAGGCGACGTCCATGCGATCGCCGACCGCGCGGCGGATCTTCTCGAACGGCAGCAGTCCCTTTTTCAAGTCCTCGGGCGAAATGCGATAGCCCGACGACGCCTCCGCCGCGTAGTCGAGCGGCCAGATCTTCATGGCGTCGATGCCCATCTCCAGGAGCGACAGCGCCAGCTCATCGGCGCGGTTCAGGAACGCGTCGAGATCCTCGTATTGGCCGGTTTTGGCGCTAAGGCCGAAATTGTCGGTGCCTTGCGTTGCCTTGGTTTGCACGTAAGAGTAGCCGGCGCAGGTGTTGTAGACCTTGATCTTCTCGCGCACACGGCCACCGAGGAGATCGCAGATCGCCATCCCCTTGGCTTGACCCAGGATATCCCACAACGCGATGTCGACTGCTGAGCGGCCACGCATCTCCGCACTGGCGCCGACGAAGCCGACGTAGCCCGTCAGATGCGCCTGATGCGCCTCGATATTGGTGGCGTCGCGGCCGATGAGATAGGGCGCGATGATGCCGTGGATATGCCCTTCGGCGGCGGCCGGCCCATAGAACGTCTCGCCGAGCCCGGTCAGGCCTGCGTCCGTCTGAACTTGCACCCAGAGCAGGTTCGGATGCTCGGCGGCGCGGATCGTTTCGATTGCCGTAACTTTCATCGCTTAAACAGCTCCCGGATATTACGGAGAAAAGGATATCCTGCACCGCTACGGCGAGCCTGCCACTGCTCAAGCATCAAACCAGGCCACTGTTCGTCGAGCGGCCGTGAGGTCTCGAAAACGCCGAGCAGCCGGGTATCTGACTGGCCGCCCCTGCAGCGGGACGCGATACGGTCGACTTGGCGGCTCGTATTACAGACGACGAAGTAGACGCCTGCACCGCTGTCGCGCGCAGCCCACATGTCCCGGCATTCGACGATCCAGTGGGCACCGGCCGCATGCGCTTCGACCAGCTTTTCGGCCAGCCGGTTCCGATTGTCCTCGATGATTGCAGCAAGGTCGTCAGCGTCGCCATTTTCGCGTGGCATCTGCAGATCCTGAGAATATCGCTTGGGGCGCGCGAGGGCTGAGATCACGACGCCTTCAGATGCTCGAATATTTTTGTGTAGGTGGTCCGCTGCCGGGTCGAGAACGCGCCGATCGCATCATCATAGATCTTAATCAGCTGCTTGATCTCGGTGCCGGCGAGCGTCGCTTTGAGCTCCTCGGCGCTTTCGAAGGCATACATCGCCATATATTGGTGCGACCCGTCGCCATCCACGACCTTGTAGCGCGCAGCGCCGATGCAGCCCTTGAACATGCGCACTGCATCGGGCGTGTGCTCGGTATCATACCAGCGATTGAACTCGCTCTCGCGGCCCGGCTCGACGGTAGCACGGACGGTCAGGAAATGCTCGGGAAACAGCATGGTCGCTCCGGAAATCACGATGGGATCGAGCCGACAACGTAGATCTCTCGGGCGCTGCTGCAAAGTCTTAGCTGCAAACGGTGCCGCAAACGCGAAAAAAGGGATGCCGGCTGGCATCCCCTGAGTCGAACGATGGAAGGCAATATCTTTGGTCAGTGCGCATCGCCGGAGCGATGTGCTGGAGTTTTGTTATTCCATGACGTGGAGCGGAACCGAGCGGTAGGCGATGGCCTTGAAAGCTGCGTCAAGAGCTGCCGCGTCAGTCGCCTGGAAGAAGTGATCGGCGTCGGTTGCGCAGGACGACAAGGTGTCGATGGCGACCTGCACGTCCAGTTTGAAGCCGATCGTGTAGACTTCGATCCCCTTGGCCTTCATGCCGTTGCAAAGGGCGACGGCGCGAAGGTTATTGGCCGCGGTATCCGTGTTCGTGCAGTTGCCATTGACGTCGGAAGCTGCGCAGTTGTATTCACCGTCCGTCATCAGAACCGCGATCTTCTTCAGCTTCGGCGTGTTGTAGGCAACCGGGGCTTGCGAACCTGTGAAGATGCTGTTCTGGTTCCAGGTCGGCGAGAGCATGTACCAGGCCCAGGCCGTGCCGAGGGCGCCTGATGTGGAGCCGTTGGCGGTCAAGGTCGAGATCATGCCAGTCAAGGTCGACTTGCTGGTCGTCAATGGCATCACCTGCTGGCTTGGCGTGCAGGTCGTTGCCGTGGCGAGATCCGATGCCCACTGGGCCGGCAAAAATGCAGTGCCACCAGACAGTGGGCTCGTCTCGGTCTGGGCTTCCGTTCCCGAGCGGTCGATCATGCAGCGGCTGAGATAACCGGTGCAGGTGTTCGGTAGCGTATTCCACGTCCGGCAAGAGCCGTTGTTACGATACGCAGCGCAAGTGGTATTATAGCTGCCGCAAGTACTTGCGAGGGTCACCGTTTTTGTCAGCGGCTGGCCCGTCAGCGTCTGCGCCAAGCTGTCGGACACCGCGACTTGCGGCGCAAACGGCACAATGCCGATCTTGACGTGCGGTACGCCGGCGTCGGGGATCAGGATGTTGACGAAGTTGGTCGCCGCCGTCCGCAGCGCCGAGATTTTCGACGTGCCGTCGCCGGAGTCCCAACCCATCGAACCCGTGGTGTCGAGCATCATGACCATTTCGACATCGTTGCTGCCGCCGGTCTGGCTCTGGGTCGCCGAGGTGACCGAGGTCGCCGTCATCGTGATGCTGCTGAAATCGAAGGTCGAAGCCACGAGCGTGACCGCTGACGCGGCCTTGAGGAACGGCGTCTGGACGGATGCCTGCGCCGTCAGCCTGACCGTCTGCGTGCTCGCATTGATCGGCGACGTGGTCATCGTGGCACCGGTAACGCCCGTCATCGATGCATTGAAGAACTTCGTGGCGATTGCCAGCGCATTCGTTTCGTTGTGCGCCGGGTCGTTGATGTAGGCACTCGCCGCGGCGAGCGAGGCCGCATCGAGGGCATTCTGCATCTTGGTGCGGACCGAGTAGGCCCGGCCAATGTCAACCGCGCCGCCGACCATGAAGCACGAGACGGCGGCGGTCAAAGCGAAGATGATCGCAATGTTGCCGTCCTCGTTCCGCACGAACGATTGCGGTGCCGTTCCAGTGACGGCAGATTTACCAGTGATCAACGTCCGGGCCGTCTCCAACGAGTTGCGGCCAAAACGCTGAGCAGCTCTTAGTGGCTGTGTAACAGCATGGAACACGATACGCCTCCTGCGCAAAACTACTTATGGCTGTCAGTAATACACGTCTAGTATTTCTAGAAAGTTAAAGGCGAAAATACCTTGGACATTTATTACAGACGCTTCTAATCGATATATATTCTAATTTGTTTCAAATTTTACTCTTGAAATTATTGTCTCGATAACCACTTCATCTCAGAATCATCTGCAAACTCTGCCGGAATACTGCAGGAAACAGGCCAGAACTGGCCGTTCATTCAACTGGATCCTGCTATCGCGCTGAAAAATCGTCTTTTTGACTGAAAAGCGGCCAGCCAATGCGCCTGCGCGGCCGCTGATACGCCAGTCTGCCTAGCCCGAATCCTGCATCAGGCTTGAGCAAAAAACGTTTGGCTGTGGCGCAAGGCGCTGAGATCGCGTAGCAAATCGGTGTCTAGACGACGTG
>JANXRM010000210.1 GCA_025353015.1 Hyphomicrobiales bacterium
TCGCCGCGGCTTTTGCGTCGGCCTCGGAAGCCCTTTGCGCTGCAACCCGCTGAAGCAACGTCTTGACGCCGTCCAGATCGCGCAGATGCACATCGTGCTGGGTGTTTCGGTACGTCATGCCCTCCTCGCGCAGGATCTTCAAGATCGCGATCCTGAGATCGGTCGCAACCGCACCGCCGCGATAGACGTCGTCGAGTATCACCCGAACGGTGAAGTCCAGAGATGTGCTGCTGAAGTTGTCGAAACTGACGCTCGGCGCCGGCGACTTCGTTACGTCCGGATGTGAATCGACCGCGGCCCGCAGAATTTGCACCACCCGCTCCGGATCGCACTCCGGATCGACCGAAACCTTGATGAGCGTCCGGCCAACCTGATTGCGGTGTGTCCAATTCAGGACGCGCCCGGCAACCAATTCCGAATTCGGAATGATCAGGCTCGCCCGGTCGAACGTCTCGATTTCGGTGGAGCGCACGGAGATGCGGCGCACATTGCCCTGTTCGCTGCCGACGACAATCCAATCGCCAACCTTGATCGGCCGCTCGACCAGCAGGATCAGTCCCGAAACGAAGTTGTTGACGATCGATTGCAGACCAAAGCCGATGCCGACGGATAGCGCACCGGCGACGATTGCGAGACTTGTGATGTCAAATCCCGCGTAGGAGACGGCCAGGAGCAGGGCCAAGCCTGTGCCGGCATAACCGACGGCCGTCTCGATGGAGTTGGCGATACCGGCATCGACCCGCGCCTGCGACATTACCGATTCACGCAGCCATCGCTGAATGACCCGGGTGAGAAACAGCATCGCCGTGAAGAGGCCGATGCCGAGCAAAATCCGAAACAGCGAGATTCGGAACTGCCCGATCTCGAACCCGAAAATGGCGGCTTTCGACCAGTCGCGAATATCGGCGCCGGAAAAGCCCCATTGCAGCAGGAGTACGGGCAGCGCGACGAGGCCGAGCAGCAGCGTCAGCGACAATTCGATCAGGCGCGAGATCTGGCGCCGCCGCGACCCGTCGAGCCCGATGCGCTGTTCGAGTAAGTTGCCGATAATGTCGTTGCTATCCGCCCGGCCGCGCGTCAGCGCGCGGACCGCCAGATAGAGGAGGCCTGCCGCGCCAACCACCATTCCGCTCAGAACAAGCTGATGCGCCACGAAACGGGCAAGTGCGATGTAGCCGAAGACCGCCGCAACGAGGATGGTCGCTGCCACCAACCAAAGCGGAACCTTCAACCAGATTGGCGACAGGCGGCTGACCGGCCCGGGGATGAACTCGTGTCCATTCACCGGCCGATCCGGCCCAATCTGGGGGGCGAACGGCGTCAGCAGAAAAATAGCCAATAGGCCGGCGAACAGGAGGCTGACGATGAACGACTGCACGATCGTCACGCTCAGGGGCACGTAAATGGCGCGCCCGAACTCGACAAGAATTGTGTCGAGTACGTAAGCGGCGACGAATGCTTCCAGGAGATAGACGAGTTTGCGCGCCGTTCCATCTGCGACCGGAACGAGGCGCCAGCCCGGGGATCGCGGCGCCAGCGCCACGTTGATCAGCGCGGAGGCGGCGGCAAATACCAGCAAGCCCTTGAGAACTGCGAGCCCCGCCGATTCCCACGGCGAGAACAGCAGCTCGAGCCCATTCAACCCCGCATAAGCGAGGACGGCGGATGCGGCAGCCGGAAGCATGCGCAGCGGCGCGATCCAGGCGCCCCGCGTCACGCGCTCGAAAAACGACGGCGACGGCTCCCGGCGAGTCATGTTTCGCCGGCTGATGCGCCCGGTGACCAGATTCAGAAGCAGGTACGCCAGCGCGACGCCCGAGCCGAGCAACGTCAACTGTGTGGTTTGGCGCCGGGCCCAGCCGAGCCAATCGTTGCCATAGTAGCGGAAGCGATTGACGATCATGTCGAACTTGGAGACGAAATCGCGCCAGACGCCAGGCAATACAGGACTATCGCGCCGCTCCAACAGATTGCGAGTAAAGAGCTGATAGCGGATCAACGTAATCCGGTCGATCAGTTGTTTGGCGCGAACCCAGGCCAGTTCGGTTGTCTTGACGGCACCGTCGAGTGCCCCCGCCAGCGCATTGAGCCGGGCCCGTTCGGCACCGACGGTCGGCGATTCGGCTGGCTGATCCTTGGCCGGCGGCGGCCCAAGCTTTTCAATCTGGCCTTTAACCTCGGCGAGTTGCGGTCGCAGGCTTTCTGCGGCCGCTGTTGAATCATAGATGATCCGCTCGACTTCGGTGCGAAGCCGCTGCAACTCGCTCTCCAGCTCCTTCAACTGTTGAATGGATTTCTCGGCAGTCTCGACGCTTTTGGACAGCTGCAAGATCGGTCCGAGAACCTCCGCGGGGATCAGCGTCGCCGGATCCAAGGCGGCGGGCGCCTGCACGGGGACTTGGATGGGCACTTCGGCCGCGGCGGGCACCGAGGGCGCGCCCTGCGCGGGCGGCGGGCCGGCGGGCTTGGCCGCCCCTGGTGCCGGAGCGGGCTGTTGCGGCGCCTGTTGCGCCAGGACTTGACCACTGCTGGAGCCACTGCCGACGCAGAGCGCCATAACGATGGTCGCCGAAGAAACAACCCTCCAAAAACGCTGCGCTAAAACCACGGGTCTGCCTCTCAGTCACCAATAGAAATTGCAAGTGGGAACAGACAGTTGAACTGCTGTCTGCATGAAATCCAAGTCGTCATGCATACCGGCCACGCGGGCCGCGGGCCTTATTCGGCAGCCCGTTCCGGCGCTCGCTCGCCAGACTGCCCGAATGTCCGCGGCGACCGGGCGAAAATGGGTTGCGATGTCGTTGCAACCATGACGGTTTCGGCGGGATCAGTGCGCCGCGCCGGCCGTTCGCCAATACCCGTCTCGATGACGACATCGACCGGCCCGCCGGTCATGACGAGATGCTCGACATCGTCGCGGCGGATGAGCAACAACCTCCGCCTCCCGTCGACGTTGGCCTGTTCGATCACGCCGAGCCGGCGCTCCGGCCGAGCGCCAAAGAGTGCGGCCGTCGGTGATTGGCCGTTCAGGTAACCTTTGCCGACCCACACAGCCGCGGCTGCAATCAGGGCCAAAAGAGCGAAGACGAACAGGTAAAAAAGAATATCCATGGCCAGCCTTTCACGTCGCGGCGGCGATTGCCGCAAGGATTTGCTGCCGGACGCATGCCCACCGGCGCGATCTCGATATCAGAACTTTAGGCCGATTTTAACCCTAATGATCGAGTTGTTGAGAGGAACGAGTGAGCCCCCGGGGTCCCGGCGGCAGTTGGAGGTGGTTTGTGGTGCGTGTTTCCGCTGTTAGTGCTGCTCTCGGGGCCTTCCTCTCTCAGAATCAGTTATGGTCCCGCACCATGCTCGGAACCAGAACGCGGCTCTCCAGACATTCGCACAGATTTTCGCCCGGCAAGCCGATGACACCGGTCGCGGCTGCGCTGTTCGCTATTCTCGTGGTCGGGGCCGTCGGTTGCCTTGCCGCCGTGCTGATTTTCTCCGCCCGGTCCGCCCAGCCCATCATCCTTGCCATGCTGGCTTTCCTGGCGATGGTCGGCACGTTCTTCCTGATCGGACTGCTCGCCGGCCAGATCCGGATCGGCGAACAACCCGACGGTGTACCCTCCGGCGTGGTCGCCACGGCCGCTGATAGCCTCGACCAAGGCTTCCTGGTCACAGGCAGCGACGGTAAGGCTTTGTTTTCAAACGTTGAATACAGGCAACTCGTCGGCGTTGACGAGGCCGGCGAACCGCGCCCGCTGGAAATGGCGTTTGCAGGCGAACCGCAGGCAGGCGAATGCATCTTCCGGTTGATGCGGGCAGCTGAACGAGGCGAAATTAGAGCCGAGGAGTTCCGGATCCGCGATACCGAAGACCGTGGGCGTGCGGCGCGGTGGCTGCGTCTCGCGGTTCGCCCCGTTGCCGGCAGCGGTTTCGGCGGCGCCCGGCGCATGGTGCTTTGGCAGATTTCTGACATTTCGGGCGACCGGGCGCGCGAGGCCGAACAGGTCCGCAGCCTCGAATCCTCGTTGGCCTATTACGAGAACATGCCGGCCGGCCTGATCGTGGCATCCGCCGACGGCGCTATAACCCATCTCAATCCGACGCTCTCGAGCTGGCTTGGGCTCGATCCGGACGCAGTCCACAGCCGGACGTTGAAGCTCGACGACATCATCGTCGGGGCTGGTGGCGCGCTACTGCGCTCGACCCTGCAACGGGGTAAAGGCAGCCCCATCCGGCTCGACCTCGATCTCGTTCGCGAGGACGGCGTCGGCCTGCCGGTGGAAATCGTCGCCAGCCAAACGACCGAGGGCCCGTCGGCGGGCATGATGACCGCCATGGTCCTTTCCTGGGCCAAGGCTGCCGGCCCCAAGGATGAGGCCGCCGGCGCCGAAGCCCGGTACGCCCGCCTCTTCCATTCGTCGCCGTTCGGTATTGCAACCCTCGGCGAGGACGGCCGCATCCTCTCGGCCAATGCTGCCTTCGCCCGGATGTTCCCGGAACCGGACCAGATGGCAGCCGGCCACATCGGCGGCCTCGTTGGCACAACCGGTGACCAAGAGGCCCGCCGTTCGGTCGATTCCGTCATGGCCGAAGCCCGCGGCGGTCGCGCCAGCCTCGCGCCGATCGAGATCTCGTTCGGGCCGAACAAGGAATTCACCCGCCGCCTCTACATCAGTCCGATCGCCTCGGCCGTGCGCCAGGGCGAAGCGGCGATGCTCTATGTCATCGACGCCACGGAACAGAAGGCCCTGGAGCTGAAATACGCCCAGAGCACGAAAATGGAAGCCGTTGGCAAACTGGCAGGCGGCATCGCGCACGACTTCAACAACGTGCTGACAGCCATCATCGGCTTTTCGGACTTGCTGTTGCAGACGCACCGCCCGACCGATGCGGCCTATGCCGACATCATGAATATCAAGAAGGAAGCCAACCGGGCGGCGCGCCTCGTGCGCCAGTTGCTGGCCTTCTCGCGGCGGCAGACGCTGCTGCCGGAGACGTTGGAGCTTGGCGAGGTGCTGACCGATCTTTCCGTGCTGCTCAATCGTCTCCTCGGCGAGCGCGTGGATCTCAAAATTGTCACCGGCCGCGATCTCTGGTTTGTCAAAGCCGACCGTACCCAGTTCGACCAAGTCATCATGAACCTCGCGGTCAACGCCAAGGACGCGATGCCGGACGGTGGTCGCTTGACCGTGCGTGCCCGCAATGTGACGGAGCGCGAGTCGCTCAAGCTGCGCCAGCAGTCCGTGATACCGGCTGAATATGTCTGCGTCGAAGTCGAAGACAACGGCACCGGCATGCCGCCTGAAATCATGGCGAAGATCTTCGAGCCGTTCTTTTCAACCAAGGACATTGGCAAAGGGACGGGCCTCGGCCTTGCCACGGTCTACGGTATTGTTAAGCAGACCGGCGGCTACGTGTTCCCCGAAAGCGCGGTCGGCAAAGGCACGACATTCCGGGTTTATCTGCCGCGCCATATCCCCGAGAGTCTCGAGGAAGTCCAAAGCGCCCGGGAGCCCAAGAAGGAGCGGCCGCGCGATCTCACGGGCTCCGGCCGGGTGCTGCTGGTCGAGGACGAGGACTCCGTCCGGAATTTCGCCGTGCGCGCGTTGAAGCGGCAGGGCTACGAGGTGCTGGAAGCGACGACCGGCGTCGAGGCGCTGGAATTGGTCGCCAACGACAAGGGCCCGATCGATATCGTCGTGTCCGACGTGATGATGCCGGAAATGGACGGCCCCACCATGTTGACCGAGTTGCGCAAGAAGACGCCGGATCTCAAGGTGATCTTCGTCTCGGGTTATCCGGATGATCGTTTCAAGACCGGCCTCGATCCCAATGCGCAATTTGCGTTTCTGCCGAAGCCCTTCACCCTTCCGCAGCTAGCGGCCAAGGTGAAAGAAGAGCTGGCTCGGTAACACAACTTGGGTGTCCGGTCGCAACCGGACACCATTCCACATCCAACGATCCTACTCCGCCGCCGCCTTGACACCCGTGGAGGACGGCCATTCCGGCCGGTCGCCGCCGAGGTGTGGCGTCGGCCGGACCCAGCGCGGTTGTGTCTCGGACAGCTTCAACAGCGGCCCGAGATGGCGGAGCGGTCCCGCTTTCGGCTTGGTCTCGATGCGCAGCGCATCCAGTTCGGGCGTCGAGAGATCAAGGCCGAGCCCCGGAAATGCCACCTGGCCCTGCCGGTAGATGAACATGCCCGACTGGCATAGCGAGACGCGGACGTGATAGCTGCCGCCCTCGCGGGCGCGCTTGGCCAAGGCCAGAAGCACGCCGTAAGCGGCGAGATAGCCCGTGGTGTAATCGCAGGCTGCCGCCGGGAGAAGTGCTGGACCATCGGGGCGACCCTCGGTTTTGCCCTCGTGACAGATGCCGGTCATCGTCTGCGCCACTTGTTCCCAACCGCCGCGATGGCTGAACGGACCGTCCGCGCCATAGCAGCTGATCGAGACGTAGATGATGCCGGGGCGTACCTTCGCGAGGTCCTCGGGGCCGAAGCCTAGTTTCTGGATCATGCCGGGACGGTAGCCCTGGCTGAACACATCCGCGCCGCGCACCAGCTTCTTCAGGGTCCCCACGTTTTCCGCCTTCGAAAGATCCAGATAGCAGCTGCGCTTACCATGGCTCGTGTCCATGACGTGCTCGGCGATCTGCGGAAGGCGCTCCGCGGTCACCATCAGAACCTCAGCGCCATGTTCGGCGAGCGTGCGGGCGGCGATAGGTCCGGCCAGAATACGCGTGAGGTCGAGCGCTTTGATGCCGCTGAGCGGGCGGTCGCCTGATGGCAGCGGCTCCGGATCACTATCGGCAATCTTCATGATCTCGACGACGGGCTTGCCCGCCAGCACCCGGCCGTGTGGCGTCGCCAGCCACTCCGCATTCGTCCGCACCATACCGCCGCACGTCCGCGCCTCGTCAATCGCCGCCTCGAGATCGAGCGCGTCCCATTTTGCGACGGCCTTGGCGACGGACTGCGGGTTGGGCTCGCAGCCAAGCACCTTTAGCTGCCGCTCTTGCAAGTTGGGCAGACCGAAATGCGGCAGCACCCAGCGCCCGTCCCTGGTCGGCCAGGGCTGCGTGATGGCAATCATCTTCTCGTGGTTGCGATTGACGACGTCCTCAAATGCGCCCTGAGCATTCGGCTTTTGCATGTAGGTCGAGCTGCGCAGGCCGGCGGCTGCGTGCCGCACGTCGATCGCAACCTTCTGCCGGCGTCCCGTCTTCAATTCCCACAGATCCGACACCGCCACACCGACGCCTGCGAGGACCGCCGCGCACGTCTCGCCGATCTTAAACTTGGTCGAGAACACGGGATCGGCGCCAGGCATGGCGACTTCGTCCCGCCCGGGTAGCGTTTTCCCGCGAACGGCCATGACTTCTTCGAATGCTGTCGGCATCAGACTCTCCCAGAGAAACGGTTGAACGAGAAACGGCTGAACGATTGGACTCACGCGGCGAATGGATCGGTCACACCTTCGGGCACCTGCGCGAAGGCCTTCATGCTCATGGCGATGAAACTGTAGTAACCCAGCACGGCAACGATATCGAGCAGGCCACGCTCGCCGAGCACGGCCTTGCTGCGGGCATAAGTGGCATCGGAGACGTCACGCTTGTGCAGCAGTTCTTGCGCGAATTCATAAGCCGCGATTTCATCCGGCTTGTTGAATTTCGCAGGCTTGCCTTGCCGCAGGTTCTCCAGCGCCAACGCATCGACACCGAGGCCTTTCGCGATCGGCTCATGATCGATCCATTCGCCCGATGCTTTCCAGTGCGCCGCCATCATCAGGATGCACAGCTCCGACAGGCGCGGCGGCAGGCTCGACTGGAAGCGCGCATAAAGGCCGAGGTTCTGGCCGCGCTGCAAGAGATCCGGGCTGTGCAGCCAGATGAAGAAGGGTCCGTGCATTTTCTTGCGCGGTCCCGCGACGACTTCGTCCCAGGCGACCTTCTGCTCGACCGAGAGCTGGTCGTAAGAAAGCTTAGCCAAACGCATGGTGTATCCCCGTCGCGGCTGCGATCACGAAACTTGGCTCCACCGCAAAGCCTACGACGTCGGCGTCGCTTGACGGCTGACCAATGCACCTACACTATGTCTGGACATTACCGCGCGGCAAGCGGCTCGCGTCCCAGAGGGGATAATTGCAGGTGAACAGGACACGGCAGGTGATCGGCGGCGTTGCCACCGACGTGATCGAAACCGGCAAGGGACCTCCACTTCTCTTTCTCCACGGCGGCGAAGGCCCGCTCGCGCCGTCCGATCGCTACCTCCGCGAATTGGGAAAGCATTTCCACGTCATCGCGCCCTGGCATCCGGGCTTTGGCCCCTGCGATATTCCTGCGGACTTTCGCAATGTCGACGATATCGCCTACTTCTACCTCGATCTCGCGGGCCACTATGATTTGCGTGAGGCCGTTCTCTGCGGCGCCGCCTTCGGTGGCTGGATTGCGGCCGAGATCGCCATTCGTAATACGCAACGCTTCAAGCGGTTGGTTCTGGTCGATGCGTTCGGCATCAAGGTCTCGGATCGCGAGACGCGCGACATCGCCGACGTCTTCGCCATGCCGGCAGCAGAAATCATTTCCACTACGTATTTGACCCCCAAAATCGCCGAGCGCGACACGACCAAGCTGACCGAGGCGGAGTTGGCCGAGATCGTTCGCTCGCGCGACGCGCTCTGCTATTATGGCTGGCAGCCCTACATGCACAACCCGCAGCTTAAGCGCTGGCTCGGGCGCGTCGATATCCCCACTCTGGTTCTCTGGGGCGCCGAGGATCGCATCGTCAAACCAGACTACGGCCGCGCCTATGCAGCCGCGATCCCGGACGCAAAATTCGCACTCATTGCGCAATCAGGGCACCACCCGCACATCGAACAGCCTGATGCCTTCGCGCGAGCTGTGACGGCCTTTGCCGGAGGTGTATGACGGCCGCCTGAGCGATCCGCCCCATAACGCTTGGCTTCGGAGATTGACGGATGCGAGCCTGGTTCTTCTCGGAGAGTGCCTACCCCGACGCCTGGGACAAGGATCCCGTGTCGCTCCGCATCACGTTGCCGTCGAGCCATATCGATCGCGACGTCGCGGCTGATCTGCTCAACCGCCACCTCGACGAATGGGCGATGTGCGACGACCTCGGTCTCGACATCATGTTGAACGAGCACCACTCGACCGCCACCTGCCTGACGTCGTCGTGCACGCTGCCGCTGGCGATTCTCGCGCGAGAAACGAAGAAGTCGCGCCTGCTGGTGCTTGGCATTCCCATCGCCAACCGCACCGATCCCGTGCGCGTCGGCGAGGAGATGTCCTATATCGATCTCGTCTCGCGCGGCCGCGTCGAGATGGGCTTCGTCAAAGGCATCCCCTACGAGATCGCCGCCGCCAACAGCCAGCCCGTGCGCATGATGGACCGCTTCTGGGAGGCGCACGATCTGATCCTCAAGGCCATGTCCACGCGCGATGGGCCGTTCAACTGGGAAGGCCGCTATTTCAATTACCGGCAGGTGAATACGTGGCCCAGGCCCTATCAGGAGCCGCACCCGAGGGTCTGGATCACCTCCGGCAGCCCTTCGACCGGCATCGAGGTGGCGCGCCGCCAGCATAACGTGGCAACGGTGCTGAGCCAGCTCAACGCGAAAAATCTCTATCACGCCTATCGCCTGGAAACCGCGCGCATGGGCTTGGCCGATCCCGGCACTGACCGGTTTGGCTATCTGGCGCTCGTCGGCGTCGGCGACACCCAGGAGGAGGGCGAACGGTTCGTCAAGCAGGTCAAGGGCTACCTGGAGACCACGGGCATCGTCGCCGAGCCGTTCACTAACCCGCCTGGGTATGCGTCGCAGGCCGCCAACGTCCAGGCCTTGAAGAAGGGCCAGACCTCGGGCGGCGTCGGCGCGCATTTCCAGGTGACGATGAAGAACGGCCGCCAGATTAGCCAGGCGACGGCCAGCGTCGCCGAACTCGTCGATGCCGGCGTTTGTTTCGCTGGCACACCCGATCAGGTCGTGGCACAGATCAAGACCTTCAACGACTATGTCGGAGGCTGTGGCAACTTGCTCGTGATGCTGCAAGGCGGCACGCTCAACCACAAGGACACGGTCAAGAACCTGACACTCTTCAGCCGTGAAGTTCTGCCACGAATCCAAAAGCTGCAGGCCACCGCAACACCGGCGATGGACGAGATCGAAACAGCGCGACGTCAGGCCGCGAAGGGCAATCTGGCGGCAGCTAAATAATCGTGCGCGAATTAGTCTGACCACCGCTAGAGTGCGGACGTGCTCAAAACGACATGCTCAAGACGACGTGCTCAAAACGACGTGCCGGCAACGACCGGCGCGAGGAAACGTCATTCCAGGCAGCACCTGGGACCGGAATGTGCAAGGGAAGGGGAACGAACATGTCTTCGATTTCTGCCGTAACATACAATCGCCGTGCTGTGGTGAAGGCCTTGGCAGCCGCTGGGATTGCGACACAGGCCGGCACGTCGGGCGCCTGGGCGCAAGCCAAGGAGCCGCTGAAGTTCGGCGTGACGTTGCCGCTGACGGGTTCGCAAGCGGGCTTTGGCGCCGACTTCGCGATCAGCATGCGGCAGGCCGTCAAGGAGATCAACGACGCGGGTGGCGTTGCCGGCCGGCCGCTCGAGATGGTTATTCTCGACACCCAGGCCGACGCGGCGCTGGGTATCAACGCCATGAACAAGCTCGTCACGGTCGACAAGCTGCCCGTGGTGCTGACGGCCTGGAGCGCGGTCGTCAAAGCGCAGGCGCCCGGCGCCAATCGCGAGAAGGTGCTGCTGCTCAACACCAGCGCCAACGCACCTGAGATCGCAACGCTCGGCGATTATGTCTACACGCTGTTCCCGCTCGCCGACGTCGATATCACGGCGCTTGCCAACTATACCTACGAGAAGCTCGGCAAGCGGAAAGCCGCAGTCCTATTCATCAACAACGATACCGGCATCGACGCGGCCAAGGTCTACAAGGCTGTCTTCGAGAAGGCTGGCGGCCAGATCGTCACCTACGAGGCCTACG
>JANXRM010000248.1 GCA_025353015.1 Hyphomicrobiales bacterium
TCCGGGAGCGGAAGTTGCGCCGGCAAGGGGTGGGCGCGCAAGGCTGCTAGCACATCGACGGCGGCCAACCACATGCCAGTCTGATCATGGGCCGACGCGAGCGCCCGCCCGAAGGTCAAATCGCCAAGATCTTCAAGCAGAAGTAACCCGGCCTCGAGATCGGCCGCGTGCATATGCGGGACAGTGATCCCGGATTTTTCCAGGGCGTGCCCTATGGCGACGAACGGCGCGACGTCCTCGGCCAGATGCGCGATACGGCTGTAGGGCAGACCTCTCAGAACCGGCGGGCCGTCGGGGACACGCGGCGCGTCCATCAAGACGCGGGGAGCCACGGCTGGCCCGGTCAGGCGCGCATAGGCGCGTGTGGAAGCGTCGCCTTGCAAATAGTGCAGGTGCAGGCCTGTTGCCGGCGTTATCGCCGAAGCGATGAAAGCGTGGATCTTTGCAAGCCGTTCCACCCGCTCGCCTGTGGTGCCGAGGCCGGCAATAACAATCTGCCGGTGGTCGGCATCTCGCCCTTGGTCGAGCGTGATCTCCATCCGATCCCGGGGCAACCGGTCCGCCGCCCGTTCCGGCCATTCGACAAGAACGAGCCCGTTGGCGATCGCGTCGTCGAAACCGATCTCGTCGAGATCATCAGGCCCCATCAGGCGGTAAAGATCGAAATGCGCGATGGCCACGCGCGGAGCTTCATAAAGCTGCACGAGCGGAAAGGTTGGGCTCGGAACCTCGGCTGCAGTGTCGGCGAGAAGCGCTCGAATCAGGGCACGCGCGAAGGTTGTTTTGCCGGCGCCGAGATCGCCTCTGAGGGCAATGACATCGCCTCGACGGACCTTGAGCGCAACCAATTCGGCGACCAGCGCCAACTGGGCCTGGTCCGCGTCCGCGATTGTCCACGACGGCGTCACAGCCGTTGTTGACCGATCGCGTGCGCGGTCGAGGCCTCGGCTTTTGGCGGTGGCTTGCCCTGTTCGGGAAACCGCAGCGTGACCGTCGTGCCGCGGCCCGGTTCGGAATCCAGCGTCATCTGACCGCAATGCAATTCCACAAGGTTCTTGACGATCGAGAGGCCCAGGCCCGCTCCGCGGTGTTTCGAGCCCCGCGTACGCGAGACGAAGCGCTCGAGAACGGCACGTTGCTGGTCCTTGGGGATGCCGACGCCCTGATCCGTGACGGCGATTGCGATCATGTTGGTCTCGCGCCAGCAATCGAGTGTGATGCGGCCGCCCGGATTTGAGAACCCGATGGCATTCGAGAGGAGATTATAGAGGATCTGGCGGACGCGTGCATCATCCGCGACAAATGCCGTGATTTCAGGCGCAACTGTGACATCGATGGTCAAGTGTGAGCGCGCGGCCCGGTCGCGTACGGCCAGGACGGCGGCGTCGATGACCGGCCGGACCTCGACGGGCGCCATCTGCAACTCCAGGGCGCCGGCATCCATGTTCGCGAGATCCAGGATGTCGTCGATGATCGAAAGCAACGTTTTTGAGGACGCCGAAACGTCGCCGAGATATTCCTTTTGTTTGTCGTTGAGCGTGCCGACGCGCGGGCTTTCCAGTAGCTCGGTGAAGCCGATGATGTTGGTCAGGGGGGTGCGCAATTCGTAGGAGACATGGCTGATGAACTGGCTCTTCAGCCGATCGGCGGCGATCAGCGCTTCATTGCGTTCGATAAGGGCCCGCTCGTAGCTCTTGGAGACGGTGACGTCGGCGAACGTGACGAGCGTTCCGCCGTCCGGGAGCGGCAGGGCCGAGTAATCGATGACGCTTTGGTCGGCACGCGTCATCTGTCCTTCGACGGGTTCACGCTTGTCGGAAAACTGGGTCACCGTGCGGGCGACATTCGCCCAGCCGCGCGGGTCGTCGTAGAGCACGCGGCAGTGTGAGATGATCTGGTCAACGTGCGGGCCCTCCTTCAGCATGCGCGCGGACAGGCGCCAGATACGTTCGAAGGCGTGATTGAACAGTCTGAGCCGGCCATCTGTGCCGAAAGCCGCGACGCCCTCCTTTAAATGGTCGAGAGTCTCGCGCTGCACATCGATCATCGCGTTATAGCGGCTTTCGAGGGCCAGCCGCTCCGTCACGTCGTCGTAAAGATGCGTGACGCCGCCATCGGGCCTGGGCTCGATGGTCACGTGCAACGTTCGGCCATCCGGCAGGTGCCAACCCTCCTCGTGCACGTGCTCCAGCTTGGCCGACGTGAGAACGCGGGTCTTCCATTCCTTGTAGTTGACGGCTTCGGTGGCCGGCTGTTCACCAGCGCGCTGGTCCTGCCGGCTGATCACTTCCGGCAGGCGGTTGGCCTCGCGCAGGCGATCGAGGACCTGACTATCGGTCGGATGCCCCGACAGCCATTCGCCGTCAAGCTGCCAGAGCCGCTGGTAGGCGGCATTAAAGAACGTGAGGCGGCGCTCTTTGCTGAAGATGGCGACCGCCGTCGTAACCCGATCCAGGGTCCGATCGTAGGCCTCGATTTGGCGATCGAGTTCGCCTTGGGCGCTCTGCTCGGCGGTAACGTCAACGGCGGCGGCCGCGCTTGCCTCGCCAAGGGGCAGTGTCACGACGTCGTGCGCCTTGCGCGTGCCGCCAATGTTGAGCGACATGCGCTTGCGAAATATTTCGCCTTTACTGAGGGTAATGCGGGCATCGAGACGTTGCCGGGTTTCAAGCAACTCGATCTGGCGGTCGCGCACTTCGGTCTCGTCGGCGGCTTCGACGGCTGTCACATAGGCCTTGTTGACCCATTCGATGCGTCCGTCGGCGCCTTTGATCCAGACCGGCATCGGCAGCGCGTTGAACAGCGACCGGCTCAGGGTGATGTCGCGTGCCAGCTGCCGGTGCTGGTCCATGATGCGGGCGAGATCACGACGGGAACCTGAAATATCGCGCAATCGCAAAATCGCGCGGGCGCCGGAGACGCGGCCGTCTGCTTCGATATGTCCGCCGGCATTTGTGCGCAGCAGCAGATCGAAAGGCCGGCCAGCCGAAAACAAGGTGTCGAGCCCGGTTTTCAGGTCGCGAGCGCCGGCGGCTTCCAACCAATGGCCGAATTTGAGAAGTTGTTGCGGATCTTCAGGTAGCCCCGGCACGGTCGAGAGCGTATGCACCCCGATTTTGACGCCTTCGCTCGGCTCCCAATAGATGAGGACCTGCGGTTCCGCCTTCAAGATTGCTTCCGCGGCCGCCAGATTGCGACGAAGTTCTGCAATGTCATCGCGCCGTTTCTGGCCATTACGCAAACCAATGCCGGTCGAGCGCCAGACGAAGCCGCACGCGACCGCGGCAGCACCACCCGCGACGGCAAGGCCGAGGATCTGTGCCAGCTCCAGCGACTCGACGGCTGTGATACCCTGATCGGTCACCGCCAGAATGCCGGCTGCCGCAATACCCAGCCCGCCCGCGAGGAGCAGGATCAACTCTCGCCGGCTCAAACCGGTCTGTTTGGTGTCGCCTGCCGTTTGCATGAAGCTCCGGTCGAGAGTCGGGTGCTTCAGCACGCATCAAGAGTAAGCGGAACAAAGATAAGCGGTACGAAATCTGCTCGATTGTGCGAATTTGCGATGGAACCCCTTCGAACTCAGGAAGAAGGGAACGAATCAATTGAGACTATGGATGTGTTCGCCCGAAAACGCCAGTCACGTTCCAGCGTTCGAGGCCGGTTGTCGGGATGCCGTCAGCGTCTCTCGGTTGGCAATACATGAGGCGGGTTTCATGCAGTTGGAGTCCAGAGAACCTGTTCGATCCGCGTTGCGCCCGTCGCCAGCATGGTCAGGCGATCGAATCCCAAGGCGCAGCCGGACGCCTCAGGCATAGCGGCGAGGGCCGCCAGGAAATCCTCGTCAATGGGGTAGCGCCGGCCGTAGACCCGTTCTTTTTCCACCATTTGCGCCTCGAAGCGCCGGCGCTGTTCTTTAGGGTCGGTCAACTCGCCGAAGCCGTTGGCGAGTTCGACGCCGGCGACGTACAACTCGAAGCGCTCCGCGACACGCGGGTTGGCGGTGCAGGCGCGCGCCAGGGCTGCCTCGTGCGTTGGGTATTCGGCGAACATCTCCGGCCGCTCTAATCCGAGTGCGGGCTCGATACGCTCGGCGAGGACGCGGCTGAAGAGGTCGGACCAGGTATCGTCGGATGCCACGCGGACGCCGATTTCGCTTACAGTTGCGGCGAATTTGGTGAGGTCCGGTTGCTGGCCTTCGAACGCCTTGTCGAGATCGATGCCGGCATGCCGCGCGAAGGCCTGATGCACGGTCGTCCGGGCGTAAGGTTCGCAGACACGGCAGCCTCTGTCACGCCAGGACCAGTGGGTCTTTCCAGATGCTGCTGCTGCAAGCCTCAATATCGTTGCGCAATCGTCCATCAATTGCGTGTAGGGCTCGCGGACCCGGTACCACTCAAGCATTGTAAACTCGGGACTGTGCAGCGGCCCGCGCTCGCCGTTTCGGAAGACGGGCGCGAAACTGAAAATCCGGGCTTCGCCAGCTGCCAAGAGCTTCTTCATGGCGAATTCAGGGGAGGTATGGAGGTAGCGAGGGGCCGATGGGCCGGCGTCCGGCACGTACTCGGTGCAAAAGGCATGCAGATGTGCTTCATTGCCAGGCGAAACCTGCAGGCAGGCGGTTTCAACCTCAATGAAGCCTTCTGTTTCGAACCATTGCCGAATCGCCGTCTTGATACGTCCGCGCGTCAACAGGAACTGGCGCCGATCGGCATGTTTGTCGGGGTGCCAGAAGGGGCGGGGATCGCGCATGTCGGCTCCGAGGTGCTGGCGAGCAGTTGCTTTGTCCGGGCTCGGTTTATTCAATCCGGCCCTTGGCCTTGCAGCAAGAAGCAGGTATGACACGGCAACTCATGGCATCGGCGTCTTGCCTGCATGCCTCGACACGACCGCTTCGACACGGCGGCGATGGCAGCCATCAACCCATTGAAATGCGACGGAGAACGACCGTGGTCAAGGTTATTGCAAGCGAAGTACGCAAAGGCAACGTTCTCGATGTCGAAGGTGCGTTGTGCACGGTTTTGAAGGCTGAAAGCATTCGCCCAGGCAAGGGCACGCCGACCACACACATCGACATGCGCCGCATCTCGGACGGCGTCAAGATCGTGAAGAGCTACCGCACGACGGAGTCGGTGGAGCGCGCCTATCTCGATGAAAAGAACTACAACTACCTCTACGAGGACGACATGGGGTTCAACTTCATGGAGCCTGTGAGCTTCGAGCAAATTTCCATTTCCAAGGACCTGCTTGGCGATTCTGCGCATTGGCTGCAGGAGAACATGAGTTGCTCGGTGCAATTGTTCGACGGCACGCCGGTCGCCATCGAACTGCCGGCCCGCGTCACGCTGGAGATCGTCGAGGCCGATCCCGTTGTGAAGGGGCAAACGGCCTCGTCGTCTTACAAGCCGGCCAAACTGTCCAACGGGGCCAGGATCATGGTGCCGCCACACATCGGAACGGGAACGCGCGTTGTTGTAACGACGGAAAATGGCGAATACGTCGAGCGCGCGAAGGACTGAGGGCAACAGCGTTGCATCGCGGTTGATTTGGGCGCAGCGTCCGCGTGAGATTGTTCGACGGCGTCCGATGTACGGCTGAGGTCTCGCCGATGGCGGCCAGTCGCCTAGCGCTTGGTCTCATCGGTTCGGGCGCGGGGGCTCGACGGCGGTTTGGACGGGCAGCTTGTCGCTCTTCCGCCGGCGTGGGTCTGAGGTCTCGATCCAAGTCAATCCGTCGCGCGTCGTGGACAGGCTGAGGGCAATCATGTCGATGCCCCGTCGCAAGCTCTTTGCGATGCCGGGCGGAAGCTGGTCGACGGCTGCATAAAGAACTGGCGTCTGAGATTGCGCCGTCGTCCAGGCGGCACCCAAAATGAGTGTGGCGGCTATGGCGGCCGTACCCAGCGCACGCCAGCGCTTTGCTTCACGCGTGGATCGGGCCAGTTTTTTCTCGGCGCGCCCTCTTGGCGCATCCGCAGTGCCTGATGTCGCTGCCTGCCGAGTGCTTGGCGGGACTGGGCCGGTAACGTTTTGCTGAACAACCGCTTCTCTTCGTCCGCTCTGCAGCGCGGTTTCTCCTGCTGCCATCAGTCGGGCGCCGATGTTCCTGGCCCGCGGACCCGATGTTGCAATCTCAAGCGGCGGTGATCTATCGGCTGTCTGCTCACGGATGCGTTGAATGATCGGGTCGGTATCGATGTTCAAAAGCGCGCCGTAGTCCTGCATCAACCGCACCAGTTCCGGCAGCGGCGGCAGCGATCGAACGCGGCCAGCTTCCAGATTGGCGACAACCTCCGGACGTGTGTGCAGGAGCCGGGCGAGGTCTGCAGGTGGCACGCCGATCGAAGCGCGCATAGTCTGGAATATACCAGCCAGGACAGGGTCGACGCCTGGCGAGCGCTCGTCGATCCCAAGCAACTGCACCCGTCCCGAGGGGAGCGGTGCCGGCATTGTGAGCGCGGCTCGCCCAGCCGGTGCTACAACGGACGGAGCAAACATGGGAGGCGCTGCAACTGGTGATTGCCGCCCCCCGGCGACGCTGGGCTTTGACTGCATGTGGACGCAACTACAAAAAATGGCCCCAATTCAGCTGCACTATCTCGTCATCCCGCAACCCTTGTCAAATCTGGAATGTGCAAAGCCAGCATCGTTTTGCTTGACTGTGGCTATATTTCAACACCTTCGTATTCGGCAAATTGCCGAAGTTGGTCGCGGATAACCGGAAGTCCTTTGTTCAATAGTCCCAGGACGTGCGATCGCGAGCGTGCGGCGTCGAGCGACAGGATCATGGTCTTGACCGGTCCGATACTGGCCGGTGCCATTGAGAGCGAGCGAAACCCCAAGCTGATGAGAGCTATCGCCTCAAGCGGACGGCCACCGATTTCGCCGCAGATCGTGGTGTCGACATTGTGTCTTTTGGCAGCGTCGGCGATCGAGGCCAAGGCGCGCAAGAACGGAGCAGAGAGGGGATCGAAACGATCGGCCACGCGTGGATTGCCCCGATCTGCGGCATAGAAATATTGCATGAGATCGTTGGTGCCGACCGACACAAAGTCGACCAGGCGCATGACTTCATCCAGCTGGAACAGCAAGGCTGGAACTTCGATCATGATGCCGAAGTAGAACCGGCTCGGCACGACGGCATCGCGCCGGCGGATGATTTCGAACTCGCGATCGATGATCTCGCGGACGAGCTGGATTTCGATCGTATTCGAAATCATGGGAACCATTATGCGTAGCGGCTCGCTGCCGGCCGCCCGAATGAGGGCACGGACCTGAGTGCGCAACAGTGCCTTCCGATCGAGGGACATGCGGATGCCGCGCCAGCCGAGTGCCGGGTTTTCTTCCGGCACGTGCCGGAGGTAGGGCAGCACCTTGTCGCCGCCGATATCGAGCGTTCGGAAGACGATGGGCTTGCCACGCGCCTCGGCGATGGCGGCGCGATAGACCTGGGTCTGGCGTTCGAGGCGCGGGAACGACGAGGCGATCATGAATTGCAACTCGGTCCGGAAGAGGCCGATGCCGTCAGCACCTGCTTCCTCGAGATGAGCGAGATCGACTTGCAGCCCAGCGTTGATGTGGAGTTGCACGTTCTCGCCGTCGAGCGTGATCGCGGCACGCTCCCGCAGCGATCGGTATTTGTGCTGCCGGCGTGCGCGGAACCGCACTTTGTCGGCGTAGGCGGCGACCACCTCCGGCGTCGGGCGTAGATAGATGTCGCCGGTATCGGCATCGACGATGATCGAAGCGCCGCGCTCGATGCGCTCGACGATGCCTGGTGCCTGGCCGACGGCTGGGATACCGAGCGCGCGCGCGACGATGGCGACGTGGCTTTGGCCGCTGCCGTCTTCGATGATCAGGCCTTTGAGTTTCGAGCGGTCATAGTCGAGAAGATCCGACGCGCCCATGGTCCGTGCGACCAGGATGGCGTCGGCTGGCAGTTCGATGCGGGCGCTTGCGCCCTTCTTCTGGCCATCGAGGACGCGCAATAGGCGGTCCGAGAGATCGTCGAGATCGCGCACACGCTCGCGCCAGAACGGCTCGGCGCCGCGCAGCATCCGTGCCCGCGTCTTGTTCTGGACCTGCTCAACGGCGGCTTCGGCGGTCAGGCCCGACGCCACAGCTTCCGTCAAGCGCCGTTGCCAGCCACGATCGTTGGCGAACATGCGGTAGGCTTCGAGCACGTCGCGGTGCTCGCCTTCCTTGGCGAGGTCGCCCTGCTCGATCAACTCGTCCAGCGCCGCCTTGAGTTCGGCGAGTGCCGTCTCCAACCGTGCTGTCTCGATGACAGGGTCCTTGGCCAGCAGCTCGGTGACGGCGATGCGCGGCTCATGCAGGAACATGGTTCCGAGCGCAATGCCCTCGGATATCGGCTGGCCGCGAATGACGGTGTCGATGTTGGTACCGATACCGATCGTCGAGCCTGTGCCGGAGCCGGCAACGGCGCCGCTGCCCAGATGTTCCGCCAGCACCATGGCCGTCGTTTGTAGGCCCTCGACATCTTCATCGGAATATTCGCGCGGCGTCTTGTTTTGGACCGTCAAGACGCCAAGGGTCTCGCCGCGGCGCAGGATGGGCACGCCGAGAAACGAGTGATAGATCTCCTCGCCCGTTTCCGGCCGGTAGGAGAAGGCTGGATGGTTCTGCGCGTCGGGTTCGTTGACGGGACGTTTCAATTCGGCGCAGCGCCCGACCAACCCTTCGCCGCGCTTCATGAATGTGGTGTGCACGGCGCCGGGGTTGAGGCCTTCCGTCGCAAAAAGTTCCAGCGAGCCGTCCTGGCGACGGAGATAGATCGAGCAGACCTCGGCGACCATCAGGCCCGATATCTGGCGGACGATCTTGTCGAGGCGGCTCTGGCCGTCGTCCGTGCTCGACATGATCTCGTGCAGACGCCGCAGAATGGGCCTGAGCGTGGGCTCGACCTTGCCGATTCTGGGGTCCTCCGCCGGTCTCGTGATCATCTCCGCCTGCTTTGCCAACGATCGCCCTGCCGTGGCCATTGGTGGGCACGGACATCTGAGGTAATGGTTTGTTATCGAGCCGCCGCTTGTGGCGGGCGTCGTCCCGTTCGATGAGTGCCGTTAGGGAATCCCCCCGCCGGCGCGCTCCTCAATCGGCGTCCAGACCATAGAGCGAATGAAGCGTCCTGACTGCAAGTTCCGCGTAGGCGGAGTTGATCAGGACGCTGATCTTGATCTCGGACGTGGTGATCGCGAGGATATTGATCCCGCGCTCGGCCAGGGCCTTGAACATTTGCGCGGCGACGCCAGCATGGCTGCGCATGCCGATGCCGATGACGGAGACTTTGACCACGTCGGCCGAGCTGTCGACATCGAAATAGCCGATGTCTTTGCGGGCGCCCTTAAGGACGTCAAGCGCGCGCGGCAGTTCCGATTCCAGCACCGTGAACGTCATGTCGGTGTGCTTGCCGTCAGACGAGAGGTTCTGCACGATCATGTCGACGTTGACGTTGGCTTCCGCCAGCGGGCCGAAAATGCGGGCGGCGACACCGGGTTTGTCGGCAATCTTGCGGAGCGTGACTTTGGCTTCGTCCTTCGAATAGGCGATGCCGCTGACGACCTGGCTTTCCACGATCTCTTCCTCGTCGCAAACAATCGTTCCAATTTCGCCCCAGTTGTCGGGCGTGACGGGCTTCATCTGTTCGGGCGGCACGAAACTCGACAGCACCCGTGTGCGCATGCGGTGCACCATCGCGAGCTCCACCGAGCGCGTCTGCAGCACCTTCGAGCCGAGGGACGCCATTTCAAGCATCTCCTCGTAGGAGATCTTGAGCATGCGCCGGGCTTTGGGCACGATGCGCGGGTCGGTCGTATAGACGCCATCGACGTCCGTGTAGATATCGCAGAGATCGGCCTTCAAAGCCACGGCGATGGCCACGGCGCTGGTATCGGAACCGCCGCGTCCGAGTGTCGAGAGCCGGTTGCGCTCGGGCTCGATGCCCTGAAAGCCGGTCACGACCGCGACCTCGCCGTTGTCGAGGCGCTCGCGCAGCTTGGTGCCGTCGATGCTGACGATGCGGGCCGCCCCGTGCGCCTGATCGGTAATGATCGGGATCTGCCAGCCTTGCCAGGAGCGCGCCTGCACGCCCATGGATTGCAGAACGATGGCCAGGAGGCCTGCGGTCACGTTCTCGCCTGAGGCAACGACCGCGTCATACTCGCGGGCGTCGTGTAGCATGGCGCCTTCGCGCACCCAGCCGACGAGCTGGTTCGTCGTGCCCGACATGGCAGATACGACGACCGCGACCTTGTTACCGGCGTCGTGCTCACGTTTGACATGGCGCGCGACATTGCGGATGCGCTCCATATTGCCAACCGACGTGCCGCCGAACTTCATCACAATAGTTGTCATTGGCCGTACCGCGAATGCGCCCTCGGGTCGCGTGTTCCACTTACTTGAATGCCATTCAGTCCTATACAAGTCTGCAGCATCGCCCTCGTCCGCACGCGGGGGATACCGGATCGTTTCGCCCCAAACGCGCGTACTCATACTCGGGCCTGGGAGGCCATGCAAGGTAGCCTTAATTTGCGGCTCGGCGCCGTTGTTTCAGGCGGGGCTGGGCCGGGAGGGACAGGACCGGGCAATCCAGCGTCACAAACGCCAGTTGACAAGGCAGGCGCCGCCCGGGCCAATCGTTGGATGACCGAAGCGCCTCGACATTCATCGAATTCCAGCCCCGTTCCACCGGGAAGCGGCCCATCGAGCGGCCCATCGAGCGGCACGTTTGATCAGGCCGAGGTGGATCGCTTCCGGAGGATCGCGTCGGAGTGGTGGGACCAGAAGGGAAAATTCGCGCCGCTGCACAAGCTCGGGCCAGCGCGGTTGCAGTTTATCCGCGATCAGCTCATGGCGCATTTCGGGCGGGAAGGCACCCCGTTGCGCAGCCTCACTGGCCTCAGCTTGCTCGATATCGGCTGCGGTGGCGGGCTCATTTCGGAGCCGGTTGCCCGCATGGGCGCGCGCGTCACCGGTATCGATCCCGGTCGGGAAAATATCGAGGCGGCGCGACGCCATGCGGTCGATGCTGGCCTGGCCATCGATTACCGCGAGACCACGGTCGAAGCGCTGACTGCGACGGGCGCCACGTTCGACGCGGTCTTGTGCCTTGAGGTCATCGAGCATGTGCCGGAGCCCGCCACCTTCCTGAAGCTCTGTGCGGGACTCGTCCGGCCGGGTGGACTGATGATCGTCTCGACCATCAACCGTACCGTGAAGGCGTACCTACTAGCGATCGTTGGGGCGGAGTATGTGCTGCGCTGGCTGCCGGCGGGCACGCATCAATGGGAACGGTTCGTGACGCCGGACGAAATGGCGCGCTATCTCGCGGGCGCAGGCCTCGGGCCCGGACACACCGAAGGCATGGTCTACAGCCCGCTTTCGGATAGTTGGTCGCTGTCGGCGGACACGGACGTGAATTACCTGTCCGCGGCGGCGAAGGTGGGGTGATGGTTGGGGCAATCTTGCGAACGGCCGGTTTTGAAGGGTAAGCTGTCGGTGACGTAGTCGGTGCAGAAGGAGGCCGTAAAGCCGGAGTTGACCTGGAGTCGTCACTTACAGGGTTTCAGCGTGCCGTGCGAAGTTGTTCAGGATGGCCCGCCATCCGCTTCGCTGGTGCTCTTCGGAGTGCGTGGGCTCGCCGTCAAAAGTCACGCGAACCGCGATATCCTCGCCGGCGGGAATGAATTCGACTTTGGCAGCGCGATCGCCAAATGAATACTCAATCAACTTGTGTTCAATGATGTTGGTATAGGTGCCTGCAAAGTCAAAACCCATGCTGCCGTCCTTGGCTTCCATGCGGGAGCTGAATTTGCCTCCTGCACGGAGATCGCCGGTAGCACGCGGGCAATGCCAATCATCAGATGCAAAATTCCACTTTGTGACGTGCTCAGGGGATGTGTAGGCCCGCCAGACCTTGTCGATGGCCGCCTTTACATTTGTCTCAACGGTGATCTTCATTGTTCGTGCTCCGTTGGCTTGCATGATTAATAGATTTTCACAGACCTCGATTGGGTCGGCTTGAGGACACAGTGCAGTGCCGACCCACACCTAACGTCGTGATGCCTTCTGCTTTCCCGACGTGACGGGGGAAGGCCGATGATCGATCGTACTGTTGCTGGCGCCCGCCGCCGCCCGTGCAACCCGCCTCAAATCTGCGTCTGGATCGAGAACACATCGCCGGGGGTTGCGACGAGGTCGAAGGCCATGCGGACGGCGACGGCTAGCACCAGGAAGGCCAAGGCTGCGCGTAACTGCTCGGCTTTCATTTGCTCGCCGAGGCCGACGCCGATCTGGGCGCCGAGCACGCCGCCAGCGATCAACGGCGCCGCCAGCAGGATATCGACCGACTGGTTGCGCACAACCTGCAGCAGCGTGGCGAAGACGGTCACGAAAATGATCTGGAAGGACGACGTGCCGAGTGCCACGCGCGTTGGCACGCGCAGCACATAGATCAGTGCCGGCACCAGCAGAAAGCCGCCGCCGACACCCATGATGGCGGTCAGCCAGCCGACCAGGACGCCGATGCCGACGGGCGGGATGGTGCTGATGTAAAGCTTCGAGACGCGAAAGCGCCGCTTGAAGGGCATGCGCTGGATGACGCTGTGCTGTCCGGCGCGCCGCACGCTGAGGGCCGGCGTGCCGCCGCGAGCCGTTTTTTGTATCGCGCGCAGGCTTTCGACCAGCATCAACGTGCCAATGATGCCGAGCATGATGACGTACGTTAGCGTTGTGAACAGGTCGAGTTGGCCCATGGCCTTGAGCTGCTGTTGCAACTCGACGCCGAGCATGGCGCCGACAAGTCCGCCGGCGATCAGATAAAGACCCATGCGGATATCGACATTGCCGCGCTGCAGATGGGCGATGGCGCCGGATACCGACGATGCTGCGACCTGACAGGCGCCGGTGCCGACGGCCGTGC
>JANXRM010000279.1 GCA_025353015.1 Hyphomicrobiales bacterium
CTTCCTTGGCTACGGCGTCAGCCTCGCTCTCTTCGTGCGCGCTTTGCGCGAACTGGGAACCGCGCGGACCGGCGCCTACTTCTCGACGGCGCCGTTTCTCGGGACCATCGCGGCGATCGTGTTCCTACGTGAGCCCGTCACGATGCAGCTGGTGGCCGCCGGCCTCTTGATGGGGCTCGGTGTCTGGCTGCATCTGACTGAGGGTCACGAGCATGCCCACCAGCACGAGCCCTTGGAGCATGCTCATTCACATATGCACGATGCGCACCACCAGCACATCCACGGTCCAGACGATCCGCCGGGCGAGCCGCACGCGCACAGTCACCGTCACGATCGGATGCGACACAAGCATCCGCACTTTCCCGATATGCACCACACCCATCGGCATTGAGAGACGAACGCCCCAATGCTGGCGTGCGTCATCGGTCATCAACCCACGGCGCCCGCCCGAGCGCGACCCACAGTGCCAGCGTCGGAACGACGACCCATTGCAGCAGTGGCGCCAGACCCGTGCCGATCACCGGCACGATCGGCATTCGATCCGAGTAGGCCCAGCTCCCGCGTACGTTGATGTTCAGCCATTCGCTATAGATCGTGTAGCCGGCCCCGAACGCAAGGCTCGCCAAATACACGCGGGTAACGCTCGCACGCGGCCACGTCGCGTGCGCGAAAACAGCCAGCGCCAGAAGGAGGGAGAGCGCCGCGATCATGGCATCACCGATCGTACAGTGGAAAACCGCGAAGATTTGTTGACGGACCGTTCCCGTTGTCCAGAGCGTAAACAGTGGAAGTTGCAGAACTTCCCAGACAACGTGCGCCGCAATCGAAACGCCGAGATAGCGGCGCATGACCTCAATCCAAGTGGCCAGCGGCCCTTGCTTGGTGATCATCGCGGGCCCCCACGTTGCTCAAGATCACGCTTGCTGCCACTGACCATGCCGGTCAGGCACCAGCGACTGTAGACATCGGCAAGCAGCCACCCCGCCGCCCGCCAGAATCCTGAGACTGGCAATTCGTAGTCAATGCTGATGGTGAGGTTCGAACTGGCGGGCGTGATCGGGTCAACGAGCACCCGCATTTCGTATCCACGCATAATCAGGAGCTTCGGGTTTCCGATGGTTCGCCAGATCTTTTCGCGGCCTGCGGTGTAAGTCGTCACCGTCTCGGAAAAATCGAGCACCAATCCCAGCATCTGCCCAGTGTACCGATACGTGGCTCCGATCCCCGTCGGTTCTGTTGTCACAATCTCCAGTGTGAGCTTCGATCCCATCATCGGCATCGAGCGGCTCTCACTCATGTGACGCGCGAGATTGCGGATATCATCGACATAGGCGAACACGCGCTCGGACAACGCGTCGTTCGATACAGTCCGGCTGAGTTGTGGCATGGCCTACAGCTTCACGCGCTTGAGCCGCAGGGCATTGCCGATGACACTGACCGACGACAACGCCATCGCCGCCGCGGCGATAATCGGTGACAGCAAGACCCCAAAGAAGGGATAGAGCAAGCCTGCCGCGATCGGCACGCCCGCTGCATTGTAGATGAAGGCGAAGAACAGGTTCTGGCGGATGTTCGACATCGTCGCGGCCGACAGATGCCGGGCACGCACGATGCCATTGAGGTCACCCTTGACCAGCGTGATGCCCGCGCTTTCCATGGCGACATCGGTGCCGGTCCCCATGGCAATCCCGACATCGGCAGCCGCCAATGCCGGCGCGTCGTTGACGCCATCGCCGGCCATGGCGACGATGCGGCCCTCGGACCGCAAGCGCTCGACGATTCTGCTCTTCTGATCGGGCAACACATCCGCCTCGACCTCGGTAATCCCCAGTTTTTCGGCGACCGCCTTCGCAGTGGTGGCATTGTCGCCCGTCAGCATCACGACCCGCAGGCCCGCCGCTTTGAGCGCTGCAATTGCACCCGCGCTCGATGCCTTGATTGGATCGGCGATGGCGATCACGCCCGCCAGCTGGCCGTCGATGGCGACGTAGATGGCCGTGCCGCCGTCTCGGCGCAAAATTTCAGCCTCGGCGTCAAGGAGCACCGTGGTCATGCCGGCCTCGGTCATGATGCGACGATTGCCGATGACGATCTTCCTGCCGGCAGCGACGCCGGTTACACCCTTGCCGATTGGGGCATCGAAATCGGTGACAGCCACGAGTTCGAGTTTGCGGTCGCTCGCTGCCCGCACGATTGCCGCGCCCAGGGGATGTTGGCTCCCCCGCTCAACGCTGGCTGCAAGACACAGGAGGTCGTTGTCGTCGGTGCCGGCCACGGACTTCACAGC
>JANXRM010000281.1 GCA_025353015.1 Hyphomicrobiales bacterium
AACTTCGTCTCGAACTCGATCGCTGTCTTCGGAAAATCGCGCCACAGCGCGTCGTCGTCCTGCTTGGTCATGATCAGTGCCCCACTTGTTGTGGCATCTCAATGACTTACAATTGTGCCGGAACTAAGTGCGCAGGGATGAAGCGCGTTCAGTTTATGGATCGCCATTGGCAAATGTTCGGTTCCGCCAAAAGTTCGGCCCCAACTTGGGCCCAAACATTATAGCTGGATGACGTTGACCAGGGCTGGAGGGCGGTGGACGGTCGAAAGCACAACCCGTTGAAATAATTAGCGACATACAGGCGTCAGTGGACGGGGATTATGCGAACTTCCTATCCGCAAACGCTCCATTTTTTTGGGCGCCTCCTCAGCACGCCCGCGACCATCGACCTTTTGGCCTGGATATACCTGATGCTGCAACGACGAGCGTTGTCTCGCGATCCGGCCCATCGAGTTTAGTGAACAGTCCCGACGTTCCCGGAAGCCATGGTAACCGTCGCACTCGCTTGCCTCAACGCGCTCGAGGCGATACTACTGAGGCGATACAATTTGGCTCGACGCTGGGTGTCCGTCCATATTTCTGGCGCCAGCACGAAGTCCGGCAATAGCCTGATTTTCCGGCATTCCGATCGGCAACCAGCCTGGGAAATTACCTTGCCATGAAAGCGCTCGATCGCCGACAGTGGGATGCATGAAATCAGGTCATCGGGGCGCGACGAGGGACAATGGCGAAAGACAGCGCGTACTATGACCGGGTGATGCGGGGGTTCGAACAGGCGGCCGAGCGCTGCCGCGCCGAAACAGATCCGGAACTGGCCGTGCGGCATTTGACCAAAGCGACGCGGGATCTGCTCGGCGATCCGGACGCAGTGGCGACGCCAGGCGCCTTGAAGCCCGGCGAGACGCAGTTCGTCGTGTCCGGTATGTTCATCATCGCGCCGAAGCGCGACCATATGATCCTGCATGCTGATCATGGCTTTCCGGACAGCCAGCGCCACGCGCGCATCAGCACCACGGACAGCCGGCCTGGCCATACCGTAAAAACGGGCGTGCCGGCTGTCGTGCCCAACACCGACGTCGATCCGATCTTCCGCCAGATCCTGGCGACCGGGCGCGTGGGGTGCTCGGTGTATGTGCCGATGATCTGGGGCAATCAGGTGATCGGCATGTTCAATACCGCGGCGCAGGCGCGGTTCATGTATGATGAAACGGACCTTCGCATGCAGGTGCTGTTTGCCAATCTGGCAGCCGCGACGTGGATGGCGCGCGGCGGTCAACAACATATCGAGAAACTGGTCGCGACGCTGCCACCGTGGTCCCCGCCCAAAGCGACGTGATCCAGATTTAATGGCCTAACGTGCCGCAAGACGCGGTCCAATCGAAACCCGAAATGTCCCTTCCAGGAGAATATCCGATGATTAGCCGCCGCCGGTTTGCAACTGTGACCGCCTCGGTCCTCGCCGCCCCCGCCATTCTGAGCCGCGCCACGCGAGCGGCAGAGCCGAAGTCGATCAAGATCGGCAACATTCTCGCTGGGACAACCGCTGCCGGCTATCTGCTGCCGAAGTTCCTGAAGGAACAGGCCGGCATCGAAGCAGAGGTGATCAACTTCCCCAACATCACGCAGCGCATGCAGGCGATCGCCTCCGGCGATATTCAGATCGGTTACGGCGGCATCAACGCGGCCATTGGCTTAGCCGGCCGCGGCGTGCCGCTGGTCGTGCTGTCCAACGCTACCGACGGCGGCTGGTATCTGCTCGGCAACCCGAAAATTACAAGCCTCGCAGATCTCAAGGGCCGGAAGGTCGCGGTGCAGGCGGCCAGCATCTCGCACATGTCGCTCGCGTGGAAACTGCAGAATATCGGCATCGCGAAGGATGTCGAACTCGTCTTCATGAACAATCCCGATATGCCCGTGGCCATGCAGCGCGGCGATCTCGACGGCGCCATCATTTTCGAGCCGCACGCGGCCTACGTGGCGCTGAACGGCTGGGGCAAACCGCTCTGGGCGCCTTACGATACGCCGATGGGCAAGACCAACCTCGGTCTGATCGCCACACCCGATTTCATTCAGAAGTTCCCGGAAACGACGAAGGCGGTTCTCAAGGCGCACAAGTCGGCAACGGCCGAACTGATCAAGGATCCATCGTTCGCCGCCGAGTCGATCGTGAAGTCGCTCAACATGCCGATCGGGGTGGCAAAGGAAAGCCTGAAGAATACGTTCTTCTCGACCGAGTCGGGGCCTGAGTTCAGGAAAGGCATCGAAGCCATGGGCGCGATGATGCTGGAAGCGAAGATGGCCGAGAAGCTGCCCGATTGGGACAAGTTTATCAACACGACGCTGGGTTGATCGCGATCCATGGCCAGCTTTATCAGCCGATTGCCGTTGGGCGCTATTCCGCTTGTGTTGCTCGTGATCGCCTGGGAGATCACGGCGCGCGCGGGCGTCTATTCGGTGGCGTTGTTCCCGACGCCGACCGAGGTGGCGAACGTGTTCCTCAAGGAATGGCCGCTGCTTTGGAAGCACACGCAGGCGAGCCTCGCCCGCGTTGCCTTTGGCGTCAGCGTCGCGTTCGTCACGGCGGTGCCGATCGGGCTGCTGATCGGGCGCTACAAGACGCTCGACCGCCTGATGGACTGGACCATCCAGATCTTCAGATGCTTTCCGGGCATCGCGCTGATCCCGCTCGCGATCATGTTCTTCGGGATCGGCGACCGGCCGGCGATCATCCTGATCTGGCTCGCCGCCTTCTGGCCGATCGTGATCAGCACGATTTTCGGCGTCAAGAACGTGGAGCGCACACTCTTGGCGGTGGCGCGCGCGGCGAAGGCGCCCGACAGCCTCGTGCTGCGCGATATCCTGCTGCCGAGCGCGTTGCCGTCGATCCTGACCGGTTTTAGGCTCGCGGCCGGCGCCGGTTGGCTGACAGTCGTTACGGCCGAGATGATGGCTGTTAAATCAGGGCTCGGCTACATGATCCTTTACGCGCAGATGATCTTCAGGCCCGACCAGATCGTCGCTGGAATCATCGTCATCGGAACCATCGGCTTGCTGTTCGACCAGTTGATCCGGATGATGCGGACCTATTTTTGTAGCTGGCAGGAAGGCCTGGTGCTGGAGGCATGAGTTTCATCGATGTGAACGGCGTCACCAAGGTCTATCGGCGCCGTGCCGAAGAGGTGCACGCCCTCGACAACGTGGCGTTACAGGCCGAGTTCGGCGAGTTCATCTGCTTGCTCGGCGTGTCCGGCTGCGGCAAGTCCACGCTGTTGCAGATCCTTTCCGGTCTCGAGCCGGCGACAGCCGGCACCGTCACTATCAACGGCCAGCCGCTTGCCGGCCCGCACGCGGACGCGAGTGTCGTGTTCCAGGAGCACGGGCTCTTTCCCTGGATGTCGGCGCGCACCAACATTGCCTTCAACTTGAAGGCCCGTGGCGTCCCAGCGGCCAAGCGGCAGCAGATATCGGACGACCTGATCAAGGTCGTCGGCCTCTCTGGATTCGAAAACAAATACCCGCACGAGCTTTCGGGCGGCATGCGTCAGCGCGTCGGCATCGCCCGCGCGTTGACTACGAGCCCCAAGATCCTGTTGATGGACGAGCCGTTCGGGGCGCTGGACGCGCAGACGCGCGGCATCATGCAGGCCGAATTGTTGCGGGTCTGGGCGTTGCACAAGGCAACTGTTGTTTTCGTCACCCACAGCATCGACGAGGCCGTGTTCCTGGCTGATCGCATCGTGATCATGACGCCCAGGCCGGGTCGGATCCGCAAGATCATTCCGGTCGATCTGCCGCGTCCCCGCGATCCGACGACGCCCGAATTCAACGAGCACATGCGGCTTGTCTTGAATGAAATTCACGACGATATTTCGCGGCTGGCGACGCGATAGCTTTGCGGCTCGCGCCCAAGGTAAACTCGGTTGCAATGGTCACTCGGGAGCCCGGCATGCCTGACAATCACGTCCGCGACTTCGTCGGCTACGGCCCCAATCCGCCGGATCCGAAATGGCCGCAGGGCGCGCGGCTTGCCATCAACTTCGTCATCAATGTGGAGGAGGGATCAGAGCCGTCGTTCCAGGACGGCGAGGGCACGACCGAAACCCAGCACACCGAGGCGTTTGGCCGGCCGGCGCTCAAGGGCCGCGACCTCGCCGGTGAGGGCATGTTCGAATACGGCAGCCGCGTCGGGTTCTGGCGCGTGCTCGCCTTGTTCCAGGAGCGCAAGTTGCCGGTCACGTTTTTCGCGTGTGCGCTGGCGCTCGAGCGCAACGCAATGATCGCCAAGGCCATCCGCGAGTCCGGCATGGACGTGTGCAGTCATGGTTGGCGTTGGGTTAAGCAGTTCGACATGGCCGAGGACGAGGAGCGCCGCCAGATCCAGCGCGCCATGGAAAGTTTTGCCAAAACGCTCGGCCAGAAGCCCGAGGGCTGGTACTGCCGCTATGGCCCAAGCCTCAACACGCGCCGCCTGCTCGCCGAACACGGCGGCTTCCTCTACGACAGCGACTACTACGGCGATGAGCTGCCGGTTTGGACCAAGGTCGATGGCAAACCGCATCTGGTGGTGCCGTATTCCTTGACGAACAATGACGGCAAGTACGTGGGCTGGATGGGCACGTCCGACGACTTCTGCGCCTTCATCCGCGATGCGTTCGACATGCTCTACAAGGAAGGGGCCCGGCAGCCGAAGATGATGTCGGTCGGGCTACATCCCAGGCTGATCGGGCATCCTGCGCGCGCGGCGGGCCTCGAGCGGCTGCTCGACCACGTTATGGCGCGGAAGGATGTCTGGATCACGCGGCGCATCGATATCGCGCGGCATTGGGTGGCGACGCATCCCTATCGGGAGTGAGCAACGAGCCGCAGCGGCGATTGGCGCCGCGAGCTGCGGGACGTTTGACAGGAGGCGACGATGGCACGCACGACATTGCTCGGGGGCTTGGCACTACTCGGCGAAGATGCAAAGCTCAGCGATGGCGCGGTTGATATCGTCATTGAGGCCAAGAAAGTCATCGACGTCAGGCCAAGCGGCGCCATGGCGCCTGAAGGCACCGTCATCGATTTGCGCGGCCGCCTTGTCACGGCGGGCCTCATCAACTGCCATCATCACAGCCACGAGGGCTTCTACAAGGGCCGCAAGGACAACCTGCCGCTCGAGTTGTGGAACAATTACGTCCGCCCGCTGAAGCCGATCGCCTATACGCCGCGCGACATCTACCTGCGCACGATGATCGGCGCCATAGAGGCCGTGCACAGCGGCACGACCACGTTGAGCGACGATTGCAACGTCGCGCCGCGGATCCAGCCGGAGCACGTGGAGGCGGTGTTTCAGGCCTATGAGGATCTGGGCATCCGTGCGCTCGTCGGTTTCACGCTGTTCGACAAGCCGTTCTTCCGTGGTGTTCCATTCGTCGATGAAGAGTTTCCAAAGGAGCTGCTGGCAGAACTCGACGCAACGAAGATGTATTCGCAGGCCGATCTGCTGGCGTTCGTTCGCGCGCCGCCAAAGCGCGTCACCCGAAGGCAAATCGCGTCGCATACATGCTGGCGCCATCGGCGCCGCAACGTTGCACCGAGGATTTTCTGCGCACCGTGCGCAACATCGCCGACGAGTTCGATCTGCCCATCATGACGCATGTGCAGGAGACACGCCTGCAGGTGGTTACGGGGCAGGAATGGTACGGCTGTACACCACTTGAATATCTCGATCGCATCGGCTTCCTGAAACCGAACACGCAGCTCATTCACGCCATCTGGCTGAAACCGTCCGAGATCGAGATCCTGGCGCGCACGGGCGCCACGGCGCAACACAACCCGACGTCCAATCTCAAGGTCGGTTCGGGCTTGGCACCGATCCGCGCGCTGATCGACGGCGGCGTCAACATTTCCATGGGTACGGACGGCTGCGGTTCCATCGAGGGCACGGACATGCAGAACGCGCTCTACCTCGGCGGTCTGTTGCACAAACTGCGCGGCGATCACACCAAGTGGGTCGGCGCCTACGATTTCTACCGGTTCGCGACCATGGGCGGCGCCAAGGCGCTGGGCCGGGGCAAAGATCTTGGCGCCATCGAGGTCGGCCGCCTCGCCGATCTCACGGCCTACCGCCTGAATGGCATTCCGTTCACGCCGCTCAACGATCCGGTCAATCAGCTGGTGTTCTCCGCTGGGCGCAGCGAGGTCGACATGGTGATGGTCGACGGCGAAGTGATCCTGAAGGACGGCCGCTTGACGCGCGTCGACGAGGACAAGCTGATCGACGAGATCCACGCCGCGCACGAGCGGATCGGACCGATGTTGACTGAATCCGAGAAGGATGTGGAGCGGCTGCTGGCACCCTACGAGCGCATCTATCGCCGCTGCCAGTGCATCCCGATTTCACCTGACACCTATCCGGCGCGGTTCGACCGGTGAGGCACGCAAGTGCGTGTGCTCCAGCAGTCGGTGGCGCAGGAACGAACGGGGATCGGGGCGGGTGGTTCTTCTGCATGACAGAGCCACTTACGCCTTGACTCATCCGTTCTGCTCGCTGCGCAAACTTTGCGATGTTCCACGTTGCGTGACCGATCCAATGGTACGCACGAAAAACTCCACCAGGGACAGCGGACCGCCAGCAAAGCCGCCAAAGCTGAGAATTCAAGGAAGGCATCGCGCTGAATTTTTCGTGGCGCCATGGCCCAAAAGACCCCGAACCAGGCACTCGTTTTCGCAAGACCCAGCGCCAATTGCGGTCATCGCCCCAAACAGCACGAGGGTGCTTTCAGAAACGATCGACCACGAAAGCGCTCCAAGCGCGTTTATACCGGCATTGTTGCAGTAAAGTGCGTCGTTTGAATAAAGATCAGAGAACGGTCTTGAGTTGATGGTGTGGGCGCATGTATCTACCGACCGTGCCGACGCCACTATGAGTGCCATTCATTTTCGAGTATCGTTCACTGCCGCAGCCAATCCCGCGTCGGCGATCCTAACGTAGTTGTCGGGGGCTAGCCTCCCCTTGCCGATGCAGATCATCGGGCGAACGTTCGGCAGACCGATGGCACCGCGGGTCGGCGCAGAGGTAAAGCGCACAATCGTTTCCGCGGCGACGTGCCTCGTGGTGGGAAGACGTGCTTCGTGTTGCGAAAGCGGTTCGGGTCGGCGAACTGGACAGCTCCTCGTCAACAACGAGTTGCCGGAAAAATCGCCAAATAGCGTAGCACCCGCTCGATTATTGGGCGAGACCGAATCGTTTTCGCTCGCTAGAGTGCCTAAACAATAGGCGCTGAATTCGGATTATTTCAATGGCCACGATCGCAGCATTGAAGCATTCGACTGCGGTATCCGCCCTCGACGGTTATTTTCCGGGGGATTTCTATTGCGAGTTGCTGGGTCCCGACAAACAACCAGGGCGCCAGATCGCACCGCTCTGGCATACGCTGGAAACCAGCGATCTTGCCCAACTGCGGCAGCGAGCCGCCGACGCCGAACGCGAATTGTTCAACCTCGGCATCACCTTCACGGTCTATACCGACAAGGATGCCATCGACCGCATTTTGCCGTTCGACGTCATACCGCGCGTGCTGACGGCCGACGCGTGGGCCCAGATAGAAGCTGGCGTCAAACAACGCGTCCAGGCGCTCAATCTGTTCCTACACGATATCTATCACAAACGGCAGATCATCAAGGATGGCATTATTCCAGCGGATCTCGTGCTAGGCAATACCTGCTATCGCCCTGAAATGGTCGATCTGGACCTGCCTTGCGGCACCTACATCCACATCAATGGCACGGATATCGTCCGCGACCGCCAAGGGTCGTTTCTGGTGCTCGAGGACAATGGCCGCAGCCCATCCGGCGTCTCCTATGTGATCGAGAACCGCCATCTGATGCAGCGCGCTTTCCCGGATCTGATGCAGGGGCTCAAGGTTCGCCCTGTCTCCGATTACGGCAAGCGGTTGTTGGGCAAGCTACGCGAGGTAGCGCCGGCCGGGGTCGACAACCCTTGCGTTGTGCTGCTGTCGCCGGGCATCTACAATTCCGCCTATTTCGAGCACGTGTTCCTCGCCCGAGAGATGGGCGTTCCGCTCGTGGAAGGCCGTGATCTCGTGGTTGAGGATGACCGAGTCTACGCACACACGATCGACGGGCTCGAGCCGGTGCACGTGATCTACCGGAGGGTCAACGACGACTTTCTCGATCCCGAGGCCTTCAATCCGACGTCCATGCTGGGCGTTCGCGGATTGCTGCGCGCCGCGCGGGCCGGTCACGTGACGCTCGCCAACGCGATCGGCACCGGTGTTGCCGACGACAAGGCGGTTTATGCTTATGTGCCACGCATCATTCGCTATTACCTCTCTGAGAAGCCGATCCTCGCAAATGTCGAGACGCACATCTGTCGCGAGCCGGAGGGGCTTGCGTACACGCTCGCCAATCTGGAGCGACTGGTTCTGAAGCCGGTCGGCGAGTCCGGCGGTTACGGTATCGTGATCGGGCCGAAATCAAGCAAAGCCGAGTTGGAAGAAGCTGCCACCAAACTCAAGGCTAATCCGGCCAACTTCATCAGCCAGACGATGATTGATCTATCGGTGGCACCAACGCTCATCGAAGGTGGTGCCCGGCCGCGGCATGTCGATTTGCGGCCATACGCAATCACGGGCAAGGACACCTGGGTGTTGCCCGGCGGGTTGACCCGGGTCGCCCTGAAGGAGGGGTCTCTGATCGTCAACTCCTCGCAGGGGGGCGGCACAAAAGACACCTGGGTGCTGACGGACGAAACGTGAGGCTGTTATCGCGAAATGCGGAGGCGCTGTTCTGGCTTGCCCGCTATCTTGAGCGCGGCGCCAGTCTCGCCCGCGTCATCGAGATGCAATCGTCGTTCGGCGGGCATGATCGCGAGACCGGCTGGTCGTGGCTGTTGACGCTGCACAGCGACGAGGCCCGTTTCAAGGAACGCTTCGAGGTCTCTGCCATCAACATCGTCGCGTTCTACGTGACGGATCAGGCCAACCCCGCATCGATCCGGTCTTCGATCCATTGGGCGCGGGAAAATGCGCGCGCGCTGCGCCCGTTCATCCCGCTGGAAATGTGGGCGCAACTCAATTCCTTTCACCAATTGGTCGAGAAGATCAGCGCCGACGACATCAGCCCATCCCGGCTGCCGCGCGTGTGCGCCGAGATTCGTGCCGGCTGCCTGGCCCAGATCGGCGTTGCGGAAGGAACGCTTTATCGCGACGAAGGGTATCAGTTCTTCAAACTCGGACAGATGATCGAGCGCGCAGACCAGACGAGCCGCCTGCTCGATGTCAAATTCGCCCAAGGCACGACCTCGACCCAGGCTGCCGATCCGGCCGATGATTTCGTCTTCTGGTCGACGATCCTGCGGACCGCCGCTGCCTATCAGGTGTTCCACCGGCTGGAGCAGAACAGCGCCACGCCAGAGCGTGTCGCGCGGTTCCTCGTTCTCAATCCGAACCATCCACGGTCTATCGGCTTCTGCGTTCGCGAAATCTGCGAGGCGCTGCAAATTCTGCGCGGTACATTCCGATTATCGACGGGCAATGCCTGCCTCGAGGCGAGCGACGTTCTGACGGACGGCCTGCTCAGAGCCAGCAGTGATCAGGTCCTGCCTCACCGCCTGCACGAGTTCAACGACTGGGTGCAGCGTGCGCTGATCAAGCTCACAGCCGAGATCGGGACGGCCTTCTTTCGGATGTCTATGCCTTCGACCGATTCAACGGGATCGCCGCAACCGAACGCCAGCCGCAAAGCCAAACGCTCGACCAAGACGCAGAGCCAAAGTCAGAAACAATCGTGAGCTGCCCTGACACGTTTTTGGAGCAGACGAGAATGGAGCTGCAATGGCCTTGCACGCCGCACTGACGCATCGCACCGTCTATCACTATGATCGTCTGGTTGGATTGGCGCCGCACACGATCCGGTTGCGGCCAGCACCGCACTGCCGGACCCCGATCCTGTCCTATTCGCTGCGGCTCGAACCTGCCGAGCATTTCATCAACTGGCAGCAGGACCCGTTCGGCAATTTCCTGGCCCGCGTCGTCGTGCCGGAAAAAACCAAGTTGCTGTCCGTCACGATCGACCTCGTGGCTGATCTGTCAGTTATCAATCCGTTCGATTTCTTCGTCGAGGACTACGCTAAGAGCTGGCCGTTCGCCTACGATCCGGAACTGGCCGCCGAACTGAAGCCCTACCTCGAGCCCACAGCCGACGGCCCTTTGCTCGCGCGCTACATGAAGGCGCTCGACCGCACGACCACGGGCACGTCGCTCGACTTCATCTGCGACCTGAACCGGCACCTCTCGCAGGAAATCAAGTACCTGATCCGCATGGAGCCAGGCGTCCAAACGCCGGATGAAACCTTGGCAAACGGTTCGGGCTCCTGCCGTGATACCGGCTGGCTGCTGGTCCAGATTTTGCGCCGGCTTGGGCTCGCGGCCCGCTTCGTCTCCGGCTACCTCATCCAATTGAAGCCCGACGTGAAGCCGCTCGACGGGCCGGCTGGCGCCGACAAGGACTTCACGGATCTCCATGCCTGGGCCGAGGTCTATCTGCCGGGCGCCGGCTGGATCGGTCTCGACCCGACGTCGGGCCTGGTCGCGAGCGAAGGCCACATACCCTTGGCCGCAACGCCATCGCCGTCGAGTGCCGCACCAATTTCGGGCGCCCACGACGAGGCCAAGGTCGAATTCGACTTCGAGATGTCGGTCGCGCGCATCCGCGAAACCCCGCGCGTGACGCAGCCCTACAGCGACGCGGAATGGTCCGGCATCATCGCGGCCGGCCACGCGGTCGACAAGCGTCTCGCCGCCGGCGACGTGCGCCTGTCCATGGGCGGTGAGCCGACGTTCGTCTCGATCGACGACGTGAACGGAGCGGAGTGGAACAACGCGGCCGTTGGCCCGACCAAGCAGCGGTTCGCCGAGGAGCTCGTGCGCCGGCTGATGGCCCGTTTTGCACCCGGCGGGCTCCTACATTACGGCCAGGGCAAATGGTATCCGGGCGAGCAGTTGCCGCGCTGGTCCTATGCGGTGTTCTGGCGGACGGATGGCGAACTGCTGTGGGCGAAACCGGAATTGATCGACCGCGAGCAACCGCGGGTGCCCGCGACGATCAAGGAAGCCGAGAGTTACGTAACGGAACTCTGCCGCCAGCTTGGCCTCGCCGCAGACGCGCCGATCGCTGCATTCGAGGATCCCGGCCATTTCGCGCTTGCCGAGCAGAAGCTGCCCATTGGCGTCGATCCGGCAACCAACAAGCTCGACGACCCTGCTGAGCGCGCGCGGCTCGTTTCCGTATTCAACCGTGGGCTCGGCAAGCCGACGGGCTACGTGTTGCCGATCCAGGTGTGGCAGACTCAGGACCGCGGCCGTCGCTGGATGACCGAGCGCTGGAAGCTCCGCCGCGAAAAGCTTTTTTTGGCGCCGGGGGATTCACCCGTTGGCTTTCGGTTGCCACTCGGCTCGCTGCCTTATATCGCGCCGATCAACTATCCGAACGTCGAGCCGGCCGACCCATTCGCCGCGCGCGAGCGGCTTCCCGATCGCACCACCCTGCAGCAGCAGCGCCGCGCTGTGACGCTGCAGAGCCCGACAGCTCCCCTCAGCGTGTCTGATGAAGTGATCGGCGCGGTGCGGACGGCACTGGTCGTCGAACCGCGGGATGGCCATCTCTGTGTGTTCATGCCGCCGGTGGCCGATGCGGAAGACTATGCCGCTCTCGTTGCAGCACTGGAGACCACCGCCGAGCGTGCCAGCCTCACCGTTCGCCTCGAAGGCTATGCGCCGCCGTCCGATCCGCGCCTCAACGTGATCAAGGTGACGCCCGATCCCGGCGTCATCGAGGTCAACATCCATCCAACGACAAATTGGCCCGATCTCGTCGAGGTCACGACGACGCTCTACGACGAGGCGCGCCAGACGCGGCTCGGTGCCGAGAAATTCATGCTCGACGGACGCCACACCGGCACTGGTGGCGGCAACCACATCGTACTTGGCGGCAAGACTCCGGCCGACAGCCCATTCCTGCGCCGGCCGGATCTTCTGGCGAGCGTCATTAATTTTTGGCAGAACCACCCATCGCTGTCGTATCTGTTCTCGGGCCTCTTCATCGGGCCGACCAGCCAGGCGCCGCGCACTGATGAAGCACGTCACGACCAGCTCTACGAGTTGGAGATCGCACTCGCCGAGGTGCAGAAGTCTCAGGGCCACGCAACGCCGCCATGGCTGGTCGATCGCATTTTCCGGAACCTTCTGATCGACTTGACCGGTAACACGCATCGGGCCGAGATCTGCATCGACAAGCTCTATTCTCCCGACAGCCCAACCGGGCGGCTCGGCCTCGTGGAGTTCCGCGCGTTCGA
>JANXRM010000299.1 GCA_025353015.1 Hyphomicrobiales bacterium
GAAGGCGCCGATTTCGTCCGCGCCAACCAGATGGAATTCGCGCTGACAGATTACGATGTCACGACCATCGAAAGGGGGCTGGACAACCGCAGCCAGCCGATCGAACAGCGCCGCCGCCACTATCGCGTGACGTGGCGCGAGTTCCGCCTATTCCGCAACGATCCAGCCGTCGCGTGGGATGTCGAGCAGAACCGCCAGTTCCCGCAAAACCTCTCGAAAGCCAAGATCGGTTCACGCGCGATCTTCAACCGGCATTACGCGCATCGCGATGTCGAGCAGCTCAAAACGCGCATCGCCGTCCGCCGCGGATCGCAGTCCTTCACGCATGTGACCGACGACGATTGGCGGAGCTACACGCAGTGCGCCGCGAGCCAACATCTGTGGTCACCGGGCGCTCCCGTCCAATACAGCCCATTGACGGATTTCTGGATTCCGCGCATCCAGCTGGAGCTTGCGCAACGGCTGGGGTTGTCCGCCAAGCCGGCTTGAATGACGCCGGCTTGAATTACACCAGCTTGAGACATCTCGTCTGGCAGACATCAAACTTTTCGCTTCGCTCTCGACGCCCACCTGCTGCGGGAGCGCCATGCCGGGCGAATGCGTCCACCGCGTCCCACCCCCGTTTACGCGAGACTGTGCCGATCGAATTGATCGTGAGGCTCGACGTTCGCCCACGGGCTGCCCCCCATGACGGCGCTTGAGCATGTGGTGCGTTCGTGGGTCTGACGTACCGGCACCGGAATCTGCACCCATGGCGTCCGACCGCTATAGACGTTCCGCGCGCGCTCGAGGATCGACTTGATCCGGCCATCGTCGAGCAGATATTCAGCTGCCGCCGCAACGGCGATGTCGTCGCGGCCGCTCGCGCAGAAAATGAAGGCGGAGCCATCCCGCCGGACCATGAGGGGATTGCATGCAATCGTCAGCAGGCCTTGCGCGTCGGATTGAGTTTGCAGCGGTACGCCAAGCCAAAGTTGCAGGGCCGACGCGGCTGGATTGACGTCTGGACCGCCGAGGATGAGCGTATTTCCGGCGGCCACGCGCGCTGCGTCCGCAGGGCCATCACTCAGTGCCACATCGAAGCGGAAGCGGTGCTGCACGCCGATGTTGCTCAGCCGCGACTGTAAGAGCCTGTCTTGCAATCGCGTGACCAGGGCGAGATCGCTGGCCGCGCTGACGCCAGCGCGACGCTCCGAGGCCGCCATCACCGTCAGGCCACCCGTTGCAATCACAGGCGACCAAAGCTGGCGGAACGGCTGGCTGTCGAGGAGGCCTATCAACCGCATGGGTTCCGCGAGGCCCGCAGCACCTTCCTGGAGATCGAGCTCGAAGCCTTCGCCAAAGCGGCCACCGCTGTTCTTGGCCGAACGTTCATCGAACCGGATGACGTCGTCGATCTGTATCCGGCCGGCGGCCACCTGGCTCGCATGCTGTTTCAGGGCGCGCAATTTGGCGACTTGCGTTTGATCGATCGCACAATGGATCGCCGGCACGAAACCGGACGCGATGACGGAATTCCGGACTTGGTATTTGAACAGCGCCACTTTCCGGAAGCTCGCTTCAACGATGCGCGTCGTTGCCACGTGGTCTTGGTGGCTGTCGGCTTCGGTATGCGTAAAGACGGCTATCGGATTGACGCCGAGCGTCGACACCAAGCGCCGGAGTGCGCTGACAGCTTCCCGGTTGCAGGTGACGCCGCCGTCTGGAAGCCCGAGAAAATGGATGTTTCCGGATGTGACGCCAAGTTCGGCGCCAGCTGCCACGGCCTCGAGCCGTCTCTGTGCGGCAACGGCCTGGCAATCGTCGTCCGATATCACCAGGATATGGACATCGAAGCCGCGAGCGCTGAGATACGCGCACGTCCCCCCGGCCCCAAGCTCGACATCGTCGGCATGCGCCCCGACAAACAAAACTGTGCTTCTCACCAGGATACTCGCTTTACGCTGTCAGAATTTCCCCCGAAGCAATCTCGACAACGATAAGCGAGGAAGCTTAATCGAAGGTAACGCCGCCATTGAGAACCGACGGCCCCATCTGCGACGCCACGATTTTTCGACTGGCTCACTCCAGCGGCGCGCCGCCCGTCAAGGCTGTCACGCCCCCGGGTATCGAATGACCGGCGCCAAGCCCTGGGCACCAGGTGCCAACACCTTGGCCAAGTCCATGGCCGCAGTGTCGAATGCGATCTCGTCGGCGACGAGGGCATCGAGGCGCGCATCATCGAGCAGATGTAGCGCCGCCATCAGGCGCCGCCGGTAATCCCATCGCGCCCGCCGCCCGGCCGAAACGTGGCCCACCTGCGACGAGATCAGCTTCAGGCGTTGGCTATGGAATGCGCCGCCGAGTTTGGCTGGCACATCGCGGTCGCCGTACCACGAGAGCTCGACGATGGTCGCTTCGAATCCGGCGCACGCGATGGCCGTATTGAGCCCTGCGGCCGACACGCTGGTGTGAAAGACGACGTCGGCCGATGCGGGGGTAGACCCATGGGTCTGACCCCAGGCGGCGGCGGACAAGAATCGCGCGCCCAACGCCTCCACAATCGATCGCCGCTCGTCCGCCACGTCGATGACCGTGACCTCAGCCCCCGGCATCCGTGCCGCGAGCCCCGCAATCAGCAGCCGTCCCCAAACCGCCGTCCTTGAGCGCAGCAGTGCAACCAGAACAAGCGCGTTAGTGGGCCATAACGCGGCCACCCGTCCCGTCTCGCGCGTGAAAAGAATGCTCACCAGCGCCAGAAGAAATACCGACACAGCCAAGCCGACCGAAAGGCGCACATCTGCGCCACTCGTTCGTATCCTCGGCGCTCCTGCCTGCAGGCTTGCGTCGTTCATAGCGTCGATCTACGGCCCCATTGCCTTTGCCCAGGTTAACAGGGGCGGCCTTGATTAGCGTCC
>JANXRM010000307.1 GCA_025353015.1 Hyphomicrobiales bacterium
CACGTCGCCTGCGGTCGAGCGGATCGTTGCCGGACCGGCGCTCAAGGCGCCGGTGTCAGTGGCGGTACCACTATCGCCACCTCCGATTTTTGCCCCGCCCGTCACCGTGACGCAGCTACCGATAACTGATCCACGTACCACGGGAGGCCGGTAATGACGGTGATACTCGAAACCAATACTGAAATCCGTGGCGAGCGCCGCGAACATGTCGCCACGATCGGCGGCGCGCAAAACGTCATGCTCAAACGTGGCCTCGCTGTTGCCGCGCTGGTTGCATTCGCCGGTGCTGCGCTTTGGGCGACCATGAAGCCGCCCAAGACGAAGGCGGTCACGCCCGAGAAGGTCGTCATTCGCCAGACGGCTGCTTTCGAAGCGGCGCCAAACCCGGCGCCCGCTCCAACGCCGCCGGTGGCGCAGATTCTGCCGGCTGCAGCACTGCCGACACCACCACTGATGGCGCCGCCGGAAAAGAACGACCTGATGGACTCGGCGCGACGAGCACCGGTCATGGCGTTCAACCGCCAGAACCGGACGCAGGGGGCCGCCGCCGGTTCGGGTTCGCTCGCGGCCTATGGCGCTCAGCCAGCCGGCGCGGAGGACGGTGGCACCTTCGAGAAACTGCTCAAGCCGACCGTGCTTGAGGGATCGCGCGCCGGCCATATCGGCAACCGCGACACCATCATCGCCATGGGCACCTCGATCCCCTGCGTGCTGGAAACCGCGCTGCAGTCCGACCAGCCCGGCTTTGCCACCTGCGTCATCAATCGCGACGTGCTGTCCGACAACGGCCGTGTCGTCCTGCTCGAAAAGGGCACGCAGGTCATCGGCGAATATCGTGGCGGCCTGAAGCGCGGTCAGTCCCGCCTGTTTGTGTTGTGGAACCGGGCCAAGACACCGATGGGCGTGATCATCACCATGGCGTCGCCCGCAACAGATGCCATCGGCCGCGCCGGCTTTGATGGCTATGTCGATGATCACTGGCTCGAACGCTTCGGTTCGGCGCTCCTCTTGTCGATCGTCAGCGATGCTTCGCAGTTCGCCGGACAGCGCCTGCAGCAGAGCAGCAACATCCAGGCGAACGGCAGCACCCAGGCCAGCAAGCAGGGCGCGGCCATCGCCGTCGAGCAGTCGATCAACATCCCGCCGACGCTGATCAAGCACCAGGGCGAGCTGGTCAACATCATGGTCGGGCGCGATCTCGACTTCTCCCAGATCTACAAGTTGCGGGTGAAGTCGCAGGCTGAATTGCAGCGCGAGTTCGGTGCGCCAAACAGCGGCACGAACGGCGCGACCGTTCCCGCTGGCCGCAGCCTCAAGGATTGATGCCGGTGTCCCATAGAAATCAGGATCGGGCCGTCGTCGTCACGCTGCTGGAGCCGTTCGCGCGGCTCCTCGCACGGTCCGATCTCTACGAGCTGGTCGTCAACACGCCCGGGGAAATCCTCACCGAAGGGAGCGACGGCTGGACCCTGCATGAGGCGCCCGAGTTGACGTTCGATCGCCTGATGCGGCTCGCGCGCGCGGTCGCCAGCACCTCGGCGCAGGTCATCGACGAAACCCGGCCCGTTCTGTCGGCGACGCTTCCGGGTGACGAGCGCATCCAGATCGTGATCCCGCCGGCGGTCACGCGCGGTACGGTCAGTGTGACCATTCGCAAGCCATCGAGCGTGACGCTGTCGCTGCCCGATCTCGAACAGGGCGGGCTGTTTACCGATGTGCGGCCGCCGTCGGTCGCGCCGCGTGCCGACGCAGAGCTGTTGGACCTGTACGACCGTGGCGCTTGGCCTGAGTTTCTCGGGCGCGCCGTGGTGGCGCGCAAGAACATCCTGATCTCGGGCGCAACTGGTTCCGGCAAAACCACGCTGTCGAAGGCGCTGATTGCCAAGATCCCCGCACACGAGCGGGTGATCACCATCGAGGACACGCCCGAGCTGGTCATCCCCCAGCCAAACCATGTGCGGCTGTACTATTCGAAGGGCGCGCAGGGCCTCGCCAAGGTCGGACCGAAAGAGCTGCTCGAATCCTGCCTGCGCATGCGGCCCGATCGCATCCTGCTGCAGGAGCTGCGCGACGGCACCGCGTTCTACTACATCCGCAACGTCAACTCCGGCCACCCCGGCTCGATCACCACTGTCCACGCCGACAGTGCGCGCCTCGCCTTCGAGCAGCTGACCCTGCTCGTCAAGGAGAGCGAGGGCGGCCAGAATCTAGCGCGCGACGATATCCGGGGGTTGCTGACGATGCTGGTCGACATCGTCGTCCAGTGCAAACGCGTCGACGGCAAATTCCGAGTGACCGAAGTCTACTACGAGCCGAAGCGGGGCCGATGATCGGGGGGGGGCGTCGTTGATGAGCGAGGTCAGTGACGGGCATGGTCCGCTTGATGGGAGTGCTGTGGAAGCGGACAGTATCAGAGAGCAGAAACGGACGGGGTCAACAACAGGGTGTGCATACTTTATGGCCGCGGGAAAAAATATCACTTTGTCGATAGCGGCCGACCATTGGGCTTATCGATATAGGCGCGCAATGCCTCGACCTCAGGATTACGGGCAGCGCCATGCGTGAGGCCGAAATCATAGGCGCCCTTGGGCAGTCGATGCGCAATTCCCTTGTGGCAGTCGATGCAGGTTTTC
>JANXRM010000035.1 GCA_025353015.1 Hyphomicrobiales bacterium
GCGCCGTCATCCTGATCAGCCACGACCGGCACTTGATTGACGCCTGCGCCGACCGGCTTTGGATCGTCAAGGGCGGCACCGTGCGCACGTACGAAGGCGACATGGCGAGCTACCGCACGGAACTGCTCTCCGAGCGGGGCAGCACGCGCGCCAACGGCGGCAGCGGCAAAGCCGAGGTTAAGGCCAAGCGCTCGGACCAGCGCCGCGACGCCGCCGAACGGCGGAAGGAATTGGCACCGCTGCGTAAGACAGTGCAGGCGGCCGAAAAACGCATGGAAACCTTGAACGCGGATCTCGCCAAGCTCGATCAGGCGCTGGCGGACCCGGCGCTCTATTCGCGTGATCCCGCCAAAGCCAAGCAGATCTCGCTCGAACGGGGCCAGCAGGCCAAGGTGCTGGCGGCAGCCGAAGAAGCTTGGCTCGCCGCCACCGAAGCCTTCGAGACGGCCGAGCGAGAGTTGGCGGCGACGGCCTAGCTTTAAGGTACATTCACGCAAAACCTAACGGTGTCATCCTCGGGCTTGTCCCGAGGACCCATCGCTCCGCAAATATAAGCGCCAGTTCTGGAGCCGCAACTTGCTCGCGGCCGCCCCTACACTTACACCGTCACTTGGATCAGGTTCGGCCCGCCCGAGGCCAATCCTGCATCCAGCGCCTTGGCCAGCTGCTCGCAGGTGTCGGCGCGCGAAGCGGCAACGCCCATGCCTTTAGCCATTGAAACCCAGTCGAGATCCGGCCGCCCGATCGACAGCATGTCCACGGCACGCGGCCCCGGATTGCGCACACCGACGTTGGTCAGCTCGCCGCGCAGGATGTTGTAGGTGCCGTTGGCGAAAATCAGGATCGTGATGTCCTGCCGCTCGCGTGCCATCGTCCAAAGCGCTTGCACCGTGTACATGGCACTGCCGTCGCCGATCAGTGCCACGACCTTGCGGTCCGGGCACGCGATGGCGGCACCGACCGCCACCGGCATGGCATAACCGATGGAGCCGCCGCGGTTGTTGATCCAGTCATGTGGCGGCGCGCCCGCGGTTTCGGGGAAGAACTCACGTCCCGTGGTGACGCTTTCATCGACGACGATGGCATTCTCAGGCAGCTTGGCGCCGAGAATGGAGGCAATCGCTGCGGGCGTGATCGGCCCCTTCGGCAACGCTGGCCGGCGCGGCGCTGCAATCCGCGCGGGCGGCGTGTTGATGGCGCCAAGCTCGATAGCCAGCGCTTCGAGGGCGGCTTCCATATCCTCATCGAGGCCTGCAAGTTTCGTCGATTTGGCGCCCTTGGCCATCAGCAGGCTCGGCTTGTCGGGATAAGCGAAGAACGCCACCGGCTCGCGCGAGCCGACGAGCACGAGATTGCCTGCCGCCTGTAACACCTTCAACGCCTGGTCGACAACGTAAGGGATGCGATCCACCTGCACGCGGCCCGCACCGCGTTCCAGCCGCGTGTTGGCGCCCTCCGTGAGAATGCCGCATCCAGTCTTGGCGGCAATGCGTCCGGCGAGTTCCAGCGCGCGGTGCCGCAGGCACGTGCCGCCCATCAGCAGCGTCGCTTTTTCGCCGCTGCGCAGCATGGCGGCCGCCGCCTTCACCGCATCAGCCGAGACCTTGGGCAAGGCAGATGGCGACCGGGTCTCGGCAACGCCGTGCGCCGGTCCCCAGGCCGTGTCGGCCGGGAGAATGAGGGTCGCGATCTGGCCTGGGGCCGCGCGCGCCGCCTCGATCGCCAAAGCGCCATCAGCCGCGATGGTGGTGGAATTGGGCGAGGTCTTCACCCAATGCGACATCGGCCGGGCCACGCCCTCGATGTCAGACGTCAGCGGCGCATCGTGTGCGATATGATAGGTCGCGTGCTCGCCGACGATGTTGACAATGCCCGAATTGGCTTTCTTCGCGTTGTGCAGGTTGGCGAGGCCATTGGCGAGGCCGGGGCCGAGATGAAGCAGCGTCGATGCGGGCTTCCCGAGCATGCGGTAGTACCCGTCCGCAGCACCTGTGACGACACCTTCGAACAGGCCCAACACGCATCGCATGCCAGGAACCTTGTCGAGGGCGGCCACGAAATGCATTTCCGAGGTGCCGGGGTTCGTGAAGCAGACATTGACGCCACCGGCGATCAAAGTGCGGACAAGGCTTTCGGCGCCGTTCATCGGTTCAGCCATCGGTGACAGTCCTCCGTGTTTGGAATGAAGGCCGCCTCGGCCCCTGCTGACCATGGAGCCTAATGCCAAGTCCCACGAGGATCAAATGCCGGATCGGCCGGAGCAGATCTGCATTCGTTCAATCGCCCAGGAGCTGCGCGACCGGCACGGGATAGACGGACTCGGTGCCGAGCATCCAGACCCGCATAGCATCAGCGGTCGCATCGACCGGGAATAACAGCCGGAATGCCTGATCCAGCACATTGAGGCCACCCGTGAAGGCACCGATGGCCGGCATCACGAGGCGGTGCTGATTACAGGCGAAACAGGGCCGTCGCACGCTCAGGCCGCGATGCGAGAGCCGGGCGGCAGGATGCAGATGCCCCGCAATTTCCGGCATCGTGGCGACAATTGAAGGTTCATGCTGGAACCGGATACCGGCTACCTCGCAGCCGTCGGTCACCTCACCGCCGAACATCAGGGCGATTCTCGGATCGTGATTGCCGGTCACCCAGATCCAATGGCGGCCATGTTGCAACCTTGCCAGCGCCGCGAGGTCGTCAGGGTCGATGCGCGCCTCTGCGCCACCATCGTGCAGGCTGTCGCCGAGCGCAATGACGCACCGCGGCTGAAAGCGCTCGATCGCGCTTGCGAGCCGCAACAACGTTTCCCGCGTATCGTAGGGCGGCAGCATGCGGCCCCGCACCGCGAACGCAGACCCCTTTTCAAGATGCATGTCCGCCACGATCAGCGTCTGCTGGCCGGGCCAGAACAACGCACCGGAGCCGTCGGTGACGAACGTGTGCCCGGCAAGCGCGATCAGCTTCGACGCAGACCAATCTCCGGCATCCCGCGCGGTCCCGGTGGCTCTCGTCGGATCACGCACCGGCCTCACTCCCTTGCAGCGCTTCCTGCATCAACAACTCGGCCGCCTCCCGCATCATTGCCTCGCGCGCCTGCCCGCTGACGGCT
>JANXRM010000326.1 GCA_025353015.1 Hyphomicrobiales bacterium
ACCGCAGGCGTGTCACGGTCCGAGCGCTTGAGGCTGTTCCACGATAACGCCATCAGGATTTACAGGCTGGATATTCCGACGGCTGGAAGCGCCAGCCGGTAGTCCGACTCCTCGTCAGGGCGCCAGCGCGCTCGCCTGATGCGGCAGCGGCGGCGCATCGGGGTCATGGTCGCCAGCGACGTCCCGCGAACCGTCGCGGCCATAAATATCCGGACGGAATGCGACAAGGCCGTCCTGTTCGGCCCAGGCAGTGATGTAGGTAAAGTATACGGGCACCGGCATCTTCAAGACGACGTCGACCGCGTTACCACCAGCGAGGATTTCATCGATCCGCTTGCGGTCCATGCCCGGCTCGTCACGGCCGATCCAAGCTGCGAGATCGAACACGTCTTGCACGCGCACACACCCGGCGCTGAAATCTCGGGCGCGCTGTCCAAACAGCGGTTTCATCGGCGTATCGTGCATATAGACGCCGTGCTCGTTCGGCATATCCAAGCGCACCAGGCCAAGGGCGTTCTGGGTGCCGGGCTCCTGCCGGAACTTGATGCGTGTCGCGTCGGCTGACGTCCAATCGATGGTGCTGGCGTCCAGGACCGGGCCGTTGAACGCGCCGCTCAGAACCTTGATCTGTTCCTTGACCAGGTATTCCGGCTCTTTGCGCAGGCGCGGAATCAAATCCAGCGTCGCAACGCTGTCGGGAACACGCCAATAGGGGAAGAAGTTCAAGGCGCGGATCGCGGCTTTGACCTCAGGCGTTTGCCGCCCAGGCTTGCCGGCGATCACTCGATGGCGCAATTCGACGATGTTCTGATAAACGGCCTCCAGCTGAAAGCCGGCGACATTCACCATGACGTAGCGTGGCTCGACTTGCTGTCCGATCAGTTGATCGACGCGCTGATAATTGAGCTTGAGCTGATTAACGCGCACCTCGACGGGGATATTCATCGCCTGGATGGTCGCTGGATCGACACGGCCAGAGACGCGCAGACCGTGGCGCTCCTGGTACCGACGAACGGCTGCTTCGAGCTCGCCGTCGAAACTGTAGCTGTTGCTGCCGCCTGATCTGAGATCACCGGTCGCTGCAAGACGCTTACGAACGATCGGCAATCGCTCGTCGTCGTCGCCGGGGCGCATCGTTCGCTTCCCGGGAATCGTTGGCCATCCGCCCTTGGCCTGAATCTGGCTGTAACGCTCGATCGCACCATTGATGGCGCCGAGCATGGCATCGCTGCGCATCGGCGAAGATCCCGGGCGCAGATCGTTCAACGGTGGTGCGGCTTGCGTGTCGCGGGTACGCGCGTTTGCGGGCTGTCCGCTCGAGGAATTGTCGCCGAACACGCCTTTCAGCCAGTCCGGCGTCTGGGCCGAGGCCGGTGCAGCGGCCAGAAACAAAACGGCCATACTCGAGGTCAGACAAGCCACCAGGAACCGTGCCGCGAACGGCCCAGTCCAAATCTGGAAAATTCGGCTCACTGTTCCGACCATCGGTCCACTCGCTTCGATTGATTGTCGCGGTTCATCAAAGACTTCCACCACACACAGGCGCCTTTTAGCTATTGGGCCTTTGCGGCGATAGCGTGATTATCATCGCTTAGCATAGACTGGGGCATAACTTTCTCGTTATGGCACGGCAAGTGACGCCGGAAGCCGCAAACGCAGAAAGCCAACCTTCTGACACAGAACGATTTTCATCCAACTGCGGCGCTAGTGCCGCAATACCGGAACAGCAGCCATGAGCGATCCCGCCGTCCTGTCGAGCCTCGATGCCCGAGGCGTCGCCACAGTCACTTTCAACCGTCCCGAGGTGAATAACGCCTACAACGCCGAGCTGCTCCAAGGCGTCTTGGCGGGCCTCGATTCGTTCAGCTCCAATCCGGCCGTCAGGGTTGTCGTCCTCAAAGGTGCCGGGCGGCATTTCCAGGCGGGCGCCGATCTCAAATGGATCAATTCGGTGCGGCCCCAAAGCCCTGAGGTCAATCTCGCTGCCTCACGGACAACGGCGGACGCGGTCGACCGGCTGAACCGGTTGCCTGTGCCGGTCGTTGCCCTGGTTCAAGGCGGCTGCTTCGGCGGCGGGACAGGGATCGTTTCCGCCTGTGACGTGGTGATTGCGGCCGACAACGCCATTTTTTCCATTGCCGAGGTCCGCTGGGGCCTGCACGCCGGCATCATCATTCCGCAGCTGAATGACGCGATTGGCGTGCGGCAGGTCCGCCGTTACGCACTGACCGGGGAACGATTTGGCGCCGACGAAGCGCGCCGGATCGGGCTGGTGCACGAGGTGGTCCCGCTTGCCGATCTCGACGTGCGCGGGGCTCAACTCGTGGCCCAGATCCTGGAGAATAGTTCGGCGGCCATGGCGAAGACCAAGCAGCACATCCTGGAGCATGCATGGGGCGGTTTTGGGTCAAGCTCCGGACGTAGCATCGGCCGGGCAACCTATGACGCCCTGGTGCAAAGCCACGCCGATGCCCGCCAGACATCTGACGCGGCGGAAGGATTGGTCTCGTTCGCTGAAAAGCGCAGCGCCAGATGGGCACCGAAGCCAACGTAGTTCCTAAACGTGCTTATTCCGCCGGCTGTAAGGCCGTGGGCACGGTCCCGGCCGGCTTTGCCTTTTCCGATTTGGAGCTCAATTTGCGGATGACGACGTAGAACACCGGCGTGAACAGCAGGCCGAAGAACGTGACGCCAACCATGCCCCAGAACACGGCAGTTCCGAGCGCGATACGCAATTCAGCGCCCGCGCCGTGCGCGAAATAGAGCGGCAACACACCGAGCGTGAAGGCCAGCGACGTCATGAGAATGGGACGCAGGCGCAAACGCGACGCCTCGACCGCCGCCGACACGATATCCCGTCCCTGGTCTTCCATTTGGCGCGCGAACTCGACGATCAGAATAGCGTTTTTGGCCGCCAGGCCGATGAGCACGACGAAACCGATCTGCGTCAGAACGTTAATGTCCTGCCCGTGCAGCCAGACGCCAAACACCGCCGATAGCAGGCACATCGGCACGATGAGCATGATTGCAAGCGGCAATGACCAACTCTCGTATTGAGCCGCCAGCGCCAGGAATACGAACAGAACCGAAAGCCCAAAGATGTAGTAGCCGGTGCGGCCAACGCGCTTTTCCTGGAACGAAAGATCCGTCCATTCATAACCGATGCCATCCGGCAGAATGCGGGCCGCCACGTCGGTTGCGATTTCGAGTGCCTTGCCCGACGAAACCCCAATGGCCGATGTGCCCTGGATTTCAACGGTCGGGAACAGATTGTAGCGCGGCACACGATCGGGCCCGGCGATCTCCTTGAAGATTACGAGGCTGCCGAGTGGCACCATGCCGCCGTCGGCATTGCGCACCCGAATGCGGGACACATTGTCGGCATCAAGCCTGAAGTCACCGTCGGCCTGAGCCTGCACGCGGTAGGTGCGGCCGAACATATTGAAGTCGTTAACGTAGGCCGAGCCCATGTAGATGCGCATCGCCTCGAAGATATTGCTGATCGGCACGCGCAACATCTGCGCCTTGACGCGATCGACATCGACGAAAACCTGCGGCGTCCCGGTTTGATAGGTGGTGAAGGTATTGCGGATTTCTGGCTGCGCGTTGAGTTCGCGAATGAGGTCTTGTGCGACGCGGCCAAGCTCGATGGAGCCGAGGCCGGCCTTGTCCTGCAACCGCAGGGCAAAGCCGATCGAAGCGCCGATTCCGCGAACGGGTGGCGGAATCTGGACGATGATGTTGGCGTCCGGAATGTCGCGGTTGAGGTTCTGGCGCAACTCGTCGGCCAGCTTATTGACTGTGAGCCCGGCCTTCTGCCGGTTTTCGAAGGTATCGAGCACGACGAACAGGCTGCCCGCGTTCGACGCGTTCGTGAACGTCGCATTCGAGCGGCCAACGTTGACATTGGTGTAGGAAACGCCCTTCGTCGATAGAATGATGTCGTTGGCTTTTTTCAAAACCTCATTCGTTCGATCGAGCGACGACCCCGGCGGCAGCAAAAGTGAAACAGAGATAACGCCGCGATCGAGGTTTGTGATGAAACCTGTGGGCGTTTGCTGGATCAGCCAGACCGCGCAACCGATCAAACCGACATAGGCAAGCAGGACCAGGGGCGCTGCGCGAGTCAAACCCAGCACCAGCCGCGCATAGCCATTCTCTAACCGCTCGAACAGCCAATTGAAGCCGGCAAACAGCAGATTCACAGGCTTGAACAGCATGCCCAACCAGGACGTGTGGCTGTGGGCGTGGTCGTCGTGCGGCTTGAACAACAGCGCCGCCAAGGCTGGCGACAACGTCAGTGAAACGAAGGCCGAAATCAGTGTTGCCGTCGCAATCGTCACGGCAAACTGACGGTAGAACTGGCCCGTGATGCCGCCGACGAAGGCCGTCGGGATGAAGACCGCGGACAGCACGAGGGCGATGGCGATCAGCGCCGTTCCGACCTCATCCATAGACACCCGCGCTGCCTCGAGCGGCGTAAGCCCCTCCTTCAACCGGCGCTCGACGTTCTCGACGACGACGATGGCATCGTCGACAACGATACCGACAGCAAGCACGAGACCGAACAGCGTCAGCATGTTCACGGAGAAGCCAAAGGCCAGCATGACAGCGAACGTGCCGATCAGCGAAATCGGGATCGCGATAACAGGAATGAGCGTCGCGCGCCATGTCTGCAGGAAAAGCAAGACGACGAGCACGACGAGTGCCACGGCCTCGCCAATCGTCTGGTAGAGTTCCTTGATCGAAACCTCGATGAACTCGGTCGGGTTGTAAACGATGCGGTATTCGAGGCCTTTCGGGAAATTCTTGGACAGCTCGGCCATCGTCGCTTTGATTTTATTGGCGGCCTTGAGCGCATCGGTCCCCGGCGCCTGCGTCATAAAGAGAACGGTTGCCGGATAGCGGTTTTGATAACCAAACGTGCTGTAGCTCAAGGCACCAAGTTCCACCTTGGCCACATCGCGCAACCGCACGAAGCGCCCGTCCGGCGCCGATTTGATGACGATGTCCTCGAACTCGCTCGCTTCGCGCAGCCGGCCTTTGAGCTGCAGCGGCCTCTGGAAGGCGCCCGTTTTCGCCATCGGCGGCTCACCGATCGCGCCGCCAGCCACCTGGATGTTCTGATTGCGCAGCTGAGCCAGGACTTCCTCGGCCGTCATGTTGAGGCCTGCGATCCGCTCAGGATCGAGCCAGACCCGCATCGCGTACTCACGCGCGCCGAACATGTTGACCGAGCCGACACCCTCGATGCGCGCGAGCACGTCACGCACATTCAGCATGCCATAGTTCGAAATGTAGACCTGATCGTAAGTCGTGTCGGGCGACACAAGGTGGACGGCCAGAAGCTGGTCTGGGTTGTTCTTTCGCGTGACGATGCCGTTGCGTCGCACTTCGTCAGGCAGGCGCGGTTCTGCTGCGGAGACGCGGTTCTGAGTCAACACCTGCGCCTTGTCGATATCGAAGCCGACCTCGAATGTGACAGTCAGGTTCATCTGACCGTCAGCCGTCGAGTTCGAGTACATATAGATCATGCCGTCGACGCCGTTCACCTCCTGCTCGATGACGGCTGCAACCGTATCGGCCACAGTCTGCGCGTTGGCGCCTGGATAGCTTGTTGTCACCGTGATCGTCGGCGGGACAATTTCCGGGAACTGCGTGACCGGCAACCCGAGGTACGCGATCGATCCAACGATTGTGATGAAGAGTGAAACGACAGCGGCGAAAATCGGCCGATCGATGAAGAACCGCGGGAGGCTCATTGTGTCACCTTTTGGGCATCACCTTTTGGGCGTCACCTGTTTGACGGCGGTGAAGTATCTCGGCAGCACGACGAAGCACGACGCTTTGCCGGCGCGGCTTAATTCTTCGCGGGTTGCCCCGGTGTTCCGGCAGCCGTTGCATCCAGGGAAAGCTTGACCGGCTCTCGCTTGGCGTCGACCTTCTGGCCTGGCCGGGCCCTGGCGCCGCGCACGACCACCCAATCCTCAGCCTTCAGCCCCTCGCGGACGATGCGCAGGCCCGCATGCAAAGGCCCAGGCGTGATATCCCGCCGGGCGGTCATCCCGTCATCGCCGACGACCAGCACGAACTTGGTGGCCTGGTCGGAGATGATCGCGGCGTCGGGAATGAGAACAGCTGGGTATTTTGCAGATCCGGCAATGCGGACGCGCGCAAACATGCCGGGTGAAAAGAGCTTCTTTTCGTTCTCGACCAACGCGCGGGCCCGCAGTGTTGCTGTGCCGGGATCGAGCCGGTTGTCGATGAAATCGAGCTTGCCCTTATGCTTGAACCCAACTTCGTCCGACATCGCGATTTCGATGACGTTGCCGGTTTGGGCGGCGCCGGCGGAAATACCGCGCTCGACGAGCCGCTTGTACTTCAGGTAATTGTTTTCACTGACGTCGAAATAAATGTGTACGGGGTCCTGGCGCACGATCGTCGTCAGCGCTGTCGACGTGGAGATCGTACCGGCGTTGACCCAGTTGCCGGGCGTGACGAACGACCGGCTGATCAGCCCGTCGATCGGCGATGCGATGCGTGTGAACGAAAGATCGAGTTCAGCTGTGGCGACCTTAGCCTCGGCCACCTTCACCGCCGATTGCGCCTCGCGCAGAACGTTGGCGCGATCATCGAAAGCTTTTTCAGATAGAACCCGGCGCTCCATCAAGGGGCGGCCACGATCCACGTCGAGTGTGGAATTTTCTGATTTGGTTTTTGCTTGCGCCAACTCGGCCCGCGCCTGTTCCACCGCACGCTCGAATGGACGGGGGTCGATCGTATAGAGCAGGTCGCCCTTTTTGACTGTCTGGCCATCCTTGAACAGGACGTGAGTCAAATGGCCTGATACGCGAATACGGACCTCGACTGCTTCGACGGCTTCGAACCGGGCCGAATATTCATCCCACTCGACAATGTCGGTTACGACGGGCTGGCTGATGGTCACGACCATCGGAGCAGGAGCCTTGGCCAATGCCTTCGTTTTTCCGTCCATATTTGCCGATGGCTGATCGCAGCCAGCGAGACCGGCCGCACATGCGAGAACGGCCGTCAGCACAATCCCATGCTGCGCCCAGCCCTTGAACGACGTGTGCATCATCATATCCCAAGCTCCACCCGACCGCCTTGCGTAGCAGCTTTGGATGGGCTTGTAACCAGCACGCTTTCGTGAAGGGAGGTTCCGATGCCGGCGTCAGTGGCGATTTTTGGCGCCAGCTCAGCGCACGCGGACGTAACGAATGCCGTTCAGAACGTAAGACTGAGGCCTCTCCCTGACGCGATCGGTATCGAGCGACGCCATGCGCCGGGTCGCAACACGGCGCCGTTCGGAGCGTGACGAGCGTGCCCCGTCGTCATCCTGGTCCCGATCCCGGCGAGCGGCAACGGCTCCCCCTGGCGGCGATCCAAACACTTGGATTTGGGTCTGTTTGGTGCCGTGCTTCTGCACCAGGGCATAGAATTGAGCCGCGTTCGCTGGTGCCAGCCGGATACAACCATGCGAGGCTGGGCGCCCGAGCATACCCGTGGCCGAGGTCGCATGCACGGCAACGCCGCCTGTGAAAAACACAGCATGCGGCATCGGTGCGTTGTCGTATTTGCGCGAGTAATGCATTTTCTCGATCCATTGCACGCGCCAGGTGCCGCGCGGGCTCGCAAAACCTGTCCTGCCCGAGGAAACCGCCCAAGAATGTTGCGACGCACCATTGACGCTGACGTCCATACGTTGCGTCGACAGGTTGATGCGTGCGACCACAGCCGGCGGGGCTGGCGGCTTCGGCTTTATGGCAGGGTCGAGGGGGGGCGTGATTTCGGCGGCCATATCGGGCGCAGCCGGCGCTATTCCGGCCGTCAGTGCAGCCGGCATCGACGCCCCGGACGGGCTCGCGAGCGGCGCGACGCCGACTGCAGCCGGCGCGTCGTAAACGGGAACAGGGGGCTCGGCAAAAGCCTGGGACAAACCGGAAAAATTGGAAAAGCCGAGGCCAAACGCCACAACGGACAGCAACACGACACGACGCATCAACGGCTCCTACGCACGACACAGGGCGGCAACCGCCGCAGAACTCCTGGCGAAAAGCATACGCGGCATGCGCTACCGTATGGTTAAGCAAGCCCTGATGGAGCGGCCGGAAAGCAACATCCGCGATAGCGCCCCACAGCGCGTTATCGCCCCTACTCGCCGTCCTGAAGCTGTGCAACACTGACGTCTCTGGGCCGCAAAAGGTGCTTGGACGTGGTGGTGGCCCCAAGTCGACCCAATGCTGTCAACAGCAGGAGGAAACCCGATGCCACAAGACACATTCCCGACGACGGAACCCAGTGCACGCCGCCTCTACGACAAGCTTGAGGATCGCATTCTCGCCCGCGATCAGGTCGGCGCCAGCGAGGCCTATTACGGCTTGGTCAAGAGCGGCCGCCCGCTGCCAGAGATCATTGCCGAGGGCGTCCGCATCCATGCGCCATTGACACATGTTCCCTACCACGAGCGTATCGACCAGGGCTTCGTCAACTTCGTCAACAACGACCACTGCTTGCTGTCGGCCCGGGCGACAACGCATCTGACGAAACTGCTGCCGCAGAATCTGGCGATGCTGCCGATGGCGCAGACCATCTGGTACATCCCGACCGGTCTCGATATCTGGAACCAGAAGATCAACAAGGCGCCCGGCCATTATTCGCGCGGGATGACGCCGACCGGCGAGCCGGTGAAGCCCGTCGTGCATTGGCCCGATCAGAAGGCGGAGCACATCGAAGGCTCGATCAGCGAAAAACTCGACCGCTGGCTGGACCTCGTCCATCGCGGACACGTGCTCGAGGCCTATCGCATCTTCCTCGGCATCATGGAGGAGCCGGCGCACCGGCACACCGCCCTGGCGCAGCTCGTTTTTGCCGGGCTGATCGATCTGCAGGACCGCGTCTATCTCAATCGATCCTACACGACGGGGCATAAGGCGTTCCGTGCGCGCGCCACCGTCGAACTCGGTAATTTCCTCGGCTGGGAGAATGCCCATCACGTGCTTTATGCCGGCGCGCTCGACATCGGCGTCGGCCCTCGCTGGTATTCGACCTACGAGATGGCCTGCAACTGCATTACGCATTACATCGAGAAGGCGAAAATCTCGGCCATCCCCTATGGTGGCTCGACGGCTAAGGAAGCAGACATTCTGCGCCAGACAGCGCCGCTCTCGAAGGACGAGGCGAACGCCTTCCTCGATGTCGTCCTCAATGGCCACGAACCGGCGATTCACGAGGCGTTGAGCCACCTGCTCCTCGCGGGCAAAGGACCGCGACAGATTCTCGACGTGCTGCAAATCGGCGGCGCACAGATGCTGCTCGAAACGCAGGATATCCTGAATTTCTCGATCCCGCAGCACTGCTACGAGTATCTCAACACGCTCGGCTGGTTCTACGATAACTTCCAGCATCCGCAGCGGTTGAAGCTGCTTTACGTGGCGACCTCCTATCTCAATCGCAATGCCTGGCACGGAACCCAAACGAGCGATCGCCGGGAGATGCGCGCCACGTTGCCCGCGGGTTCGACGTCCAAGAGCCCCACCCAAATTCTCGAGCGCATCATCGCCAGCACCCTGGCGCTCGACGGACCGCTGGCGATTGCGTGGACCCGCGGCTACCTCGCGGCCGGCGGCGACACGGCGCCACTCGTCCAGCAATTGGCGCTCTGTGCGTCGCGGATCGGCAATGACCCCCACAACCAGGAACTGGGGCAACTGCTGATCGAGGACTACGCCAAGAACCGGGGGTTCGATCGCGACCGGCTGCTGTTGGCGTGCGTGCAGCACACGGCGGTGCACCGCAAGTACGGCGATTTCCTGGAGGCCAGTCGCCGCTTCGGCATGGCGATGGGAACAGGCGAGCTACAGTGACGTGGGCGAGCTACAGTGACGCCGCACCGGCAATGATCTAATGTCCTAGCAATCCGGATGCGATCCAACGCATCCAGTCCGTCGAAAAGACGAAACCGAGGGGAGATGCCTATGAAATCCGTGACCGCTGCGTCCGCGGCGCTACTGCTAGGCCTGCTGGCCAGCGCGCCTGGAACACCCGCGGCCCAAGCCCAGGCCAAGCTCTGCGACGCGCCGAAGCAGATGCAGGGCTTCAAGACCTGCGCCAACGTGGAAAAGGCGTTCGCCGAAGGCAATCTGGTTCAATATTCGACCGATCCCGAACACGGGCAGGTGAAGCTGCTCAACGCCTTCAAGGAGATGTTTCCGCAGATCAAGACCAGCTACGTGCGCCTGCAGGCCGGCTCGCTCTACTCGAAGTTGCTGGCCGAGCGGCAGGCGAAATCCTATCTCGTCGACACCATCCAGTTGTCCGACATGGGCATGATGCTGGATCTGCAGAAGCGCGGCGGCCTCCGGCAATATCAGTCGCCAGAAATGGCCGGCTTCAAACCTGAATACAAGAGTGCTCCGGAGGGCTTCTGGACCTGGGGCGCCATCATCATGGCCGGCATCGCGTACAATCCAAACCAGGTCAAAGACGCAGACATCCCGAAGAAATGGGAGGATCTGGTCGACGCGAAGTGGCTGGATTCCGTCAACGTCAAGGTCACGAACTCGGGCCTGCAGCATGGTGTGTGGTACGTGCTGAAGCCGTTGCTTGGCGATGCCTATTTCTCGAAACTTGGCGAGGTGAAGCCGCGCGCCTTTGACAGCTACGTGCAGCAGTATGGCCGCCTCGTCGATGGTCAAGACAAGGTAATCATGGGCGCGCAATATTCGGGTTACCTGGAGTTCAAAGCCAAGGGCGCGCCTGTCGCATTCGTCTTCCCCGAGCTTGGTGTTCCGGCCGTGTCGCAAACCTGGGGCCTTATCGCCGACGGGCCGAACCCGAACGCGGCCGAGTTGTTCATGGATTGGTTTCTGTCGCCCGTTGGGCAGAAGGCCTACAGCGCGGCCCTCCTGCTGCATTCGCCGCGCGATGACGTCCCGGCTCCAGCAGGCGGCGCTGCCTTGAAAGACATGAAGCTGCTCTTTCCGCAGGATTGGCATGACTTCGAAAAAAGCCGCCCAGCCTTCGCCAAGGAGTGGGACAAGATCGTTGGCTTGCGGAAGTAGCGTGAAGACCCTCGCAGCCCACACGGGCGAGAGCTTGCGGACCCGTTTCAACTGGCAGATCGTCGTGACGCTGGGGCTTATTCTCGGTGTCGGTTTCCTCGTCCTGCTGCCCATCGCCTTCCTGGTCGAGAAGGTCTTCAATACCGGCGATCCCTTGGCGTTCCCGGCCGATCAACTTGGGCTCGGAAATATCAAGGCGCTGTTCGAGGAGGACATCGAGGTTTTCGTCGACAGCTTTACCGTCGCCCTGATGGCCACGGTCATGGCGGTCCTCATCGGCTTTACGATGGCGTGGATCTTGACGCGCACCAACGTCCGCGGCCGCGAGCGGTTGGAACGGCTGATGGAGGTACCCTACTACATGCCGCCGCTCGTTGGCGCCTTGGCTTGGGCCATCCTCGCCTCGCCGAAGAGCGGGTTCTTCAACCAGATCTGGCAAGCCGGCGGCGGCAAGGGCAGCATCTTCAATATCTACTCGCTGTTCGGCATCGCGTGGGTGATGGCGCTGTTCGAAGGCACCGTCGCCTATGTCATGATCTCGGCGTCGATGAAATCCATGGACCCGGCACTGGAGGAATCGGCGCGCGTCATGGGCGCGTCGAAATTCCGCACGATGCTGACCGTCACGCTGCCGCTGGTGCTGCCGGGCGTGCTCGGCGCGACACTGTTCGTGTTCGCCGAAATGCTCGGCGCCTTCGCTGCCGCCCTGGTTCTCGGCGTCCCCGGCCGCATCTTCCTCATCACGACGTCGATCTGGAGTTCTGTGACGACGTTTCCACCCCAGTACGGCCGCGCCGCGGCGCTCGGGTTGACGCTGTTCCTCGTCATGGTGGTGATGCTCTCGTTCTATCGCTGGATCGTGCGGCACGGCAGCTACGCGACAATCACCGGCAAGGCGTTCCGGCCGCGACCGATGGATATGGGCCGCTCGGCCTGGCTGCTGCTGTCGCTGTGTCTGCTCTATGTGTTCCTGGCGGTGTTGCTACCGTTGGCGGCCTTGCTGCTGACCTCCTTCCAGACCTTCGCCACGGTCATTCTCAGCGACGCCAAGTTCACGTTTGCGAATTACGTGACGGCCGTTTCGCTCGGGCCCGTGCGCTCGGCCATGCTCAACAGCATCCTGCTCGGTCTCGGCGTGGCAACCATCGGCGTCGTCGCCATGGCGCTGATCGTGTGGATCATCTATCGCTCGAACATGCCCGGACGCGGCATCGTCGAATATCTGGCGATGTTTCCTGCCGCCGTGCCGCGCATGGTGTTTGGCTTAGGGCTGTTGTGGGCCTGGCTCAACATGCCGCCGGTGCCGGGGCTTGGGCCCCTCTACGGCTCGATCTGGCTGTTCGGCATCGCTTATTTCACGGTGCTGCTGCCGTTGGGTGTTCGCACCATCGCGGGCGTTGTCTTACAGATCGACAAGAGCCTGGAGGAATGCGCGCGCGTGTGCGGCGCCAGCTGGGGCTATCAGATGCGCACGGTGACGCTGCCGCTCTTGAAGCCCGGCATCATCGCCGCCTGGATGCTGCTGTTTGCCGCCTCCGTGCGCGAGCTTGGCGCGTCGCTGCTGCTGATGGGGCCGCAGACGAAAGTGATCGGCCCATCCATCGTCGACACCTGGGCGAACAGCGGCACCGAACTGACGGCCGCCATGACACTCATTCAAACGGCGACGGTCCTGATTGCGATCGTCATCGTTTTCCGGGTAACGCGCGGCATCTCGAGGGAAATGGTGTGACTTCAAACGATCCTGACACCGGCACGCGCATTGCCGTCGAAAACCTGGTGGTGCGCTATTCGCGCGAGGTGGTTGCCGTCGATGGTGTGAGCTTCACCGTGGCCAAGGGCGAGCACGTGACGCTGCTCGGGCCTTCCGGCTGCGGCAAGACGACCACGCTCCGCACCATCGCCGGCCTCGAAACGCCCTCGTCCGGCTCGATCCACATCGATGGGCGGACGATGTTCTCGACGGCCGAGCGCACCAACGTCATGGCCGAGCAGCGCGGCGTATCGATGGTGTTCCAATCGTATGCCGTCTGGCCGCACATGACCGTGTTCGACAACGTCGCCTACGGCTTGCGCGTGCGAAAAAAGAGCACCGCCGACATCAAGGAGAACGTGGACCGGGCGCTCGGCCTCGTTCAGATGCGCCACCTCGCCGACCGCGCCGCATCGAAACTCTCTGGCGGCCAGCAGCAACGTGTCGCTTTGGCCCGCGCCATTGCCTTCTCGCCGACGGTGGTGCTGTTCGACGAGCCACTGTCGAACCTAGATGCGAAATTGCGTGCGGAAATGCGCGTCGAGCTTCGCGAGTTGCAGCGCCGCCTCGGCATCACATCGGTTTACGTCACGCACGACCAAGAGGAGGCACTAGCGATTTCCGATCGCGTCATCGTCATGAATGTCGGCGTCATCGAGCAGATCGGCACGCCCGAGGAAATCTACAATCGCCCGCGCAACCGCTTCGTCGCGGATTTCGTCGGCTCGGCTAACCTGATCAAAGGGCGGGTTCGGGGTGCGCCCGGCCCCGATGGGGTAATTGCGTTCGAGACCGAAGGTGGCCAGGTGCTGCAGGCGATCGCATCGGGCAAGTTGACCGGCAAGGAAACCGAGGTCGCCGTCCGCACCGCCTACATGGATATCGGCCCCGGTAATCCAGGCGACAATCAGATGCCGGGCGTCGTGCGCCGGCGCATGTTCCACGGCGATTTCGTGCAATACGTCGTCGATTGCGGGGGCATTGGCAATGGCGGCGGCCAGATGATCGTACGCCGCCCACCGACCAACCTGATCGATGAAGGCGCGAACGTGGTGCTGTCATTCCCGGCGACGTTCTGCGTGCTGCTGGAGGCCTGAGTTCAGCCGTCCAGCCGCATTGGGACGCCGGCCTTGGCCATGTGCCGTTTGGCCTCGCCGATGCTGTACGTCCCGAAATGGAAAATCGATGCTGCCAGCACCGCACTGGCACGGCCCTGCGTGACGCCCTCCACCAGATGATCGAGCGTACCGACACCGCCTGAGGCGATGACCGGCACTGGTACCGCATCGGCGATGGCGCGCGTGATGCCGAGATCGAAGCCGGCCTTAGTGCCGTCGCGGTCCATGGACGTCAACAGGATTTCGCCAGCACCCAACGCCACGACTTCGCGGGCATAGTCGATCGCATCGAGGCCTGTCTTATTGCGCCCGCCGTGCGTGAAGATTTCCCAGCGGTCCGCCTCACCCGGCTTTGAAACCTTCTTGGCGTCGATGGCAACGACGATGCACTGCGCGCCGAATTTCTCGGCCCCCTCACGCACGAACTCGCGCCGCGTCACGGCGGCTGTGTTGATCGAGACCTTGTCGGCGCCGGCCTTCAGAAGTTTGCGGATATCGTCCGCCGTCCGCACACCGCCGCCGACAGTCAGCGGCATGAAGCAGCGCTCCGCCGTGCGCTCGACAATGTCAAAGATCGTGTCGCGGTTCTCGTGGCTGGCGGTAATGTCGAGAAAGCAAAGCTCATCGGCACCGGCCGCATCGTAGGCGGCGGCCGCTTCCACCGGATCGCCCGCATCGACAAGATCGACGAAGTTAATGCCTTTGACGACGCGGCCGTCCTTGACGTCAAGACAGGGAATGATGCGGATTTTGAGCATGATCTCATTCCGTCCTGATGTTCGGGGCACGCGCGCCGAACCTTTGCCGCAATTCGGCCGGTGCCGCAATCTCCAGGATGAGCTTCTTCAGGATGGCGTCGCCGAATTCCTCGAAGCGGGCGACAGGGATGACGAACGCATTCGGTCCGCCGATGACATTCCGCCGGTAGAACTCCTCGAGGTTCGGCTCGATCTCCAGGATCGGCAGCCCGTTGATCACGATGCCCGCCTGGATCGCTTCGTCCCGCGCCTCTGCTGCCGGCCGCCCGCGGTTGTTGGCGCCATCGCCCGAAATGTCGATGACACGGCGCCCGCCCGTGAATGGTGAGCTCTGAAAGAGCCCGACTGAGAAGTCGATGACCCCGCTGATGGACGTGCCGCCGCCAAAGAGTTCGCGCGGCGCCTTGGCGATCCAGTCGGCGGCCGCTGTGACCGTTGCTTCATCCTTGATCAGCAGCCATGGCAGGACCACCACCTGGAAATTGGGTCCCGTCCACTGCACCATCGTCACAGCAATCGCCTGGGCTTGTCCCGCCTGGATGGCCCGCAGCAGCCTGACATCTCGGAAGGCTGCGACATACCCCGTCTTTTGCAGCTGGAATCGCTTCTCGTCGACGCTGCCAGACACATCCACCGCCATGACAAGGTGGAGATCCACGGCTGTCCTGTCTTGAATCCGGGCTTGAGCACTGGCCGGCCGCGTCAAGATCGAGGGCTGAAATAGTGCAGCCAAAGCCCCAGCGAGGACGGCGCGGCGACCGGTGTTTCCAGCATCGGCCAGGGCCGATGGACGGCGATCAATGTGCGAAGCCGGCATTGGCGGACCTCTCTCGAATGCGTGCCGGACACGGCATCCAAGCCGTCTCCTAGGCCTTCGACGCGATGGCATCCGGCAGGCCTGCGATGACCTTGGTCAGCCGCGTCCGGATGGCGTTCTGGCGTTCTGGATTGACGATTTTCTTGTTCGTCAGGTCCGTTATGTAAAACACGTCGACGGCGCGCTCGCCGAAGGTCGTAATGTGCGCCGAGGTAATGTCCATATTGAGATCGGAAATCGCGCTTGTGATCTCGTAGAGCAGGCCGGGCCGGTCGAGACCGGAAATTTCAATCACTGTGAACTGGTCCGAGCTGGCATTATCGATCAAGACATCAGGTGCAACGGCGAAGGCGCGGATCGGACCTTTCACCTCGCGCTTCTTGGCCATCAACGCCCCGAGCCATGTCTCGCCCTTCAACAGTTTCTCGATCGTC
>JANXRM010000336.1 GCA_025353015.1 Hyphomicrobiales bacterium
GTCGCAAGTGCTACCCCGATGCGGCCCGCAGCCCAGGGCGCGCCATAGGCACCGCGTCCGACCATCACGCCATCGGCGCCGGATCGGGCCAGCGCATCCAGAGCTTCAGCCGGTGTCGCGATGTCGCCATTGACGATCACCGGAATCCGGACGGCCTCCTTGACCGGCCGCACTTTGGACCAATCGGCGGCACCCTTGAAGAACTGGCACCGGGTCCGGCCATGCACGGTGACGAGTTGTATGCCCTCGCATTCGGCGCGGCGGGCCATCTCAGGCGAATTCAGGGACCGATCATCCCAACCCAGTCGCATCTTGAGCGTCACGGGCACCTTGACCGCGCCGACGACAGCCCGGATCAGCGTCAAGGCGTGATCCGGCTCGCGCATGAGCGCGCTGCCCGACAGACGGCCAGTCACTTCCCGCGCTGGGCAACCCATGTTGATGTCGATGATCTCGGCACCAGCCGCCTCAGCCATTCGGGCGCCCTCGGCCATCCAGTGTGCCTCGCACCCGACAAGCTGGATGACATGCGGCGCGATCCCATCGCCGCGTGACTTGCGGACGACATCAGGGCGCGAGGTCACCAATTCACGACTAGCGACCATTTCGGAAACGACGAGACCGGCACCGAATGCCTGCGCGAGCCTGCGGAACGGCAAATCCGACACACCGGACATCGGTGCCATCAACGCGCGATTGGCCAGCACATGCGGTCCGATACAAAGGGCGCCGGGCAAGCCTGCTTCCGGTTCAACGTGTGCTGCGCGCGCGTGCGTCATTAGCCGGGTGCCCACCAATCAGGCATCAAATTTTAGTGCCTGTTCTTGAGGCACGCTAGCGCAGGTCGCAGGTGCTCGCAAGTGCGAAAGGATTGCAACGACGGGTAGAAACGTCTAAATTTCAGGCGCTGGTGCCCCGTGCCGCCCTAAGGAATCACCCACTTGAAAACCGCCGTTGTTATTGTTGCTGCGGGTCGGGGCTCACGGGCGGCTGCGGCCGCGGGCGTCCCAAAGCAGTATGCGCATATCGGCGGCGTCGCGGTTTTAACGCACACGATCCGGGCCTTTGCGAGCCACCCACGCGTGGATCTCGTCCAGGTCGTCATTCATCCTGACGATCTAACCGCTTATGGCCAAGCTTGGCCAATGCCAAGATCGCCTGATGCGCCCGGCAGCAAGGTGCTGCCCGCGGTCACAGGGGGAACAACGCGGCAGGCGTCAGGCCTGAAGGGCCTTGCAGCGTTGGCCGCGCATAACGCCGCCTCCGTCATGATTCACGATGCCGCACGGCCGTTCGTCGATCCAGGAACGATCGATCGCGTTCTGGATGCGCTCGTCCACGCCAGTGGCGCGATTCCCGGCCTCCAGGTCGCCGACACATTGAAGCGTGTTGGTGACGCAGGCCTGATATCAGGCACCGTCGACCGAACCAACCTCTGGCGGGCGCAAACCCCGCAGGCGTTTCGCTTCGCCGACATCTGGCCGGCGCACCAGCGAGCCGCGGCCGCCGGTCTGCGGGACTTTACCGATGATGCAGCCCTCGCGGAATGGGCCGGCCTTGGTGTAACCATCGTCGAAGGGCAGGAAGGCAACCGCAAGATTACAACGCCGGAGGATTTGGCCATGGCCGATCGCGCCATCCGCGAGTGCACGTCTGCGCAATTGCACACGCCTGACGTGCGAACCGGAACGGGGTTCGACGTGCACCGTTTCGCGCCCGGCGATCATGTCTGGCTCGGCGGCCTGCGCATCCCGCACTCGGCGAAGCTGGAGGGCCATTCCGATGCGGACGTCGCATTGCATGCGTTGACCGACGCCATTCTCGGCGCCATCGGCGATGGCGATATCGGGCAGCATTTTCCGCCGAGCGATATCAAGTGGAAAGGAGCGGCGTCACGGCTATTTCTCGAGGATGCCGTCCGCCGCGTAAAGGCCCGAAACGGGCACATCGGCAATGTCGACCTGACAATCCTCTGCGAGGCGCCGCGCATCGGCCCCCATCGCGAGGCGATACGCGCGGTCATCGCAGAAATTCTCGGCATCGAGGTGGACCGCGTCGGCGTCAAGGCAACGACGACGGAAGGCCTCGGCTTCACCGGCCGCCGCGAAGGCATCGCCGCCATGGCTTCCGCCACGGTTCTTCTCGGCTGAGCGATCAGGCGCTCGCGCCTGGCGCGCCATAGACCTCGCGCGCGCGCGTTTCGAAGGCCTCCGTGCAGCGCCGGAAGGCTTGATCGAAGACGGCGCCGACCACCATCTGCAGCATGAAGGACTTGAACTCGTAATCGATGGCAAAGTGCACGTCGCACCCACCGGGGGCATCGACGAAACGCCAACGGTTCGCGAGCTTCTTGAACGGACCCTCGACCAGATCGGCTGCAACGCGTAATTGCTGCGGCTCGAGCGTCACGCGGCTGACGATCGTCTCGCGGATCGCCCCATAGCCGACGGTCATTTCGGCGAGCAGTACATGCGACTGGCCCTGCACATCGTGGCTTTTGACGCGCAGCGCCTCGCACAGCGGAAAGAACTTCGGATACTGCTCAACGTCCGCGACCAGATCGAACATCTGGCGCGATGTGAAGGCGACGCGTCGGTTGGTTTCGAAGGCTGGCATCGGCTCAGTCTAATCCAAAGGTGGCGAGATTGGACGGCTACCATCCCGGAAAAATCGCGTCACTCGACATCAAGGTCGGACAGGCGCACAGCCAACTCGGGCGCAAACAATGGTGTCAGGAGGTCGGTGGCGGCGCGCACGGCAACGGAGGCATAGCCCTTGGCGCTGGGATCGCGATGCACTGTCGTTTCGAGCCCCGTTGCATCGATCACCCAATACTCGCGCACGCCATGGCGGGCATAGAGCGCGGCCTTTGTCCCGGTGTCGTAGCTCTTGATTGATGCCGCGATCTCGATCACCAGGAGTACCGTGTCCCCACGTACATCGGGCGTGCGGATTGCGGATGGCCTGACGAGGATATCAGGTTCTGTGTAGGTGTCATCGGACAGGTTGAACTGTGGCTCACCAATGACATTGAGCGCATTGGAGACAAGTGCCCTCAACGCGTTCTCGAGATCCTCGCGTATAACCTCATGTTTCCTGCCCGCCGGCGACATAGGCACGATCTCTCCGCCGATCAGCTCGAACTTGTCTTCGGCTCTAAAGACACCGAGATCCGTGAGACGGATAAGCTCGGCCGTGGTCCAACGCCACCGCGCCAACCCCTCAGCTGCGCGCGTTTCACGCGAGACTTTGTCCTGTGCGGTCATCTCGTTCATAGCCGGAACCCTGCCATTTCCCTCAGCTCTCGGCGACTTGCCACGACCGCACCGTCACCGCATCTGCGCCAGCCGCGCCGCCTTGAGACGGGCGAAATCGGCGTCGGCGTGATAGCTTGAGCGCGTTAACGGTGAGGCCGACACCAGCAAAAAGCCTTTTGCTAGCGCGATGCGCTCGTAAGCCTTGAACTCGTCCGGTGTGACGAACGCCTTCACCTCGGCATGCTTGCGCGTCGGTTGCAGATACTGGCCCATGGTCAAGAAATCCACGTCCGCCGACCTCAGATCATCCATGACCTGCAGCACTTCCTCGCGTGTCTCGCCGAGGCCGACGATGATGCCGGACTTCGTGAAGATATCGCGATCCAACTCCTTCACGCGTTGCAGCAGCCGCAGCGAATGAAAATAGCGGGCGCCCGGCCGGATGCGCAGATAGTGCGACGGCACGGTTTCCAGATTGTGATTGAAGACATCGGGCTTTGACGCCACGACCCGCTCCAGCGCGCCGGGCTTCCGCAGGAAATCCGGTGTGAGAATTTCGATCGTCGTTTTGGGCGTGCGCGCGCGAATGGCAGTCACGACGGCAGCGAAATGGGCGGCGCCGCCATCGTCGAGATCGTCACGGTCGACCGACGTAATCACCACATGGCCAAGGCCGAGCTTGGCAACCGTGTCCGCCACGTGAGCCGGTTCCTCGGCATCGAGCGCTGCCGGCAGTCCGGTTTTTACGTTGCAGAAGGCGCAGGCGCGCGTGCACGTGTCGCCCATGATCATCAGCGTGGCATGGCGCTTGGTCCAGCATTCGCCGATGTTCGGGCAGGCGGCTTCCTCGCAGACCGTTTTCAGGCCGTGTTCGCGCACGATGCGGCGCGTCTCTGCGTATTCAGCGGAGCCCGGCGCCTTGACCCGGATCCAGTCCGGTTTGCGCAAGACCGGCGTATCAGGCCTTTGCGCCTTTTCGGGGTGGCGCGGCGTGGTGTCGAGGACGGTGACCATAGGCTTTATTTAGCGCGACCCCGCGCATTCGCCAATGGTGTTGACGGCATCGACATGCGCGTCGGGGTCAGACCCATCGGTCTGACCCCATTCCACTGTCAGGAAATGAGCTTGGCCAGCGCGATTACGACGACAGCGCCGATCGCCGATATGACCACGCTATTGAGGATCGGGTTGCCGAGATTGATTTTCACGCCAGCCATATTCAGCAGCGAACCACCCACGACGCCACCGAGAATACCCGCAATGATCGTGCCGATGAGGCCCCATTTGAGCGTGCCGACGACGAACGTCGCAAGCCAACCCGCAACGGCGCCAACGGCCAACATGACAAGGAGTGCTGTGGGATCCATGGTCTCATCCTTTTCCGCTGTGCGAAAAGGTCTCCGGCGGCCCAGTGATACCGGGACGTTACACCGGCAACCTTGACGCGAGGATGAATGAGTCGCTCACGTCCGTCGATGCAGCTGGTTTGCAGGTGCAGCAATCATGGGCCGCCCGAGATCGTGCCCCCCTCACATATGGATCACGCGCCCATAGGCATCCAGCACGCTCTCGTGCATCATTTCGGACAGCGTCGGATGCGGGAAGACGGTGTGCATCAGATCCTCTTCCGTCGTCTCCAGGTTCATGGCGACGACAAAGCCCTGGATCAGCTCGGTCACCTCGGCGCCGATCATGTGCGCGCCCAAAAGCTGGCCGGTCTTGGCGTCGAAAATGGTCTTGACCAGCCCCTCGGGCTCGCCCAGCGCAATCGCCTTGCCGTTGCCCTGGAACGGGAAGCGTCCGACCTTCACGGCTCGGCCCTGCTCTTTCGCCTTTGCCTCGGTCAGGCCGACGCTGGCGATCTGCGGGTTGCAATAGGTGCAGCCGGGGATCTTGGCCTTGTCCATGGCGTGGACGGGCATGCCCTTGATCGCCTCGACGCAGAGCACGCCCTCGTGCTCGGCCTTGTGCGCGAGCATGGGCGGCCCCGCCACGTCACCGATGGCATAGACGCCTGCAACGTTCGTCCGGCCGAGCCCATCGGTCACGATGGTGCCGCGTTCGATCTTGAGCCCAAGCTTTTCGAGCCCCAAATTCTCGACATTGCCGACGACGCCAACCGCGGAAATGACGCGCGAGAACTCCGCCTGGGTCGACTGGCCTTTATCGTCTGTGATCGTGGCAACGACGCTGTCGGCCCGCTTCTCCAGCTTGGCAACCTTGGCGCCCGTCAGAATGCGCATGCCCTGCTTCTCGAAGCGTTTGCGCGCCAGGGCTGCAATCTCGGCATCTTCAACGGGCAGGATCTGCGGCAGCAGTTCCACCACCGTCACCTCAGCGCCCATGGTTCGATAGAACGAGGCGAACTCGATGCCGATCGCGCCGGACCCGACGACCAGCAGCGACTTCGGCATCGACGGCGGCACCATGGCCTCGAAATAAGTCCAGACCAGCTTGCCGTCCGTTTCGAGCCCTGGAATCACCCTGGGACGGGCGCCGGTCGCGAGGATGATATGCTTTGCCTGGTACGTCCCCGCGGCGGGCGTGCCCTTGGGCGGCGGCACCTGCGGCTGCATCGGCACTTTCGCCGTCGCCCGGACTGCAACCACTCCCATGCTTTGCCCGCCTTCGGCAGGACCGCGTTCGATCGTCGCTTCACCCCAAATCACCGTAACTTTGTTCTTCTTCAGCAGAAAGCCGATGCCGCCGTTGAGTTGCGCCGACACCCCGCGCGACCGCTTGACGATCGCCTGGGCATCCGGGGTGACCGTGCCGTTGAGGACCAGTCCGTAGTCTTTGGCGTGGGTCGCCATATGATAGGCCTCGGCCGATCGCAGCAGCGCCTTGGTCGGAATGCAGCCCCAGTTCAGGCAGATGCCGCCCAGATGCTCGCGTTCGACGATCGCGGTCTTGAAACCGAGCTGGGCCGCTCGAATCGCTGTCACGTAACCGCCAGGGCCGGAACCAATGACGATGATATCGAAAGCGGTTTCAGTCATGCGTTTCTCTGTTGTTCGTGTTGCCGGGGTCGGTTTGTGGTTTGCATCAACAAAAAAAGGCCCCGGCGCAAGTGCCAGGGCCATCATATTGACTGTCTGTCGGCTGCAGCCAAGTGGTTTATACCGCTCGGCAGCCTATTCGACGCTCGCCTCTACGTGGCAGCGATTAAACGCGGCAGCGATTAAACGTGGCAGCGTCCGCCTAGATAGTAGTTGAGCATCTGGTTGTACCTGTCCACGTCGGCCTTGTCTGCCGGCGAGAGTTTCTGGCCGGCGGTTGCCCGCTCGACCTTTGCAGGAACGCCCCGGCCGTCCATCTTGTTCAGTTCGCCACGAACAGTCTGACAGGTTTGCCCAGGTGGGAGCGGCTTGGCGCCTGGATCTCCGTTCGGGGAGCTTTGCGCAGCGCAGGCTGCCAGAAGCCCCGCGATCCCGAGAACCGCGAATTTCCCCGCGATACGGCTCGCTGTCGCCATGCTTCGTTCCTCCGATGAATTTACACACTTTACGATGCGAGCGCGGCCAACGCTACGCCCACACACGTGTCGACTGCGATGAACCGCCGAAACCAAACTGTAGCCCTGCCGATACCATACAGAACTGGACTTCGGCACACCACGATCGGGCAGGAGCTTTTCCTGCACCGGTTGGCGTGTCTCGGCTCGGCGATTGCGATTTATTCGGCCTTGGCGGCTGCGTCGGCCACGGCGGGCGGCGCCTTCGCCTTGGCGGCGGCGACAGCTGCTGTCTTCGCGGCGCTCGTCGCCTTGCTCACCACGGATGCCGGCAGCTGCGGTGCCGGCGCGGTCTGCGCGACATTAGAAGGCATCGGCTTGTAGGTCGAGCACTTCGCCTGGAATTCAACGTTTGCCTTATTGAGCTCGGTCAATTTGCCCAGCGACTCGCGCTTCATGTTGACCGTCACGCCTTTGCCAGCTGCGGCCTGCTCGGTGCGCTCAACAACGCCGTCCTTGCGCATATCGGCGATCTTGCCAGCCAGCAGCGCGCAGGCTGGGTCGACCTTTGGCTTCTCCGGCAGCGCGGCTGTTGTGGTCCCCGAACCAAACAAGTCTCCCGCGCCGCCCGCGCAACCGGCAAGCGACAACGTCAGGCTCAATGCAATGCCTACGGCAGTCAGATGTGTCTTGGCCATGGCGATCTTCCCTCGAATCCCCGAAATAATGAACGCGATCGATAACTCTGATCGCGTCTTAGGCCCACCCATCCCCAGCGACAAGCGCTACGCCGGACTTAGCCCCAGAAGTTTGCACTGCGCTATGGGCGATATGTCGAAAGTATGGTGATGTTGCACACCGAGCACAGTTAGGCTCCCTTTTGCTACAACAGCGCTTGTTCCAGAACGGCCAAAACCCAGTTCGCCCGTCGCCGGACATTGGCGTCTGTATGGCCGGTCAAAGCTCGAATGGCCGATTGCAATTCCGGTGACGCTATGCCGGCCGCGAGCTGGCAGTAAGCGCGGAACTCGCGGCGGTCGCGCCCGCGCACGGCTGCCAGCACGACATCCCGCAGGATCGCCCGACGCATGGCATTTAGCTCCGCCCGCTTCACCGAGCGGATTAACCAAGCCTTGTAATAACCCGACCGGAAGAACCAGGGATCGGCATGCAGAAAGGCGACGGCCGTATCGAGGGCTGCTTGCTGTCCGGCATCGATCCGCTGCCGCAACCGATCGGGGTCGTGCGGCATCGCGGCCTTGGTTGCGGCGCGGAACGCGACGAGCAAGGCTTCGTAGGCGGCGGGATCACCGCCCCGGAGCCCGGCTCGGAATGCTGCGTGCACAGCCGCATGTGCTTCGCCAGCTCGCAGGCCGGCTTCCCGGAACCGTTGCGTCTGGCTCGCATACGACGGCATCAGACCAGCATACGCACGGGATCTTCGATCAACGCTTTAAAGGCGTTGAGCATTTCGGCTCCGATTGCGCCATCGACGACGCGATGGTCGCAAGACAGCGTCGCCGTCATCAGCGTTGCCACCTGCAAGGCGTTGCCGACCACTAAAGGCCGTTTTTCCCCAGCGCCGACGGCCAGGATCGTCGCATGCGGCGGATTGATCACGGCATCGAAGCTCTTGATCCCGTACATGCCGAGGTTGGAGATCGAGGTTGTTCCACCCTGGTATTCGTGCGGTGCCAGCCGGCGCTTGCGGGCGCGTTCCGCCATATCCTTCATCTCGTTCGAGATCTCGCCCAGCGTCTTCAGTTCGGCATGACGGATGATCGGGGTAAAAAGTCCCCCTTCAACGGCGACGGCAACGCCGACATCTGAATGTCGGTGCCGCAACATGCCGGCCTCCGTCCATGTGGCATTGGCCGCGGGCACCCGTTGCAGGGCCAGCGCCAGCGCCTTGATGATGAAATCATTGACCGACAGACGATAGGCGCGCGGGCTCTCTTTGGGCGACGCGGCGTTGATCCGTTCCCGTGCCTCGATGAGATTGTCGAGCCGGCAATCCACCGACATATAGAAATGCGGAACGGTCTGCTTTGACTGGGTGAGGCGCTGGGCGATGATCCGGCGCATGCCGTCATGCGGCGCCACCTCGTAGGAGCCGGGCTCGTAGAGCGCAAGGATGCGATCGTCGGGCATGGCGGCAATGGCTGTCGTGCCCGCCGCCGCCGGCGCCAGGGCGACAGCACCTTGCGTTTGGGCGCTATGTCCGGATTTAGCGGGAGCCACCGGCTGCAGGGTACCCACCGACGCCTGACCCGCACCGGATTTGCCAGCCGCGAGCACATCGCGCTCGATGATCCGGCCGTGCGGACCGGAGCCACGGAGCGCTGCGATATCGATACCATTCTGCTTGGCGATGCGACGGGCCAGGGGCGACGTCACAACACGCGCCTGCCCCGCACTGTGCTGGAGCTGCGGCTGCGCGCCGGCATGACTAGCGGCGGCCACACTTTGGGCCGGCGGCGCTGGCGATGCCGCGGCACGATTCGGCACGCCTGACGGCAAAGCCGCCGGCGCCGCCGTCTGCTGCTGGCGCTGCGCTGGGGCTGGCGGCGGAGCTGACCCAGAACTTTCCCCATCGGCCAGAAGCACGGCGATCGCCGTGTTCACCTTCACTTTTTCCGTCCCGGCTGGGATCAGCAGTTGGCCGATCGTGCCTTCATCGACGGCCTCCACTTCCATGGTGGCTTTGTCCGTTTCGATCTCGGCGATGATATCGCCCGCCTTCACCTTCTGGCCTTCAGCGACGAGCCATTTGGCGAGCTTGCCCTCTTCCATGGTCGGCGAAAGGGCAGGCATCAGGATTTGGATGGGCATGGGGGCGGGGCCTTGATCTCTTGATTGCGTTTTGCGGTTTCGTTCGGCCGGGTTACCCCGGTCCTTAGGTAAATCGGTGTTTCGTCAAACTTTGAAACGGATTTGGGTTGGCGTCCAACGCTGCTTGCGTCTGTTGATCCGCTCTTCCATGCTCTCGTGCTCGTAAAGCATGGGAACACCCGCGCGGCCATTGAACTCTGAAATTGCGAGGCCGCGCGCATTGGCCACGGACCACATCTGCGGGCCATCCTGCAACAGGATCCCGGTATAGGTCCCGCAGTTGCCGCAAATCAGGCTCGTGGCCGACTGGGTTGCGAACTTGTACGTCGAAAAATGTCCCGCGTGAATTTCGATCAGCGCTTGTCCGGCAGGGTCCGAAATCGTCAGCGCGCCCTGCCGCATGCAGAAGCTGCACTGACACGAGCGTACCTGTGTCTCCTCGGCCAGACGGGTAAACTTCAGCGTCACGTCGATGGCGCCGCAATGGCACCGGCCAAGGAACGTGTGCGGGGGATTGGGCATCACAGACCTCCCGTGCGCAGCATCAGGTATGCTGCATTGGCGCGAAACTGGGTGCGGCCACCCGCGATCGACAGCGAGCCCGGTTCGTCGATACGCATGTCGTGCACTGAATGCCAGACGTGCACGGCCCGGGCTTCGAGATCGGCCTGGGCGGCTGCGATGGCGCCGGTGTCGTGGCCCTGCAGCGCGTCAGCGAGGGCGCGAAACGTGTCCGCATAGTCCGCGAACGCCGGGGTATTGCTGAAGCCGCCCGCCAGTCTGTCGTCGCTGCCGGAGCCGAGCTGCGCAATACTGCCCAGCACCTTGTCGCCGGCGCGCACATTGACTGCAGCGCTGTCGCCGCTGGAGCGCTTGGTAACGGAGACGGGGCGGTGCGATGATCGCATAAGCGGGATCGGGCGCTTCATCGGGTCAGCCCTGCGAACCAAGCGGCCAAAGCAGGCGCAACGGAAACTCCATGGCATCGAACGGGGCGGCGCGAATTGGAACGTCGCCGGTTGCAGACTTGCGCAGGCTCCAATGCCGGTTGATCAACTCGAACACCTCGAGAAGCTCGATGCGCGGATCGATCAGCCAGAGGTGTTTGATGCCGGCGTCCGCATAGATTTCTCGCTTGTCGCCACGATCGTATTTTTCCGTCGATGGGGAGAGAACCTCGCACACCCAATCGGGCGCCAGTTCGATGAACGCCGCTTCGGGCAGTTCCGGCATGCGCTCGATGCGCCACGCAGCGAGTTCGGGCACGGCAACATCGTCGCCGAAATGTAGTTCGGGCTCGGTGAGGAAGCGCCAGCCGCCAGGGCCGCCGATGCCGCCGATGCCGCCGATGCCGTTGCGGTAGGGGCCAGCGAGTACACCGCCAAGTGAAAAATGCACTTCCGAATGCGGCGGCGCCGGTCGTGGATACGTCACCAACCGGCCGAACAAAATCTCCGCCACGAGGTGCGGTGGCACCGCCTCGAGGTCGGCATACGTGGCGGTGCGCTCAGCCAATTGGGCCATGTGTCAATCCAGCAGGTTCACCTTGGCGACCGATAACGTTGCAGCCGCTCAAGCGTAGCACACCGCCTTCACGGCGGCGACGACCTGCTCGGCGTTCGGCAACGCCAGCTTCTCGAGGTTGGCCGCATAGGGCATCGGCACGTCGGCACCCGACACCTTCGCGGGCGGCGCATCCAGGTAATCGAAGGCCTGGATCGCCACCTGCGCGCAAATCTCCGATCCGATCGAGCACGTGGGCCAGGCTTCTTCGACCGTGACGAGGCGGTTGGTGCGCTTCACCGAGCCAAGGATCGTTTCCCAATCGATCGGGCGCAGCGACCGGAGGTCGATGACCTCGGCTTCGATGCCGTCCTTGGCCAGGATGTCGGCGGCGGCCAACGCATATTGCATGCCCCGCGCGAACGAAACAATCGTCACATGGCGGCCGGCACGGGCGATGCGCGCCTTGCCGATCGGAACGATCCAGTCCTTGTCCTTGGGAACTTGTCCACTTGTGCCGTAGAGCATCTCGTTTTCGAGCACCAGCACGGGGTTGGGATCGCGGATCGCTGCTTTCAGCAACCCTTTGGCATCAGCCGCATTGGACGGGCAGACAACTTTCAATCCGGGCACATGCGCGTACCACGACGAAAAGCACTGGCTGTGCTGCGCGCCGACGCGGGCGGCCGCCCCGTTGGGCCCGCGGAAGACGATCGGCGACCCCATCTGCCCACCCGACATATAGAGCGTCTTGGCGGCCGAGTTGATGATCTGGTCGATAG
>JANXRM010000344.1 GCA_025353015.1 Hyphomicrobiales bacterium
TCTCGTCGGCGGGCTTGACGGACGTAGCCACGTGCGGTTCGACCAGCGTTCGACCCGTGCCGGTGCCACGCGTAGGATCAGTCGACCGTGACACTTGATCACCCTTATTGACTTGTTCTTGCACGCCTGTTCCCCGCTTGCCGCCATCTGGGCAAACCATTGCCTGTCGTCGACTGTTTTCGTGCGATTTGTTTGCTCGCAACACACTGGGCGAACGATCAGCCCATCGTCAAGCGCTGCGCGGCTACACGCCATGAGAAGGTGAACGCGCCGCCTCTTGAAATCGCCGGACCCAATCCCAAATCTCCGGTTGCCACAGGCCTCATCGAGGCTGCGGCACTCGAACCGCCGGGCCCATTCGGGACGGCACTCCCACGTCGCTTCAACATGAGGATGTGACCATGCGACCCCTAGATTTTGCCCCGCTCTATCGCTCGACCGTGGGCTTCGACCGCCTGCTCCAATTGCTAGACGGAGCCGCCGGCCTCGACGCCGAAACTCCAGCCTATCCGCCCTATAACATCGAACGGTTGGCCGAGAACGAGTATCGGATCACCATGGCTGTCGCCGGCTTCGCCGCGGCCGAGATCAAGCTCGAGGTCAAGGAACAGACGCTGACCGTGACCGGCTTGAAAACCCCGGAGGCGAAGGAGCGGGAGTTCCTGCATCGCGGCATCGCCGCCCGCGCTTTCGAGCGCCGCTTTCAGCTCGCCGACCATGTTGAGGTGACAGGCGCCGATCTGAAGGATGGCCTGCTCGACATCGGCCTGAAGCGCAACGTGCCGGAGCGCTTGAAACCACGCACGATCGCCATCGGTACCGGCAACGAGCAGCCGAAACAGTTGCAAGCTGCCGAGTGATTGTGAGCGGTAAAGGAGGGGGCAGACCCGTGGGTCTGACCCCATTTTCACATCAATATTGCTTCATGCAGGCCGTACAGCGACCGCGATTAACTCATCCAGCGTGAACCCGAGCTTGCCGTCGGCCTTTGCCGGCTTCAGGAAGGCCTTCAAGGCCGGCGGCGCCGTATCCAGCATCGCCTTCAAGCGCGGCACCGTTTCCGCGGGCACCTGCATCGTCGTCACCCAGCTCGCGAAATCCATCGCCTTCGGCGCATGCTCGTGATGGCGCAGTTTGAGCCCCGACGCCGCCATCAGATCAAACCACTCCGACGTCGCCAACGCGCGCCCATGCGAGGGATCGCGCAGTTTTTCGAAGGCGTTGTAACCGAGCCCCGCGTCATGTAGCTCCGTTTTCGAGAATCCCGGTGTCGTCTCGGCGTCGGGCGAAACGTTGTCGACCAACGCGAAAACACCGCCCGGCTTCATCACGCGATACGATTCCGCCAGGAATTTCGCGATATCAGGAAAATGATGCGGCGCAATCCGGCAGGTGACGAGGTCAAAACTGCGATCCGAAAATGGCAGTTTTTCGGCGTCCGCAATCGCGGTCTCCATGTTGGAAAAGCCCTTCTCGGCCGCAAGCTTCTTCACTTGCACCAGCATCTCGGGCGTCAGATCGCTCGCCACCACACGTGCCACATGCGGCGCGAAGGCTGCAGCCGTATGCCCCGCCCCGGTCGCCACATCGAGCGCCACCCAGGCCTTGCCCGGTTTCACCAGTTCGACCAGCCGCGCCAGGCTCGCCCCTTTCGCGTGCACCGATGACGTCAGGTACGCCGCGGCGTTGGCCCCGAACTGTTGCTGAACAAGTTCTTTCTCTTTCGACATGCGATGCCCTCATACGTGTTGAATACCGAACCTATCAAGCCAGGATTGCGTAAGTCCCGGTCGCAAACGCAGCCGGTTTGGTCCCACCCATTTCTCGGATCTCACAGGTGCAGAAGGCCAGCGTTTTGCCAAGCCGCATGATCCGTGCATCCAGAACGGCATCTTTGTTGGCCACCGGCCGCATGAAATTCATCATCATGTCGACCGTGGTCAGCGGTTTCAGTCCACCCATAGCGGTCGCCAGCGCGATCACCATGGCCGTATCGGCCCCCGACGCCAACGCTTGGCCGCAGATCGTGCCGCCGACCCGGCACAAGTCAGGCGCGAAAGGAACCCGCATCGTCGTTGTCTCCGGCCCACACGCGGTCACGTGAATTCCGAGCGAGCGAACCCACGGCGCGAAATTCTCGTCCAGAACGGCCTGGGCCTGCTCCACCGTCAGGGTCGTCATATCGGCCTCCCTGGTCAATTTTCGCGGTAGCGTCCGCAACCTCAGCGTAATCGAACTATCGGTAAAACCAAGCCGTGACATTTGCCGCATCACGGACGGTTCCAGTCCCGTTGAGCCACCTGCGGTCTCAACGGTGCTGAAGACGGTCAACACCTTGACACTGCCAACGTCTGTGCCTAGGTGCACGTGCCGAGTGGCGTGGCGAAACCCAACGATCCATTTTTTGATCAATACGTCTGCAACACGCGGCTCGAATCCGCCGGTTGTAAGGAGGGTGCATGGCAGTTCTGGTCGAGGCGGACCGGTTGCGGAAGACATTCGGGCCGATCATCGCCGTCGAGGAAATCTCGCTGAAGGTGTCGCAAGGCGAGGTCCTGGGGTTCCTCGGACCGAATGGCGCCGGCAAATCCACGACGATGAAAATGTTGACTGGCTTCCTCGCGCCCGATGGTGGATCGGCACGCATCTGCGGCATCGACGTCGCGGAGCGCCCGAAGGCGGCCAAAGCCTGCATCGGTTATCTGCCCGAAGGCGCCCCCGCTTACGGTGAAATGACGGCCCGCGCCTTCCTGCATTTCATCGCCGAACTCAGAGGCTACCAAGGCGACGCCTGCGGCGCGCGCGTTCATGCAGCGACCATGCGCACCGGTCTCGAAGAAGTACTCGACCAGAAGATTGACACTCTGTCGAAGGGCTTTAAGCGCCGCGTCGGCTTGGCCCAGGCGATCCTGCACGACCCGCCGGTCTTGATCATGGATGAGCCCACGGACGGCCTGGACCCGAACCAGAAACACCTCGTGCGGAAGTTGATCACCGACATGGCCAAGGACAAGGCCATCATCGTATCCACGCACATCCTGGAAGAGGTGGAGGCCGTTTGCACCCGCGCCATCGTCATCGATCGCGGCCGCATCGTCGCCGATGGCACGGCCGAAGACCTCATGCAGCGCATGCCCTATCACAATGCCGTCGCCGTCAGGGTCGACGCGAACAAGGCCGACGCCATATCGGCAGCCTTGGCAGGTGTGGCCAACGTCGACAAGGTCGACCGCAAGACGTTGCCCGATGGCCAGATCCTGCTCCGCGCCGCGCCAAAGCCCGGCACAACGGTCGCGTCAGGCGTGGCAACGATGCTCAATCAAAAATCGCTTGCCGTTTACGAAATGTATGTCGAGCGCGGCAAACTGGATGACGTTTTCCGCCAGATCACGAGCCAGGAAGGGCGCGGCCGCAATGCGTAACATCTGGATCATCGGCAAGCGCGAGCTGTCGGCCTATTTCGGCACACCGCTCGCCTACATTTTTCTCGTCATCTTCGTCGCGTTGAGCGGGGCCTTTGCGTTTTACATCGGCAACTTCTTCGAGCGCGCCCAAGCTGATCTGCAAGCCTTTTTCGCCTATCACACGTGGCTCTATCTGCTGCTCGTTCCAGCCGTCGCCATGCGGCTTTGGGCGGAAGAGCGCAAAACCGGCACCATCGAGCTCTTGATGACGCTGCCGATCACCACCTGGGAGGCGATCCTTGGCAAGTTCCTCGCCGCCTGGGCTTTCATCGGTGTCGCGCTGCTGCTGACGATCCCCATGTGGATCACGGTCAACTATCTGGGGCGCCCCGACAACGGCGTCATCCTTGCGAGCTACATCGGCAGCTTCCTCATGGCTGGCGCGTTCCTGGCCATCGGCTCGTGCATCTCCGCGCTGACGAAGAACCAGGTCATCGCCTTCATCGTTGCAGCAACGCTCTGTTTCTTGTTCGTCATGAGCGGCTCGGATTTGGTCCTCAACGCGTTCCGCGGCTGGGCCCCTGCGTTCCTGGTCCAGGCCATCGCCAGCCTGAGTTTCATCAATCATTTCGATCAGATCTCGAAGGGCGTCATCGGCCTGCCAAGTCTCTTCTTTTACGCCTCGATGATCGCCTTTTTCCTGTTCGCGAACATGATCATCGTCGAGAGCCGCAAGTCGGCCTAAAATGTCGGCCTGAAGCGTCCGCCCGAAGGAACATTGCACTATGACCGATACGTCGAAAACGCTCAGCCAGCATGCGGCCAACTTCGGCCAGCGCATGCAAGGCTGGCTGCTGTTGGCGCCCGGCGAGACCGTTCGCGCGGCAAGCCAGCTGGACCGCCACACGCTCGGCTGGTGGACGTTGGCCTTGGGTGCCATCCTGGCCTTGTCGCTGAACCTGATTGCTTCGATGGCCTTCCGCAACCTGCGGGCCGATTTGACGGCTGACAAGCTGTTCACCATTTCCGATGGCACCAAGAAGGTTCTCGGCAAGCTCGATGAGCCGATCAACGTCCGCGTCTACTACACAAAGAAGGTGGGCGAGGTAGCGCCGCTTTTCGCTAAGTATTTCGAGCGCGTCAAATCCCTGCTCGAGCAATATCGCGATCTCTCGCGCGGCCGCCTGCAGGTGACGTTCCTGGAGCCGGAACCCTTCTCCGACGCCGAGGATAGGGCCGTCGCCGCAGGCCTCAAAGGCGTGCGCCTCAACCAGGACGGCGAAACCGGTTATTTCGGCATGACAGCGTCGAACACCACCGACAACGATGCCGTGATCGAGTTCTTTTCACCCGACCGCGAACGCTTCCTCGAATACGACCTGACGAAGCTGATCAATGGCCTCGCCAACCCCAAGAAGCGCGTCGTTGGCCTCATCTCCGGTATCCCGATTGATGGCGGTGCCATGAACCCGATGAACCCCATGCGCCAGCCCGCGCCGCCTTGGATGGTGATGGAACAGATCCGCGAGTTCTTCGAGGTCCGCCCCATCGAGCAAACCGCCAAGGACATCCCCGCTG
>JANXRM010000480.1 GCA_025353015.1 Hyphomicrobiales bacterium
TGGCTGTTGGCGCTGTTCGGATTGCCGGTGCGTGCAGCACCTATCGTGCCGCGCTCGAAGCCGACGGGGGTGAATTCGGCGGTCAGATCCGGCAGCTTGGAGCCACCGTTGCCGGTGCCCGAGGGGTCGCCGGTCTGGGCCATGAAGCCTGGGATCACCCGGTGGAAGACGAGGCCGTTATAGAAGCCTTGCTTGGTCAGTTCCTTGACGCGTGCCACGTGCTTTGGCGCCAGGTCCGGGCGCAACTGGATCAGTACCTTGCCGGTCTTCAATTCGATGACCAGCGTATTGTCGGGCGTTGGCTTCGGGGATTGGGCCGCCGCCGGAGCGATGAACGCCATCAAAGCGAGCGCCAGGCCCGCGAGCGTCGTGACAAGGGTCTTCAAGGATGTCTCCTGAGCAAGGGAAAGTGTTGCGCCAAGATTAGATCGGGCCCGGTTATGGCCTTTGTTGGGCCACGTCGCAAGCACTTGCGCGGGAATGGAAAGTCCTGATGGCAGCAGTAGCGTCACATCGCCGGGAGATATGATTTTCCCCAGCCGTGGCGCGCCCGCGCCTTGTTGCAAAGTCGAATCGAGCGGATAGCTAGCTGTCCATCGCGAGCCGTTAACCTTTGGGAGAACTGCTGCACGTGTTTGCTGTTTTCGCCATCGCCATCATGATTCTTGCGACCATCGCCTCGGCCGCGCTGGTGCTTGCGCCGCGCATGGTGGAGGGACGGCTCGTGTTCGATCAGCGCCCCGACCGGCCCTATCCCTTCGGCTACAAGATGGCGTGGTTGGCGATCCGCTCGCGCGATACCCAGCGTGTCATCCAGGAGTTGGGCCTGCAAAGTGTGCAGCCGGCCAACTGGAACACCGGGCTCGGCGCGGTCTACAGCCCCGACCTCGGCGAAACGCATATGTTCGTCTCGCCGCCGGTCAACGGCTGGACATTCGTCGCCGGCCACAGCCTGCCGCAACCGCTTGGCAAGACGTTCACCGACAAGGCGACGCCGTTGCTCGTCGACCTCGGCGGTCAGTTCATCGAGGTGCAGTATTATTTCTGCTCGCCGGAGATCGATTTCCTCGGCTGGGCGCGCGTGATTGACGGCCGCATCGTGCGCGCGTTCGCAATCGGGGACGAAGGCGTGCTCTGGAACCGCGGCAAGCCGACGAAGGAAGAGCTGTCGCTGGGTCTCAAGCTGTTCGAGATGCGGGGCGTGCGTGGCCGCCGCGGCGATGCCGGCGACGAGATCGTGCTGTATCCCACCGAGGACCACGTCATGCATCTGGCGGGCAAATGGGGCATCGATCCGACACGCGTCGACAAAATTGCGGTGGAGCCGGCGCTGGGCTTTGTCGGGTTGGCACCGGCGTCCTGGCGCGCGGAACGGCACCGGAAAGCCGCAGCGTGACAAGGCCGGCCACGGCCTCGCGGATAGGATTCATGGCGCGGGCGCGCGATGACGGCTGACATCGCGATCATTCTCGCCGGTGCGCTGGCTGGCGGCTTCGTCAGCGGCTTGACCGGCTTCGGCACCGCCATGGCGGCATTGGCGCTCTGGCTGCATGTGCTGCCAGCGGCGGTGGCAGCGCCCGTGGTGGTCATCTGCTCGGTTGCGGGACAACTGCTGTCGCTGCCGTCGATCTGGCATGCCATCGACGTCAAGCGCTTGCTGCCGTTCGTGATAGGCGGGTTGTTTGGAATTCCCCTGGGAACATGGCTGCTGACTTGGGTGGCGCTCGCGACCCTCAAATTCTGGGCAGGATTGCTGATCGCGACCTATTGCGGGGTCATGCTGTTTGGCCAATTCAAGCCACGTGTCGCCTCGGGCGGCAATGCGGCTGATGCGGCGGTTGGATTTGCGGGTGGTGTTCTCGGGGGGCTCGCCGGTCTCTCCGGGGTTTTGCCGACGCTCTGGGCCAGCGTGCGGGGATGGGGCAAGGACGAACGCCGCGCTGTTTTTCAGGGGTTCAACCTGTCGATCCTCGGCGCGTCCCTGATGGTCTACGCCGCGACCGGGTTGCTGACGCCCGATGTGGGACGGGCCGTCGTGCTGGCGCTCCCTGGCACGCTGGTTGGGTCACTTCTCGGCCAAAAGGTCTATCGCATTCTCGATGATCACCGTTTCGATCGCGTGGTACTGGCGATCCTTGCCGCCGCTGGTCTCGTGCTGATGGCGTCGAGCTGGACGTCAGGCCACTAAGGTTTTCATGCACCGCGACGGCACGGTTGAGCGCGTGCGGGTTGCGCCTGACTGCTCGAACATCCAAACATCGCCTGATGACCCCGAGCGCTATGACCACGAACATCCGTCCCATCCTCATCGCCGGCCCGACGGCGTCAGGCAAATCAGCGCTGGCGCTGCAACTCGCGCGGGAGCGGAACGGGGTCGTCGTCAATGCCGACAGCATGCAGGTTTACCGCGAACTCCGGATCATCACGGCGCGGCCCTCGCCCGAGGAGCAAGCTCAGGCGCCCCACCGGCTCTATGGTCACGTGCCGGCCAACGCGCCCTATTCCGTGGCGCACTGGTTGACGGACGTGCGCGGCGTGCTGGCCGACATCATGCACGCTGGGCAAACACCCATCATTGCCGGCGGCACCGGCCTCTATTTCAAGGCTCTGCTCGAGGGGTTGTCGCCGATCCCTGAGATCCCGGCAGCGGTACGTGATCACTGGCGGGCTGAGGCCAAAGTGCTCGGCGCCCAGGACTTGCACGCCGTGCTTGCGGCGCGCGATGCCGTCATGGCCGCACGGCTGTCCCCCAACGACACGCAGCGCCTCACGCGCGCACTCGAAGTGCTGGACGCGACAGGGAGGTCGCTGGCTGAATGGCAAGCGGTTCCCGGCGTTGCTGTGCTGCACCTCGAGGCGACCGAGCGGCGTATGATCGAACTCCCCCGCGATGTCTTGCACGCCCGGTGTGACGCCCGCTTCGACCAGATGATGGACATGGGCGCGCTCGACGAAGTGCGGGCGCTGGCGACGCTAAAACTCGACCCGACGCTGCCCGTGATGCAGGCACTGGGTGTCCGCCCGTTGCTGCGGCATCTGGCGGGCGAAATCGACCTCGCAAGCGCCATCGCAGCCGGCAAACTCGAGACGCGGCAATACGTGAAACGGCAGGCGACGTGGATGCGGCGGTTTATGATTGCGTGGGAGAAGTAAAGTTCGTAATTATATTGCAATGACTGGACATAAAGCATGCATATTATTGACGCATGGCCATTGGGCCGTCATGCCTAACGCGACAGGCAGGCGAGCGCCGCTGTCGAGTGAAATCCGTCTTAAGGCCGCGCACCCGCGCGAGGAGTGGTCCATGGCACGTACGATGACTGGGGCTGAAATCGTTCTCAAGGCGCTCGCCGATCAGGGCGTCGAGCACATCTTCGGCTATCCCGGTGGTGCGGTCTTGCCGATCTACGACGAGATCTTCCAGCAGGAAAAGGTCAAGCACATCCTGGTGCGCCAGGAGGGTGGCGCGGTGCATGCGGCTGAAGGTTATGCGCGGTCCACGGGCAAGGTTGGCGTCGTGCTGGTGACGTCGGGACCGGGCGCCACCAACGCCGTCACGGGCCTTACGGACGCGCTGATGGATTCGATCCCGCTTGTTGTGCTGACCGGCCAGGTGCCGACGCATCTCATCGGCAACGACGCCTTCCAGGAATGCGACACCGTCGGCATCACCCGGCCGTGCACCAAGCACAATTGGCTGGTGAAGAACGTCAACGACCTCGCGCGCATCCTGCATGAGGCGTTCATGATTGCGCGCAGCGGCCGGCCAGGGCCTGTCGTCGTCGATATCCCGAAAGACGTACAGTTTGCGACCGGCACCTACGTCCCGCCGTCCGCGGCACCCATGGCACACAAGAGCTACCGGCCGAAACTCAAAGGTGATGCGCCCGCGTTGCAGAAGGCCGTGGAGATCATGGCTGCAGCCAAACGGCCGATCTTCTACACGGGCGGAGGTGTCATCAATTCGGGCCCGAAGGCCTCGCAGTTACTGCGCGAGCTGGCGAAGCTGACCGGCTTCCCGGTCACCTCGACCTTGATGGGGCTCGGTGCCTTTCCGGCCTCTGACAAGCAATGGCTCGGTATGCTCGGGATGCACGGCACCTACGAGGCCAACATGGCCATGCACGGCTGTGACGTCATGATCAACATCGGCGCCCGCTTCGACGACCGGATCACCGGCCGCGTCGATGCCTTCTCGCCGAATTCGGTGAAGATCCACGTCGATATCGATCCCTCCTCGATCAACAAGAACGTGCGCGTGCAACTGCCGATCGTCGGCGATTGTGCTTACGTGCTCGAGGACCTGCTGCGGCTCTGGAAAGCCAAGACCGGGCCGCCTGAAAAGGCCGCGCTGAAGGCGTGGTGGAAGGAAATTGACGGCTGGCGTGCCAAGAAATGCCTGAAGTACAAGGCGACTCCCGATGTGATCATGCCGCAATATGCACTGGAGCGGCTCTACGACCTGACCAAGGACAATGACGTTTACGTTGCGACCGAGGTCGGCCAGCATCAGATGTGGGCAGCGCAGTTCTATAAATTTGAAGAGCCGAACCGGTGGCTGACCTCGGGCGGTCTCGGCACCATGGGCTATGGCCTGCCGGCGGCCATCGGTGCCCAGATCGCGCATCCGAAATCGCTCTGCATCGACGTCGCGGGCGACGCCTCGATCCTGATGAACATCCAGGAGATGTCGACGGCGGTACAATATAAGCTGCCGATCAAGGTGTTCATCCTCAACAACCAGTACATGGGGATGGTGCGCCAATGGCAGCAGCTGCTGCATGGCAATCGCTATTCCGAGAGCTATACCGAGTCGCTGCCTGACTTCGTCAAGTTGGCGGACGCCTACGGCGGCATCGGCATGCGCTGCGACGACCCCGCCGATCTCGACGACGCGATCAAGGCGATGTTGGCGGTCAAGGACAAGCCCGTCATCTTCGATTGCCGTGTGGCGCAACTCGCTAACTGCTTCCCGATGATCCCCTCGGGCAAGGCGCACAACGAGATGCTGATGGGCGACAACGTTAGCGACGACGATGTCAGCCGCGCGATCGGTAAAGAGGGCAAGGCGCTGGTGTGACGCTCCCGTCCTATGGAACCGGTGCCCAGGGGTTGATCAAGTCGAGCCCCAGGCCGTTGAAGTCGTCGATATCACCGGTCGCCACCTGGGGCTTCCGGGTCAAGGCAATGCCGGCAATCTGGCTGTCTGGAACCGACGTCTTTCTGCCGCGCGCACGTTGCATGGCATGGATGCGGCCAGCCTCCACGGCTGCATCTGTCTCGAACGGGATTATTCGGTTTTCAAGCGCGACGGTGGTTATATGGACGAACGCAGCATGAAGACGTCGGCGCCGCTGCCCGAGCGGTCTCGATTCTATTCCATGGCGCAACTCGAAGATGGTCGGCGCCGATGTCAACAACCGTTCGCGCGACACGCTTTGCAGCCACGCATCGACGGCCGGTTCCTGGTCCAAGCGCATCATCGCCGAAACGACGTTCGTATCGAGCAGGATCATGGATCGAACTCGAACATGCGCCGATCACTTCGAAGCTCGGCAATGGCCGCGTTGAGTTCGTCAATATCCTCCTTGGTGACGCCGATCTCGCGCATGCGTTCTGCGAGATCCGGCACCCAGCTCGAATGTTGGGCGGTTGCCATTCGATCCGATTCCGGCGCCTGGGCCAAAATATCCCGCACCTCCGCCTCCAGGCTCCTGCCATGCTGCTTGGCGCGGCGCTTCAGCCGCTCTTTCACGTCGTCGGGCAAGTTACGAACAACGAGCTGGGCCATGGCGACCTCCGGAGATTTGATATCATGATATCAATTTCTCCCATCGATCGCAATCAAGCAGGGCACCGGTCATGACCCCCGCCGCTGCCCGTGCCTTCGCGCTCGACTGGATCGAAGCCTGGAACGCGCACGACATTGACCGCATTCTGTCCCACTACGCGCCCGAGATCGTGTTCCTGTCGCCGGTCGCCCAGAAGCGGTTGGGTGATGGGCGAGTGGTTGGTCTCGACGGTCTTAGGGACTATTGTGGGCCGGGGCTCTCGGCGCAGCCCAGTCTTGCCTTTGAACTGATCGACGTCCTCATTGGTCATCACTGTGTGACGATCCACTACGGTAACCACCGTGGCCAGACAGCAACCGAAACATTTGAATTCCGAGCCGACGGCAAAGTTATCCGGTCTTACGCTTGTTATGCGGAGTAACCCCATGCACCTCTTTATCGCCAACAAGCTCTATTCCTCCTGGTCGCTCAGGCCGTGGATCCTCATGATGGCGCTCGATATTCCGTTCGAGGAAACGGTGATCCCGATGTATTTCCCCGACAGCAAGGCGCGCATGCTGGACGTGTCGCCGGCGGGCAAGATGCCGTGCCTGATCGTGCCGGAGGCGCGCCCTGGGGATGGCGATGTCAAGGTCTGGGAAAGCCTGGCGATCATGGAATATCTCCACGAACGCTTTCCGGACAAAGGCGTCTGGCCCAAAGAGCCAGCCGCACGCGCCCATGCCCGATCGATTGCCAACGAGATGCATGCGGGCTTTCAGGCCTTGCGGCAGGCTTGCCCCATGAATTTGGCCAAACGCTTCCAGCCGCGCGACGATCTCGGTTCCGATGTCGCTGACAACGTGCGGAGGCTGGAAGGCATCTGGGCGGAGACGCGCGTGCGCTTCGGCGAGAAATCGGCGTCGCCGGGTCCGTTTCTTTATGGCGCGTTTTCGGCGGCCGATGCCATGTACGCGCCGGTCGTGACGCGCCTCGACACCTACCAGATCCCTGTGTCGCCGGCTGCACGGCGCTATATGGATACGGTTCTGGGGTCCCAGGCGTTCGTGATGTGGCGGACGCAAGCGCTGGCCGAACCCTGGTCGGTCGCCCACTACGAGGTGGGATGGACGGCCACCGAGGTTTTTCACAACGTCTAGTCCCTCGCCCCGTGCTTTGCTCGTGCACGGGGAGAGGGATAGGGTGAGGAGCGGCCACTGGCTCCGAACCCGTTCACTTTTGTCCGCGCATGGCAACCTTGCCCGCGCTTGTCGCGGCCCCTCACCCCAACCCTCTCCCCATCGAAGCGCAGCCGATTGAGAGAGGGGGAAAGACCGACATGTCCGAAAAAGCCACTGGTTCCGCTTACTTCCTCGAAGAGACCAAAGAGCCGCTTGTCGCGCACACGCTGTCGATCCTGGTCGACAACGAGCCGGGCGTGCTGTCGCGTATCGCCGGGCTGTTCTCCGGCCGGGGTTACAATATCGAGAGCCTGACAGTGTCGGAGACCGAGCACGAGGCGCACCTGTCGCGGTTCACGATTGTCACCAAGGGCACGCCGATGGTGCTCGAGCAGATCAAGCATCAGCTCGAGCGGATGGTCCCCGTGCACCGGGTGCTCGACCTGACCGTGTCGGGCGATCCGCTCGAGCGGGAGCTGGCTCTGGTGAAGGTGGCGGGCAAGGGCGATAAGCGGATCGAGGCCTTGCGGCTGGCTGAGATCTTCCGTGCCTCCGTCATCGACGCCTCGACCGACCATTTTGTGTTCGAGATCACCGGGCGCACATCGAAGATCGAGCAGTTCATCACCATCATGAAGGAGCTGGGGCTCGTCGAAATCGCGCGTACGGGCATCGCCGCTATCGGTCGCGGCGC
>JANXRM010000493.1 GCA_025353015.1 Hyphomicrobiales bacterium
CGGTAAACGACGCGCTCAACGATCTTCGATCGATTTGTGTCCGCGACACCCCAGCCAGAGTGGAGAGAGCCCCATGACGATGACGCTCGAACAGGTCGCCCAGGCCATGGTTGCCCCAGGCCGAGGCATTCTTGCCGCCGATGAAAGCTCGGGCACGATCAAGAAGCGCTTCGATTCCATCAAGGCGGAATCGACAGCCGACACCCGCCGCGACTACCGCGAGATGCTGTTCCGTTCGACCGACGCCATGAAGGGCCATATCTCCGGCGTCATCCTGTATGACGAGACCATCCGCCAGAAGGCCAAGGATGGCACACCCCTGACCAAGATCATCACGGACGCCGGCTCACTGCCCGGCATCAAGGTCGACGGCGGCACCAAGCCGCTGCAGTTCTCGCCCGGCGAAGTCGTCACCGAAGGCCTCGACGGCCTTCCCGCCCGCATCAAAGAATACCACGCGCTCGGTGCTAAATTCGCCAAGTGGCGCGCCGTGATCGATATTGCTCCGGGCATCCCGAGCTATACCTGCGTCAAGGCCAACGCCCATGCGCTCGCCCGCTATGCCGCGATCTGCCTCGAGGGCGGCATCGTGCCGATCGTCGAGCCTGAGGTGCTGATGGACGGCGCCCACGACATCGACCGTTGTGCCGAGGTGACCGAGTGGGTGCTGCGCGAAGTGTTCCAGGAACTCTACATCAACCGAGTCACGCTGGAGCAGATCGTGCTCAAGCCTAACATGGTGATTTCGGGCCAGAAGGCCCCAAAACGCGCCTCGCGCGAGGAAGTCGCCGAAAAGACCCTGAAAATCCTCAAGCGCACGGTTCCGGCTGCGGTTCCCGGTATCGCCTTCCTCTCGGGCGGCCAGTCGGACGAGGATGCGACCGCGCATCTGCATCTGATGAACGCTGCCGGCGCACTGCCCTGGAAGCTGACGTTCTCGTATGGCCGCGCCTTGCAGGCGGCAGCGTTGAAGGCCTGGAGTGGCAAACCTGAAAATACGGCCGCCGGCGCTAAAGCGTTCTCGCATCGCGCCAAAATGAACGGTCTCGCTGCTGCCGGAAAATGGTCTTTGGCGCTTGAAAAGACCGCTTGAGACGTCTCTGAACCCTTCCTGCAATGCCAGCGGCCAGGTCAACAACCGGGCCGCTTTTTTTTGCATACCCAATCCGATTGCGATCGGGGCACTTTCACGGCAAAGTGAAAAATGCTTGATCCGGCGTCGGCCGAACTTGTGATATACATCGTTCAAAGAAGCGACCCTGCGATCGGTCCGTGCCCTGGACGTCAACGTTCGATCCACCCGAGAGATTTACGATGCGTACCTTTATCGCCCTCTCTGTTCTTATGCTGTCGAGTGCTGCGGCTCATGCCGAAGTCAACGCTGACTGCAAGTCCGGCGATGCCACCCGCGTCGTCAGCGGTTGTACCCTCGCCCTGCAAACACCCGGCGTGATCAAGGCGGACCAGGTGCTGGCGCTCGCCAACCGGGCCGATGCATTCCTCAACCAAAACCAGTTACCGGCCGCTCTCCCCGATCTGCAGCGCGCCTTGCAGCTGGAACCCACCAACGCCCTCGCGCTGGCTGTGCGTGGGCGTTCCTATCTGCTCCGCTCGGATAACCAGAAGGCGCTGGCCGATCTCAACGGCTCGATCCGCAGCAATCCCAATCTGCCGTTCGCGCTCTGGTTGCGCGGTGTTGCGCACATGGGGCTCAACAACACGGCCGCAGCCAAGACCGATCTCGACAAGGCGATCTCGATCCTGCCCAACTATTCGCTGGCATTGGCCTCACGCGGCCGGCTCTACCGCCTGGAGAACAATTTCGACCAGTCCTTGATCGATCTCGACGCAGCCGTCGCGCTGGCCCCGCGCAGCGCATACAATCTGACCCAGCGGGGGGATGTTCACCTGCTGAAGCGCGATTTTCCAAAGGCAATCGCCGATTTCGACCGCGCCCTCGCGATCCAACCCAATGACGCAAGTTTGAAGTCACGGCGCGCGGCGGCCGCAGCTCAGCTCCAGGCTGCCGGCGGCTCGGTTCCGCCAGCGCCGCCCGCGGCGACCTCGCCCCCGGCGCCACCCGTCAACCCACAAGCAGCCGCGGCCGGCACGCAACAGCCAGTGGCCCGGCCGCAAGGCAATGCCCAGATCGTCCTGCAGCAGGCAACGGCGCTCATGGACCGGAAGGATTACGCCGGCGCGTTCCGGCTGACGAACGACCTGCTGAAGGCCGATCCCAACCTCACGGAAGCCTATTTCGTCCGTGGCCGCGCGCTCTGGCTCGGCGAAGAATATCAACGCGCCCACGATGATCTCGACAAATACGTTCAGCGCGAGCCAGCCAAGGCCGAGGGCTATCTGATCCGTGGCCTGATCCGGCTCGACCAGTACAAGCTGCCGTTGGCGATGGCCGACGCGGACGAGATGCAAAAGCTGGCCCCGACCGACGCCCGGGCGCCGCATTTGCGCGGTCTCGCCCATTTGCGAGCCGAGCGTTACGCATTGGCCGTCAACGAATTCGACGCGAGCCTCAAGCTCCGGCCGACGTGGGATACAGCCTTCGTCAACCGCGCGCTGGCGAAAATGGAACTGCTGCAATACCCAACCGCGGAGGCTGATCTGGCGCAGGCTTATAAACTCAACGCCAAGAATGCGCGGATCCTGGCGGTTCGTGGACAGCTCAACGCGCGGCAAGGCCGCATGGATGCGGCCGAAACGGATTTCAAGGCAGCGCTTGCCATCGAACCGCAAAACATCACCGCACGGATCGGGCAACAAGCTCTGATCGCCGCCCATGCCGTGGCACAACTACCGCGCAAGGCGGGCCGATAGTCGATATGCCGACAACCGCACAGATCGCCCGACGATCGACCGACCGACGTGTTGCCTCACTCCAACCGATGTCATTGCGTTCTATCGAGGACAGTAAGATGGTAACCCAATTCGGCTTTCGAAGTGCTGCCCGCCATGGAGCCGCAGTGGTGGCAACACTGGGCCGTGCGATCGCGTCCTTGCTGGCGATCTCGGTGACAGCTGGCGCGCTGATGACGGGTCAGGCCAATGCCGCCTCGGTTTACAAGGTCGACACGGGCGATGCCACGACGACGACGCTGGCGTTTCGCGGCGA
>JANXRM010000506.1 GCA_025353015.1 Hyphomicrobiales bacterium
CCTTCTTCAAGGCAAATGGTGTGGCGCAGGCGAGCCCGCCGTTCCTCGATCAGGTCCCATTCCGCTTCACAATCGCCGATCCAGGACAGCACTATCATTTGCCAATGAAAATCACGCCTTGGGGTTTCTCGCTCTATCGCGGGAGTTGAGTTCAACCGCGCCGTCATCGCAAGCGCCGCGACAGTCCCGATATCCGTTCCATCACGATCAGCGCGGCGATGGTGAATGCGATCATCACGCCCGACACCGCGGCAATCGTCACGTCGAGGCGATTTTCCAGATCTTGCCACATGCGGATCGGCAGCATGTCCGTTCTTGCATCACGCAGGAACAGCGACACCGGCACATTGTCGAACGACGACATGAATGCGATGAAGGCTCCAGCCATGATGCCCGGACGTATCAACGGCAGCGTCACCCGGCGGAACGTATAGAACCGCGATGCGCCGAGACTCGCCGAGCTTTCCAGCAGCGCCGGATTGAGCTGGGCTAGCGACGCGACCGTCGTGCGGATGACATAAGGCACGCACACGACCGTGTGCCCGATGATCAGCGTTAGGATCGAAATCGATAGCCCGATGAGCGAGAAGAACATCAGCGCGGCGATGCCGAACGCCAACGCCGGCAAAACCAGCGGTGACATGAACAGGCTATCGAGCAGACGCGCCGTCCAATGCGTAGATCGTGCGATCGCGAGCGACGCCGACACACCAAGAACCACGGAAAGCAGTGTCGTCCAGCAGGCGACCTTGAAACTATTCGCCGCCGCAAAATGCAACTGCCAAGCATCGAGCAGCGCCACATACCAGCGCCACGAGTAGCCGGGCGGTGGAAACTTCAGCGAGAAGCCCGAAGTGAACGAGACGATGATGACGACCAGCGACGGCAACAGCAGCAAGGCAAGGCCCGCTAGCGCGAGCCCGTAAATGGTTGCGGTGAAGCTCAGGTCACCGAGACTCTGGCGCTGGCGCGTCATGCGATCACCTCACGCATGCGCGTATCCCTTCGACAGGCGGCCGAGCACGTTGAAAAGCGAAACGACCGCAAGGACCGCCGCAAGAAAGATGATCGAGATCGCGGCGGCAAACGGCCAATTGCTGAGCGTCGACGCCTGTTGGTAGATGTACATCGGCATAAACAAAAGCTGGCCACCTCCGACCAACGTCTGCGTGATGAATGCCGTAATCGACGCCGCGTAGGTCAGCAGGCAGCCCGCGATAACGCCTGGCAGGATCAACGGCAGCACGACCCGGCGGAACGTTCGCCAATGGCCAGCGCCCAGTGCCGCCGAAGCATCGAGCAGGTTGGGATCTAGCCGCGACAGTGCCGTGATCAGTGGCAGCACCATCAGCGGCATCTGCACCTGCGCCAACGCGACGACCATGCCACCCTCGGTGTAGAGGAGGCGCAATGGTGCATCGATCACGCCTAGTGCTGCAAGCGTCGAGTTGACGATGCCCTGCCGCCCGAGAATAACGATCCACGCAAACGTGCGCACGACGACGCTGGTTAGCAGTGGCAGCAGGATCACGACCATCAGAACCGTTTGCAGACCGCCGGTGAGGCGCACGTAGACCCAGGCCAGGGGCAGTCCCAGCAGCAGGCAAAGCGCCGTCACCTGGACGCCGACCCAAAGCGTGCGTCCGAGCACGCCAAGCGAAAACGGATCGAGCAGAAACTTGCCGTATTGCGTCAGCCCATGCGCCGTCATCGCCGCATCGGTATGCAGACTCACATAGAGCAGGATCGCCAAAGGACTGAGGAAAAATACGACGAAGAATGCCGCCAGCGGCAGCGTCAGCTTCAGATCGTATGTGGTGATGGCTGGCGCTGTTGTCTGCATGGCGCAAAATGAGGGATTAGCGAGGTGCGGATAGTCGATCGAAACGTCGCAACCAATCACCTACTCCCTAATCCCCACTCCCTAAATCTTGATGTCGCGGTTGAACTTCTCGATCCAACCCGCCCGCTGTTCGTTTATTTTCTTCCAGTCTTGGAAGACGAACTTCTTCTTCATATCGTCGTGGTCCTTGGCCAGCACCTTGGCGATTTCGCCGCTCATCTTGACCTTGGTGTTGGTCGGCACGATCAGATACGGCGCTTCCATCAGCTTGCCCTGCACCTCGGGCGAGAGTGCTGCGTCGATCAGCTTGGCAGCCAGCTCCTTGTTCGGCGAATTCTTGACGATGTGGATCGTCGTTCGGAAGGCGATCGCACCTTCTTTCGGCGCGACGAACTCGACGGGCACACCGCGCGCCTTCAGGATCTGGATAGCGTTGAAATTGCCTGGGCCGATATCGACCTGGCCTTGTTGATAGAGCGTTGCCAGAGCACCCGGATTGGCGGCGACGGCACCGAGGTTTGACTTTAATTCCTCGAGCGCCTTGAAGCCGGCATCGACGTTGGCCTCGCTGCCACCCCGCGAACGTGCAATTTCCACCAACCAGCCAGTGCCGAGCGTCGAGTTGAGATTGGTGATACCGACGCGCCCCTTGAACTCTGGTTTCCAGATGTCGGCCCACGAGGTCGGCAGCGTCTTCATCTTCTCGGGATTGTATGTGATCCCGACCACTTGGAAAAACGGCGCCGGTCCCATTTCGCCTTGCGCATCGGCGATGAGGTCCTTGTAGTGCGGCGAACTCGCGAATGGAAACGGCTCAACCAAGCCTTGATCGATCGCAACAAGCGCTGGACCCGGATCATGCAGCATGACGTCGATCGGTGGATTGGCCGGCGAGGCCTTGACCTTGGCGATTTGGTCCATCGACAGCAGCGGATCGAGCGTGATCTCGGCATTATCCGTAGCCTTGCGGAAAGCCGGCACGAGGACATCCTTGTGCGCCTCCTCCCAACTGCCGGTAAAGGTCGAGAACACGAGACGCCGCGCCTGGGCGTGGCTCAAGCCGGGAAAGGCGTGCATGGCGCCAAGCGTAAATGCGGAGGTCATCAAATGTCGGCGGGTCAGGTCCATTTTCGTCTCCCTATTCAACGTCATTTCGCTGCATGAAACACGGTCGCCGCTCGAGGTGACGCAGGCGATACATAGACCGGTGTGCCGCCAGCCAGCGGCTCGGCACCGGCTTTGCGCGGCTCCGATACCTTCAGCGTCGTGCCATCGGCAAGGCGCAACTCATGCACGATCGTGGCGCCGAGCGGCAAACCCAGCTCGACGGTAGCTGCAATGCCGCCTGGCGCCCTCGACATCAGAAACTGTTCCGGCCGGATGCAAACGACCACCGCGTCACCAGCAGCAAGCGCGCCGCGTGTCACGCGCGCAGCAATTTCGGCACCGTTTCGCACGACAACCAAGGCGTCCGGCCCGTCGATGTGCTTGATTGTGCCTTCGAGCAGGTTCGCGGCACCGACGAACGTGTTGACAAACAGCGAACTCGGGCTGTCGTAAACCTCGGCCGGCGAGGCGAACTGCTCAAGCCTGCCTTGATTGAACACGGCCACGCGATCGGCCATCGACAGGGCCTCTTCCTGGTCATGCGTGACGATCAGCGTCGTCGTCCCGGCCAACCGTTGGATGCGCTTGATCTCGATCTGCATCCCGAGCCGCAGGTTTTTGTCCAACGCCGCAAACGGCTCGTCCAGCAGCAGGATCGCCGGCCGTATCGCCAGCGCACGGGCAAGCGCGATGCGCTGCTGCTGGCCGCCGGACAACTCCCGCGGGTATTTCGCGGCGAAATCCTCGAGCTTCACGAGCGCCAGCATCTCCGCGACCCGGCCCGCCGTTTCAGCGCGCGGCGTGCCCCGCGCCTCGAGGCCGCTTCCCCGCAGGCAGGTCGGTGACCAGCACTTTTTTACGGCTTTCCAGCGTGCAGTGGCCCGGCTCATGATGTGTCGATCCTCACGACAAGGCGCGAGGGTTCGGCGCGATGGCGGGGCGTCTCGCCGCGTTCAAAGGTCTCGATGATGTGCATGGCGCCGCCGCAGCAGGGGCAGGTGCGCGTTGGCGCGGCAGTGGCTGCTTGTTCCATGGCGTCGATCGGCGACGGTTCAGGCTGGGCGACTGACAGTAAGGCACGCGATGTTCTCGGCCTTGGCGCTGCTGGCCAAGAAGCCGATGTGGCGAATGCGGTGGAAGCCTTTCGGCAGCACGTGCAGCAGCACGCGGCGGATGAACTCGGCCGGCGCCAGTGTCATGGTGGTGTAGCGTACGTCTCCGTCGACCCGGTAGTTCTTGACGCGGAACGTGACGCCGTCGCTGTCAGCCTTGATCAACCGGCTGTTTGAGATCGCCACGCGGTGGGTGTAACGCGACAAGTAGGCGAGGACCGCCTTCGGCCCCGCAAACGGTTTCTTGGCATAGACGAACCAGCGCTTCCTCTTCAGCGGCATCATCCATTTTGCGAACGCCGTAGCATCGGCCAGGGCCACGTGCACGCCGAAGAATGCGAGTGTACCGGCGGCATGCGCGGCTGCGAGCTTTTCCAACATCAGCCGCCGGAACAGCTTCGAGAGTACAAACACCGGCAGGAAGAAGTTTTGCTTGCAAGCCATCCATTGCTTACCGTCGCTCTCTTGTGGCGCGTTCGGTTGCCCACCCGCAACCGGCGCAATCGAGAACCCGCCGCCCGGCACGATCATGTGCACGTGCGGATGATGCGTCATCGCGCTGCCCTACGTGTGCAAGACCGAGGTGATGCCGATCTTGGCGCCCAGGTGTTTCTTGTCGGCGGCGATCCGCAGCATCGTCTCGCTGCTGGCCTTGAACAGGGCGTCGTAAATGACGGCCTTGTTCTGATAAGCGATGTCGCTGATCTCGGTCGGCAACGTGAACACGATATGGAAGTAAGGCACGGGCAGAAGCTCCGCCGCCCGATCCTCCATCCACTCGCGGGCTTGCGATCCCTGGCACTTCGGACAATGCCGGTTGCGGCAGCTGTTGTAAGCAATGGTCGTGAAGCCGCACGCGCCGT
>JANXRM010000050.1 GCA_025353015.1 Hyphomicrobiales bacterium
CGGCGGGCCGGCCATCGCGGGCGCGCGTGTCCGGGTGACCCTGGCGGCGGCGGTCATGGGCTGGCAGGAACAGGCTCGCGGTTGTGCGGGAGTGCAGGTCGTCGAGGCTGACGGCTCGCGCGGGGTGCTGCTGGTCGCCGGTGGCGATCAGGAGCTCGCCGCCACGCTCAAATTCCTGGTGGAGGCGGGTTTGCCGGTGGCGGGCTTCCACGCCGAGCGAGAGAACCTGCAGGACTCCTATCTGCGCACGGTGCGCCAGGAAGGCGGACAATGAATCCAGAGCTCAATCCAGAGCTGCAGCGCAACCTGTGGCTGGAATTCTCCCGCCACCGCCTGCTGGTCATGCCGGGCGTGCTGGCCTTGATCCTTCTGGCGGCTGCACAGCACCACGGCAGGGAGGGTGTTGCAGGCACGGGGTTGGGTCTGTTCCTTGCGCTCGCGGTTTTCTGGGGATCGCAGCGGGTGATGGCTGCGCTTTTCGAGGAGTGGCAGCAGAAGACCTGGGACAGCCAGCGTATGTCGGCACTCGGACCTTGGCAGATGACCTCGGGCAAGCTGCTCGGCAGCACGGCGTTCGCCTGGTATGGCGCGCTGTTTTGTCTGGGCGTTGCCGCCGTGGCCTGGCCTTGGGGCAGCGCGTACCCGCTCGGCACCGTCATTCCACTCTTGCTCAGCGCGGCCGTCGGCGTCCAGGCTGCGGCCCTGATCACCAGCCTTACAGCGGCCCGCAAAGGCCTTGCGCGGGCCCGCGCCTTTGGGCTGATCTTCGTTTTCTTCTATGGCCTCTACAGTGTGTTCGGCGTCGGTCTGAAGTTGCCGGCGCGCGAACTCACCTGGTGGGGCTCGGCCTATTCAGGGCTTCCCTTTTTGCTGGCGAGCACCGCCTTCTGGGCCTCCGCGGCGGTGCTCGGCGCCTACCGCCTCATGTGCCAGGAGTTGCAAGTCCGCACGACGCCCTCAGTCTGGGTCGCCTTCAATTTGTGCCTGGCCGGCTATCTGGCCGGTTTTGCGACCCAGCCCCTCGGCGGCACGACGCTTGCTGCCTTCTCGATGACCGGGCTACTGGTGTCGGCTGGGCTCACCTACGCCATGCTCTTCACCGAGCAGACCGGCGCCCTCGTGCTGCGCCGGATCTGGGTGCGGGCCCATCGCCGGGAATGGCGATACATGTTCGAGGAGACGCCCTGCTGGGTCGTTTCTCTGACCCTTGCCGCAGTCGTCTGCATCTTGGCGATGATCGCGACACCCGGTCGTAGCCCTGAGATGGTGAGATTGGGCGTCCCGTTCTGGCCATTGCTCGTGCTGCTGTTCCTGCTGCGGGATGTCGCCATCTTCCTCGTCTTTGCGCTCGGCAGGGCGCAGCGCCGGGTGGAAGCCGCGACGCTGTTCTACCTGGCGCTGCTCTACCTGATCTTGCCGTGGGTCTTCACGGCAGCAGGAGCCCACGGGCTAAGGTTTCTGGTGCTGCCAGTCTCATTCACCCAGTCGGCGCTTGCCCAAGCTGTGCTCGCCCATGCCGTGCTCGTGGGGCATGTCGTCATCGCGCTTGGCCTGCTGCTCTACCGATGGCGCCAGAGTGTCAGGGCCGTGGGCCTGCCGGAGCAGGGCCTGGAAGGCAGCCGCGCGTGACGCCGTGTTGCCGTTCGGCGGCAGCCCGTGGATGCCCGACGCTGCTTCCCATGAACTGGCATCGAAGACTGGCCGCAGTTGGCGGCTCATCTCGTCGGGTGCGGCGGTCGGTATCGGACGTCGAACCGACATCGATCGCGCCGCGCCGTCGCCCTGGCGCATTTCGTCAGCGTGTCGCGGGCCTGTGCGACGGCAGTGGCCAGCCGAGGGAGCCTTCAGGGCCGGGTCGTGTTCGGATCCACCAAGCCCAGTCCTCGGGTACCAACGAGAAGGGATCGGCGTGCCCGAGCTCGCGGGCGGCATAAACGGGCCAATGCGGGTTCGACAACGCCGGCCGGCCGAGTAACACGATATCGGCCAACTCGTCGCGGATCACCCGGTTGGCCGCCTCCGGTACGCCAAGGTTCCAACTGACGCCGACCGGCAGCGCGCATTCCCGGCGCACGCGTGCGGCGCGCTCGACCATGAAGCCTATCTCTCCGAACGGCACGTCCTTCATGTCGTCCGTGTTCATGCCAAGACTGATGTCCGCCAGATCGAGGCCATGCTGCTTGAGTTCCGTGATTGCCCAGAGTGCGTCCTCGAACTGGATGCCCTGCGCATTGAAGTCGTCGGAACCCAACCGCATTGTCAGTGGCAGATGCGAGGGCCAGACCGCGCGGACAGCATCGAAGGCCTCGCGATGAAAGCGGAGCCGCTTCTCGAGGGTGCCGCCGTAGGCATCGGTGCGCTGATTGGCGAGCGGCGAGAAGAAGGCCGACCCGAGATAGCCGTGCGCGAAATGCATCTCGAGCCATTCGAAGCCGGCGGCGTGCGCACGGCGGGCCGCATCGGCGTAGGACCGGTGGATATCGAGGATCTCGGCGCTGCTCAGCTCCTGAACGGGCAGCGTATAGCGGCGTCCGTGCGGAATTGGAGATGGTCCGCGCACCTGCCATCCATCTGGATCGCTTGCAGGCAGTTGTTGCTTGCCGTGCCATGGCTTCTTCTCGCTCCCGCGTCGGCCGGTGTGCCCGAGCTGGATGGCGGCGACGGCTCCCATGTCCTTGATGAGTGCCGTGACCCGCTGCAGGCCCGGGATATGAGCGTCGTCCCAGATGCCGGCGCAGCTGGCGCTTGTCCGACCATCAGGCTGGATCGCGATCTGCTCGAGAAAGACGAGGCCGAAGCCGCCAGCCGCACGCGAGCCAGCGAGCATCAAATGGAAATCGCTCAAGTGTCCATCGACCGAGCGATACATGGTCATGGGCGACATCGCGATACGATTGCGCAACGTAACGCCCTTCAATGTGAACGGCGAGAACAGATCGGACATCGGCGGCAAACCTCATCTTCGAAGGAGCAAACAGCAAGATGCTCTGCCTCGCAACGGATTGCAATTGCGTGCGGACATACATCGTGGCTCTAGCGCGATATGAGGCGAAATTGCCGTCTCTGACACGCCGAGTTCGGGCCTGTGATCATATGTCTCCAACCGCAGCCCGCGCTTGCTATCGACGCCATTTGCGCGCGCAAATCAGGGACGCGTCATGTCGCTGACGCGTTGCGGCCACGAATGAGGTCGGCACCTTTTTCAGCAATCGCGAGGGTCGCAGCGAACGTATTCGCCGAAGGCAGCATCGGCATTCTACATGCCGCGCTTGTTCTGGACGCTACGCGCTTGCGAAAGTTGCGGCTCAAGCCGGACGCGCGCCGAGTTTCGCGGTCGCTCCCGTGGCGATCTGATGTTCCAGCGTCGCCTTGAAACCGGAGAAAGTCAGTCGGAACGGTTCCTCCGTCGTTTTGTCCAGATACACGACCATGTCGCCGCTGGAGCCGCGAAAGCTGAACAGCACGATGGCCATCTGATCGCCGGCTCCTTCTGAATGCGGAGCGCCATTTGCAGCACCTTGCACGTAGCTTCCGGTGGGGCGCACCTCCTTCAAGGAGCCATCCAGATGCCGGAATCGCAATTCTCCCTGCAAGACGAATGTGCTGAAGTCGCAAAGGTGCTGGTGCAGCCTGCCCGGCGTGTTCGGTTGAAATCTGATGAGCACGTCCACGAGGCCCCGTGCGTCATCGACCGCAAGCACGTAAATCTGCGCGCCGATCGCCTCAACCGTCTGCCAAGTGACGTTTCGGTCGTCAAAAAGGTAGGTCTGCATTGCGCTCGTCGCCTCCGCATCGCTTTCGGCTTGTCGCCGTCTGTCAGTTATCCTACCGATCCGATTGGCCCACAGTGTGCGTCGACCGAGTTTGGTTGGCGCGACGCGAGGTCGTCAAATCTGGACAATCGGTGTCACGAAGCACCGGCATTGGGGCCTGTGAACGTGCCGCCGGAAACATCCGCAACGTCGCACGACTTCCGCAACGTCGCCCTATGGCATGCCTTCGATATTGACCTTCTCGTAGTAGCGACGCTCGCCGAGCGCATCGACGCGGGCCCAGAACTCCGGTCCCGAGGCGAAGCCCATTTCGTTGCGGGAGTGGGTCTGGCGCCAGATGTTCCAGGATTGAGGATGCAATCGCCGCGCCTCCTCGAAATGAGGGCGGGCGGCGGCGTCCTTGCCGGACCGCAAAAGATGACCGCCAAGCCGGAAGTGGGCGTGCGCCAACGCAATGTCGTCGTCGGGCTTGCGCAGCTGCCGGCTCATGGCCGCCGCATCAAGCACATGCCGGCTAGCGGCGCCGTTCGCCGCCCAGTCGCGCACCGCGTCCATGTAGACCGTCTTCGCCGTGGCCATCAGCTGCGCTTCGACTTCCGGCATTTCGCCGGTCGTGCGGTTACGCTTGCGGAAGCCGTCGAACCAACCGGCGTTTTCCGGCGGCCGGACGATGCGACCAGTCTCGTCGATCCAGACCGCCTCGGGCACGTTGAGCATGTTGTAGAGAGCCGACACGTGGTGATCGCGGTCGATCAGGGTCAGGTAGCCGGGCTGGGCTGCCTCGATGAACCGGCGCGCCGCCTCGGGCGTATCCATGGCCACCGACACGATGGTGAAACCGCGGTCCTTGAAGTCCTCGTAAACCTTCTGCCACACGGGCAGATCGTTACGGCAGCCTCACCACGAGGCCCAGGTGGCGAGCAGCACTTTCTTGCCGCGCTGCTCGCTCAAGCCGTGCATGCGGCCATCGAGATCGGGCAGGCGAAAGTCGGGCGCCTCGAACGTCTCCAGCGCCGCCGCGCGCTCGCGAGCACCGGACGCGAGCACCCAGGTCGTGCGCGCCTCGTCGTGCACGACGGGTTGCCCCATGTGTCGCCAGAAGGCGGCAACGTCGACCGCGCCCGAGCCGTCGACGAGAGGTGTGCCGTGCCGCGGCAATGGCACGCAGATGTCGCCCTTGCACAAGCCTTCAGGCTTCAGCTCGAAGCCGGTGGCGCGGGTGACATCGTCGCGCGTGAGCCACAGGCCCGTATCTGTCGGCCCGGCCGGCGTCACGTGGAGCGGCTGTTGGTCGGTGAGGATGGTGATCATGGTGTTCTCCGTCTGCGTTGCGCCATGATAGGCGGGGCGGGGCGAAAACGGAACAGCCTCGATTGACAAAAAGCGAGAGCGTTGGTTGTTACTCCGGGCATCCACCTCAACCGTCATGCCCGCGTCGTGCCGCAGGCGCGCAAGAGAGTTGGCATTTAATTTAGACTTGTCACTCCGCCGCCTCGCGTTTGCCCCCACTGCCACTCTTCGCCCGCGCCCGCCGTCCCAGCAGCTCCTTCAAATACTGCCCCGTATAACTCTCCTTGACCTTGGCCACGTCCTCGGGCGTTCCCACCGCCACCACGCGGCCGCCGCCGTCGCCGCCTTCGGGCCCCATGTCGATGACCCAGTCGGCGGTCTTGATGACTTCGAGGTTGTGCTCGATGACGACGACGGAATTACCGGCGTCGGCCAGTTCGTGCAGCACCTCCAGCAGCTTGGCCACGTCGTGGAAATGCAGGCCGGTGGTCGGCTCGTCGAGGATGTAGAGCGTGCGTCCCGTGGCGCGGCGCGACAGCTCCTTGGCGAGCTTGATGCGTTGCGCCTCGCCGCCTGACAAGGTCGTCGCCTGCTGGCCGATCTTGACGTAGCCGAGGCCCACGCGCTGCAGCGTTTCCAGCTTATCGCGGATTGAAGGAACCGCCTGGAAGAAGGCGCAGCCTTCCTCCACGGTCATGTCGAGCACGTCGGCGATGGATTTGTCGCGGAACGTGATGTCCAGTGTCTCGCGATTGTAGCGCTTGCCCTTGCACTGATCGCAGGTGACGTAGACGTCGGGCAAAAAGTGCATCTCGATCTTGATGACGCCGTCGCCCTGGCAGGCCTCGCAGCGGCCACCTTTGACGTTGAACGAGAAGCGCCCGGGACCGTAGCCGCGCGCTTTGGATTCCGGCAGGCCGGAGAACCACTCGCGCATCGGCGTGAAGGCGCCGGTGTAAGTGGCGGGGTTGGAGCGCGGTGTGCGGCCGATCGGCGACTGGTCGATGTCGATGACCTTGTCGAGATGCTCGAGGCCCTCGATTTTGTCGTGGGCGCCGGGGGCCTCGCGGGCACCGTTGAGCTTCCTCGCCACGTGCTTGTAGACGGTGTCGATGAGGAACGTCGATTTACCGCCACCCGATACACCTGTCACGCAGGTGAGCACGCCGAGCGGGATCTCCGCGGTGACGTTCTGCAGGTTGTTCTCGCGGGCGCCGATCACCTTCAAGCGGCGGTTGGTGAGCTTGCGGCGCACTTTCGGCAGCGGGATCTGCCGCACGCCCGTCAGATATTCGCCGGTCAATGACGCCGGATTGGCCATGACTTCTGCCGGCGTGCCTTTCGCCACAACCTTGCCGCCATGCACGCCGGCGCCAGGCCCGATGTCGACCACGTAATCGGCCTGCAGGATCGCGTCCTCGTCATGCTCGACGACGAGCACGGTGTTGCCGAGGTCGCGTAGATGCTTCAGCGTTTCAAGCAGTCGCGCGTTGTCGCGTTGGTGCAGGCCGATAGACGGTTCGTCCAGCACATAGAGCACGCCGGTCAAACCCGAGCCGATCTGTGACGCCAGCCGGATACGCTGGCTCTCGCCGCCCGATAGCGTGCCTGATGCGCGGGAGAGCGTCAGATAATCGAGGCCGACGTCGTTGAGGAATTGCAGTCGCTCGCGGATTTCCTTGAGGATGCGCGTTGCGATCTCGCTCTGCTTTTTCGAGAATGTTTTCGGCAGTTCGGCGAACCAGGCATTGGCAGCGCGGATCGACAACTCGGAGACCTCGCCGATGTGCCGGCCGCCGACCTTCACGGCGAGGGATTGTGGTTTCAGGCGATGGCCGCCGCAGGCGTCGCAGGGATGTGCGCCCTGATAGCGGGCCAGTTCCTCGCGTACCCACTCGCTGTCGGTTTCCTTCCAGCGCCGCTCGATGTTGCCGATGACGCCTTCGAACGGCTTCTGCGTGCGATAGGTCCTGAGGCCGTCCTCGTAGACAAACTCGATCTCTTCATCCCCGGAGCCGGACAGGATGACATCCTGCACTTTTTTCGAGAGCTTTTCGAAGGGCGTCGACATCGCCACTTTGTAATGGCGCGCGATGGCCTGTAGCGTCTGCTCGTAGTAGGGCGACGTGCTTCCCGTTTTCGCCCAGGGCCAGATGGCGCCGTCTTCCAGGCTCGAGGAGCGGTCAGGGACCACCAAATCCGCCTCGAACTTCAATTCGGTGCCTAGGCCATCGCATTTTGGGCAGGCACCGGCCGGCGCGTTGAACGAGAAGATGCGCGGCTCGATCTCCTCGATGGTGAAGCCGGACACGGGACACGCGAAGCGCTGCGAGAAGATAATGCGCTCGTGCGTGTCGTTTTTCGATTTGTTGGCGCCGTCCGTGTCGGCCTTCGCGAGAGGCTTATCGACGAACTCCGCCATCGCGATGCCGTCGGCGAGCTTGAGCGCAGTCTCGAAGCTGTCGGCGAGGCGGGCGGCGATGTCCCGGCGTACGACGATGCGGTCGACAACGACGTCGATGTCGTGCTTGAATTTCTTGTCGAGCTTCGGCGCATCACCGATTTCGCTGACCGCGCCGTTGATCTTGACGCGCTGGAAGCCCTTCTTCTGCCACTCCGCCAGTTCCTTGCGGTACTCGCCCTTGCGGCCGCGCACGACCGGTGCCAGCAGCATCAGCTTGGTGCCCTCGGGCAATGCCATCACCTTGTCCACCATCTGGGTGATGCTCTGGCTTTCGATCGGCAGGCCGGTTGCGGGCGAATAGGGCACGCCGACGCGGGCGAACAGAAGCCTGTGGTAGTCGTAGATCTCGGTGACGGTGCCGACGGTGGACCTGGGGTTGCGGCTGGTCGTCTTCTGCTCGATGGAAATGGCGGGCGACAGGCCGTCAATGTGGTCCACATCGGGCTTCTGCATCATTTCCAGGAACTGGCGGGCGTAGGCCGAAAGGCTTTCCACATAGCGGCGCTGGCCCTCGGCGTAGATGGTGTCGAAGGCGAGCGACGACTTGCCCGAGCCCGAGAGCCCGGTGAAGACGATCAGGGCATCGCGCGGGATCTCGATATCGACGTTTTTCAGGTTGTGTTCCCTGGCGCCGCGCACGTGGATTGTGTTGGCGCGGGCGGCGGGGGCGACGGTCAGTTTGGTGGGCTTTGTCATGGCCCGCCTGATCTAGCGGAAAGACCGCCGGGCGGCAATGCAACTCGGACGGGCGTCAACAGATGCAGAACAACACATCGACACGAAGCAGGGTACAATTTTGGCTCGCACTCGATCTGTGGTATTGTTCGCCCTTGAAGAGACTGACCACGCGGGAGTGCGCCATGCCACTGCCAGAACCTTTGATTACAATCTCGCCGGAGTACTTGGGTGGGACCCCCGTGTTTACCGACACACGCGTCCCGATCCAGAACCTTTTTGACTACCTGGAAGGTGGCGATCCCATGGCCACGTTTCTGGTGAACTTCCCCAGCGTTACCCGCGACCACGCAGTAGCGGTGCTTCAGTTGGCATACGAGGCTATGATCGCCAAGATTGACGTGGCGCGGGTTGCCGCCGAGTAGTCGGCAGGAGAGTGTGATTGCGCGTCCTGGTTGATAACTGTGTGCCGCGCCAAATTGCAGTTTTGATCGCTGGCCATATTGTCAGGACGACAGCCGAACTCGGTTGGGAGAGGCTCGGAGATGGCGCGTTACTCGATGCAGCGGCGGCTATTTGCGATGTGTTCCTGACGCTCGACAAAAGCATCAGATTTCAGCAGCGGCTGGACCATCGGACGTTCGGTATCGTGTTGATGCGGGCTCGAAGTAGTCGCATCGAGCATTTGACGCCACACGTGCCCGAACTGTTGCGACTCTTGCCCAATGTCAAACCCGGCCAGCTTGACCTCATTGGGGCGTAAATTGGCTATGATCGGCGCATGTCTGCTCGAACTTTCTCGGGTGCCAACTTCGGCATGGTTCGACTCCCCCCCTTGAACCCCAGATGAACGGCCTCATCAACTGCCGTTCAGAATTGCCAGGCTAAAACGGCGATACCATGTCAAATTCGCGTGTCGTACTGTTAGCCAGTTGCTGCCAGATGGCACGCTCGTTTCGCAGCCCATCCGCCCATGCGCCGGGAGAGATCCATGTCCGAACCGATCAAGCAGGCCCAAGCCGTCTACGCCACCATGCAGGATGACGCCAAGAAGGGGCCTTTGGCCCGACCGCTGCTGATCGCGCGCATCATTGCTATCGCGGCCGCCGTCGGTGGTTCTGTCCCGACCGCCACGAACCTTTATCATTCCTGGGCGCACGGGATTCCCTATAGCGAGGTCTCGCACCGGCTGTCGCAGTACGACCTCTGGGTGAAGAACTTCGAGTGCAAGATCGACTATCGGTCGCTGACCACGGCGCAAGGCACGAAACTGGATGCGGGCGCCTGCCCGAAAAGCGGGGACGTGGCCCTCAAGGTGACGACGCCGACGGGCGGGGCGGCCTACGAGTGGATCGCCTTCGACAAACTGCAAAAGGCCGGACAGAAGTCCGCCGGGATCTGGTCGTTGCTGGTAACTGAGGCGGTTGCAGCTGAAGGACCGGTTGCAGAAACGGTCGCGCCGGCCGAGGGCCGAGCCGCGATGCCGCGCACGCCGCTGGCACAATCGCAGATCGCCCAGGCGGGCATTCAGGTGGTCTGCCAAACGCTGCAAGGCAAGTCGCAGATCATCCGCATCGTCAACGAGGCTGGCAAATGCTACCGGGAAGCGTTCTCGCCGTTCAATGGACGGGTGGAAAAACGGGAGGAAGTTCCCTGCAGCACGACGTGCTCGCCGGCCAAGGGCTGAGCGGAGAAGCCGCTCAACCTTTGGCTCCAGCCAAGACGAGGTCAGGAAACCAGCGCTGCAACCCGCGGTCGCGGTAGGCGACGAGGCTGGCATGCCGTTCCGCCCCTGGACGGATGCCGCCCTAGAAGAGGGGACACAACGCCCCCGCGACGAACGACCAGACGGTGGCATCGGCCCCGCAGGGTTCAGCGCCCGTGAGCCATGGCTTGTTGCCGAGGATTCCGGCAAGCGCGTCCAGATCGGCAATGGCCAGGCGCTCGATTTCGGCGCGGCTATGGCGGCCCATGCCATGGCCCTTCATGCTGTTGCGCACGTGGCGGCGACCCATCGCGATCACGAGCGGGCGGATCGGTGCTGGCGCGCGATCGAAGAACTTTTTCGGGCCCTTGGCGAAGTTGGCGTCAACCATCCAACGGCTGTCGACGATCGCCCAATAGAGATGCTCCTCGCACATCTTCTCGGCGGCCCAGGCGATGCCTTTCTGGGTGGCAGAAAGGCCCTTGTCGAAATCGAATCCGTATTTGCGCCCGATATGCCGGCGGATCAATGTTGAATCGGCGACGACGGTTTCGGCATCGTCGATGTAGGACAGCTTGCCCTTGGGCGCTTTGTTGAAGCCGGACGTGTCCGCGACGTAGGGGAGGCCCGCCATCTTCAACAGAATTTCAGCCTTCGAAACGAATGGAGACGGGTCTGGAAGACCGAAGCCCGGGCCAAACGAAAAGAGCGCTATCACGGCGCCTCCATGCGTATTCTATTGGTCAGGAAAGTCAGCACTACCGCTCGGTGACCGCAAGCGGCCAAGCCGCTACGCGGTGCCGTTCAATGCGTGGCGAACGGGCGGCCCGCGCGTTCCGTGAGGGGGACCAGTCCATCGACCGATGCCAGATACTGATGCACGTAGGCCGAGAAGCTCTGCCAGTGTGCCATGGCGTCATCCCGCGCGGTGCCGCCGCCCTGCAGGTAGTCCTGCGCCACCCCGAGCAACTCCAACAAGGCGGATTTGTGCTGGATGTCGGAACGGCGCATGAAATCGAGAAGCGTTTCCATGTCGCGCAGAGGGTTGGAGGCGTCGCGTTGCGGCCGCAAGCCAGGTTGGTGCGCATCGGATGGTACCGCGTTCACGTCGGCCGCAGGTGCGCTATAGCTGCCGGGAATGGGACTGGCAGGGTGCGCGCCGACGGGGAAGACACCGTTCGATGCTGGATTTGGGTCGGGCATCCGGCCCGAGGATGGCCGAGATGGCGAGATTCCGCTTCGGCTATCCAGGCTATTCCTGGAAGGCATCGCCCCATTTTCGGCAGGTCCATATCCAGGCGATCCATATCCAGGGGATCCATATCCGGGAGGTCCGTTACGATTGTGGGCCTGGGCGTGCGGTTGCGTTGGCCATGACGAGGACGTCGCGGCGGTTGGAACTTCGGCCTCCTGAATGGTTTCGGGCACGCCAGCGATCGTTTGCGCACGGAGATCGACGGCGACGCTGAACGTCTCGCCCGTGTTGGCTTTCAACGCGTCGGCGATGCAGGCGACAACGCGCTCCTGGAATTCGTTGCTACCGCCCCGCAAACGGATTTTGCTGCCGTCCGCGAGGGCAATGACCAGTAGGCGCCGCTGATAAACGATGGCGAAAACCGATATGCCGGCCAAAACGAAGGCCAGCCACAGCGTGCTCGATCCGCCCGCCTTGAGGGTGGGGAGACCTGCTCCCATCAGCGCTTCGTAGCCAAGGCCCGCGACAGCGATGAGGAGCAAGGCTATCCCGAGAGGTCGCAAGGGGTGGCTGCGGCGGCACTCAGCGACGACGATCTGGCGCAATGCGACAACACGATCACCGAAGTCGATGACGTCCCGACTGATTTCGAACGTGGTGTCGCTCTGCGCCATCGTTTCCCACTGAGCCATCGTTTCGCGCGGCAATCGCACCCGGGGCGCCGCCAACCGAAGTAGCGTCGCAACTCTACGCGAGGCTCAATTATAGCATATAAACGCGCAGCCTACCCGCCAGTGTCTGGCCAAAACAGTGTCTGGCCAAGACAGTGTCTGGCCAAATCCATATCTCGCCCAATGCAAGAGCCTCCAACAACCGGCCGGGCGACCCGGTCAGTCGTTGTTCGTCAGGGCGACCCAAGCGTCGTCGTCCTGGGCACGGCGCTCGAACATCAGGAAGTCGTAGTAGCCACAGCGGCCATCGCCTGGAAACGAGCGGCAGATCGCCGGCCGCGCTTCGTAGATCGTGCAATGGCGGGCGTCGGTGTCGAAGAACCGGCAGATATGGCCGTAGTGCTGGTCGATCTTCCGCCGCATGGCATACTGGCGG
>JANXRM010000064.1 GCA_025353015.1 Hyphomicrobiales bacterium
GCGCCGCCGTAATCTTCCGGGATGGCCGCAGCGGTCCAGCCCAAGGCGGCGATTTCTTTCCAAAGGCCGGCGTCGTAGGGCTCCGGGCCTTCCAAGGCCTTGGTAGCCGGGGATGGGGGCACGTAATGAACTTCGATTTCAGCGACGACCTGAAACTGCTGCGCGACCAGGCCAAAAGGTTCCTGGCGGAACGATGCAAGCCAGCAGATGTACGCAAGGTCTTGGAAGGCCCGGAGCCCTACGACGCCGGCCTTTGGAAAGAAATCGCCGCCTTGGGCTGGACCGCTGCGGCCATCCCGGAAGATTACGGCGGCGCCGGGCTCGGCCATCTCGGCCTCTGCGTGCTCGCCGAGGAAATCGGCGCAGTCTTGGCGCCCCTGCCGTTCTCGTCGTCGATTTATCTTGCAGCTGAAGCCATTCAGGCCGGCGGATCTCCGGCGCAGAAGACTGCTTGGCTGCCGAAGCTTGCGTCCGGTGAGACGATCGGCACGTTGGCTCTTGCGGAAGGCCCCGGAAAAGCCAGTCTAAAGCGTCTCCGTGCCAACGTGCGCAACGGCATGCTCACAGGCGAAAAGCTTCCCGTTCCGGATGGCGCCGCTGCGACGATGGCCGTCGTCGTTGCGCAGACCGATCGCGGCATCGGCCTCGTGCTCGTCGACCTCACCGGCCCGGGCGTCACCCGCAAAGCGATCGAAACCATCGACCAGAGCCGCAAGCACGCGCACATCACATTCGATAATGCGCCGTGCGAACTTCTGGGCCCACCCGGCCATGGTGAAACGCTATTGCGCACCGTACAGGACCGCGCCGCGATCCTTTTTGCCTTCGAGCAGGTCGGTGGCGCACAGGCAGCCCTCGACATGGCCGTCGCCTACGCCAAGGAGCGTTATGCCTTTGGCCGGCCGATCGGCTCGTTCCAGGCCATCAAGCACAAGCTCGCCGATGTCTATGTGGCCACCGAACTGGCGCGCTCCAACGCATACTATGGCGCCTGGGCACTGGCGCGCAATGCGCCCGAATTGCCGGTCGCGGCCGCCGCGGCGCGCGTTGCTGCCAACGAAGCCTTCTATCTCGCGGCAAAAGAAAACATCCAGGTGCACGGCGGCATGGGCTTCACCTGGGCCTTCGATTGTCACCTCTACTACCGCCGCTCCAAAATGCTGGCACTGGCGCTCGGCAGCACGCGGGTCTGGAAGGATCGCCTGATCACACAACTCGAAACGGCAAACGCGCCGCTTTAGCCAACACTCTACTTGGCCCTTCGGTTGCCCACAAGGCAATCGGGCCGCGGACCCAGTCAACATCGGATTTGAGAACACATCACTCGGTAAATTCGACATCGCAAACTTCGCCGTATCCACGCGCCGGATGCGAAGTGGGCATCAGAAGGCGCGAAGGAGATCGCCCATGGACTTCGAAGACACCCCCGAAGAAGCCGCGTTTCGCTCGAAGGCCCGCGACTTTCTCGACAGCAACGCCAAAAAGCGCGACGGCGCCGGCATGATCTATCGCGCCGGCAGCGAAGACCCGTCCTTCCGCAACGAAGCCAAGGCGTGGCAAGCTAAGAAGGCCGACGCCGGTTACGCCGGGATCACCTGGCCGAAAGACTGGGGCGGGCAAGGCGGCAGCGCTATCGAACAGGTGATCTACGACCAGGAAGAAGCAAAATATACCGTTCCCCGCGGCATTTTCGAGATCGGCCTCGGTATGTGCATCCCGACGCTGTGCACGTGGGGCACGCAGGCCCACCGGGACCGCTATGTGAAACGGGCGCTGCGCGGCGAGGAAATCTGGTGCCAACTGTTTTCCGAACCAGCCGGCGGCTCTGATCTCGCGGCCTTGCGCACGCGCGCTGAACGCGATGGCGACACTTGGATCATTAACGGCCAGAAAATCTGGACGTCGGGCGCGCATTTCTGCGATTACGGCGTCATCGTCACGCGCAGCGACTTCGAAGCACCCAAGCATAAGGGGCTCAGCTACTTCTTCCTCGACATGAAATCGCCCGGCGTGGATATCCGGCCCATCAAGCAGATTTCCGGCGCCTCACATTTCAATGAAGTCTTTTTCACCAACGTCCGCATTCCCGACAGCCACCGCCTCGGCAAAGTCGGCGACGGCTGGAAGGTCTCGCTAACCACGTTGATGAACGAACGCTATACGATCGGCGGCCGTGCTGGCGTCGACGTGGACGAAGTCCTGGATCTCGCGCGCAAAGTCGAGATCGACGACGGCCCAGCCCTCAAGAACGAGGGCGTCAGGGACAAGATCGCCGATTGGTACATCATGAGCCGCGGCCTCAAGTATTCGCACTTCCGCACCATGACGGCACTTTCACGCGGCCAGACGCCCGGCCCGGAATCCTCGATCGGCAAGCTCGTCAATGGGCCTAAGCTGCAGGCGATGGCGGCGTTCGCCATGGATCTCCTGGAACAAGGCGGCGTCATCACCGATCCCGAGTATGCGCCAATGGCGGCCTTATTCCAGCAGACCCTGATGAATTCGCCCTCAGGCCGCATTGCCGGTGGCTCGGACGAAATCCTGCGCAACATCATCGCCGAACGCGTGCTCGGCCTGCCGCCCGACATTCGCGTCGACAAGGACGTACCCTTTAATCAGGTGCCGACGGGGATAACCAAGATTTAGGCAAACGGAAGACAGAGCCGGATGCAGGACTGCTGCGGCAATAGCTGCAGCATGATCTCAGGAGCGCAGCACATGCGGGACGTCATGCGAGTCGTGGCAAAACTTCTCGGGCTCGTTGCAACACTGCTCGTTCTGCCGGCGTCTTTCGGCGCACCAGCGCAGTCGCAAAAAGCTGGCGGGACGTTGAAGATCTACAACAACTCCAACCCGCCCAGTGCATCCCTCCACGAGGAGACCGCGATTTCGACCATCATGCCGTTCATGGCGGTCTACAACAACCTGGTGCTCTACGATCAGCAAAAGCCTCATAGCGGCGTCGATACGATTATTCCCGAACTCGCAACGGCGTGGTCGTGGGACGACAGCCGCACCAAGCTGACGTTCAAGCTGCGCCCTGGCGTGATCTGGCATGACGGCAAACCGTTTACCGGCCGCGACGTGCAATGCACGTTCTACCGCTTGAACGGCCGCGAGCCGGATTATCTCCGGCGAAATCCGCGCGGCATTTGGTACAGCCAAATCAAAGACATCACTCTCAATGGTGACCACGAGGTCACAGTCCACCTGACTCAGCCGCAGGCTTCCCTGCTGGCAATGCTGGCGTCGGGTTATGCGGCAATCTATCCCTGTCACGTGTCCGGCCGCGACATGCGGGTCAAGCCTGTCGGAACGGGGCCGTTCAAGCTCGCGGAATTCAAGAGCGGCGAGTCCATACGATTGGTGCGCAACACCGACTACTGGGACAACGGCAAGCCCTACCTCGACGCCATCGAATGGCGCGTCGTTGCCAGCCGCTCGACACGAATCCTCGCCTTCGTAACAGGCGAATTCGACATGACCCAAGCGGCCGACATCACGGTGCCGTTGATCGGCGACATCCTGAAGCAGGCGCCGAAAGCGCAATGCAATCTGCTGCCGACCAACGTTACGACACAGATGCTGATCAACCGTGAAAAGCCGCCGTTTGACAATCCCGAGCTCAGGCAAGCCATGGCCCTCGTGCTTGACCGGCAAGCCTTCATCGATATCCTGACCAATGGCCGGGCCTCGCTTGCGGTCTCCATGATGCCGCCGCCCGAAGGCGTTTGGGGCATGCCGGAATCAGAGCTGCGCAAGTTTTCAGGATATAGCTCGGACGTTACTGAACGACGAGCCGAGGCGCGGCAGCTCATGGAAAAGCAGGGCTATGGCGTCAACAAAAAGCTGAAGGTCAAAGTCACCACGCGCGACTACAACACGTTCCGCGATCCGGCTATTCTGCTGGTCGATCAACTCAACCAGATCTACTTCGATGCCGAACTGGACGTGATCGAATCGTCGCTGTGGTATACGCGGTTATTCAAGCGCGACTATTCCGTGGCACTGAATCTCACCGGCTCGGGTGTCGACGATCCGGATGCGGTCCTGAAAATGTTCTTTTCCTGCAAGTCTGATGCGAATTATTCGAAATACTGCGATGCCAACGTCGAAAAACTGCTGGATCAGCAGTCGCAAGAAGGCGAATTCGAGAAGCGTCGTGCTCTCGTGTGGGACATCGAGCGCATCCTGGTTCGCGATGTCGCGCGGCCGATTATTTTTCATGGCAAGCAGGCGACGTGCCTACACCCTCATGTCAAGGGGGTCGTGCAGCACAACAACTCCATTTACAATAATTGGCGGTTCGATGCGGTCTGGCTGGATCGGTAGACCGGCCAGCTACCGAGCACGAGCGAGCACGAGCGGGCGCATCGCCGAAGAAAAAACCACGCCGAAGCTGATCGAATGATCGCTTCGTCGTGGCTGCATTTGTCGTCGGGCGCTTTTTTACTTCTTCACCGGCAGCTGGGCCGAGGTCTGGCTTAACGTTGCAGCCGAGGCGGGCGCCGTCTCACTGATGGTCTGCACGACGCTCGATGTCGGGCGATCACTGGCAAAACCTGCCGGACCCTTGAGTTGCGCCACCACCAGGGCGTCATACTCGGGCTTGGAGGCCGATGTCCCCTTGCCCTTGACCTGCACGATTTTGTAGCCGCTAAGCTTCAATTGCGTGAGCAGCTCCGGGATCGCACCAGCCGTGCTCTTCTGGAAGTCGTGCATCAGCAGGATGCCTTTGCCACGCTTGGCCAGCTTCGCCATCACGGTCGGCACCAGTTTGTCCGATTTTTTCGTGAACTTGAAATCGAACGAGTCGACGTCCGTCGACCAGATGCCGAGATTACGTTGGCCGGCGTACTTCACCATCTCGGTCGGGTGCTTGAGCGCGGGGAAGCGCACGAAGGGTGAGACGCCATCGCCGATCGCACGGCGGACGGCGCTGATGCCCATTTCGATCTCGGCAGTGCCCTTGTCCGGCGTCAGCTTCGAAAGGTCGACGTGCGACCAAGTATGCGTGCCGACGGTATGGCCTTTGGCAACAACGTCTTTAAGAATCTCGGGATGGTACGTGGCGTGCTTGCCGATCGAGAAGAAGATGGCCTTCGTGCAGTGCTGCTCGAGCGCCGCCAGAACCGCGGCCGTCGTGCCGGGCCACGGACCGTCGTCGAACGTCAGCACGATCTCGCCCGTCCGCAGGAAATCATGGGTGTTGAAGTGTTCGGAACCGAACCCCGGCCCGCCGGTGGTATCGATCTCCACGACGCGCCCGACGCCAATGGCGTTTGGGTTGCCAGCGCATGTTGCAGCCGTTGCCGCCTGCGCGCGTGCTGGGTCAACGAGAAAAGGACAGGTTAGAAGGGCAGCCACCGGCAACGCCATCCACGCCAATAGCGAATGAGGCAAACGAAGCATTTTAGACTCCTTATCAATCTTGATCGAAAAACGACCGAAATGCTAAACACGCCACAGTATCCCAGGGTCTATCAAGCGATGCATTTCTGATTTGCGCAATCCTGGCAACGGACAAACTACAAATATTCATTCAATGTGTCTTACGCGCCGCGCCTTTTTCGGGCGCAGCCTCTCATCCAGGCCGAACACTATTGCCCTAACTTAGGACAATCGACGGTGGACTTCTTTCCGGCAGCGAGAGATTGCGATTTTTTCTGCTCGCAGGCGTCCGGCTCGAGTTTTGCGGCCAGAGGTGCGTCGCGCTTTATTTTGTCCCACACGTATCGATAGCCCTCGACAGTGAAGTGTTCGCCGTCACGCGTTCGCAACTTCGGTGCACAGATATTGGGATCGCGCAGGCTGACATATTGAATAGTCGTCGGCGCAAGACGCTGTTTCAGATAGGCATCCAACGCTTCGGCACGCTTGTCCCAGGCTTTGGTCACGCATGGCGGGCCGATCCAGACAACATGCCTTCCGGACGCAAGCGCCGTCTCGACAACTTTCTCGATGCTCTTGCTCAGTTGCTCGACCGGATCGGCCGCATCGTTGAGACCAAGGCTCATCAAACCGACGCCATCGACCGGGATCAACTTCAATTGTGCGCCGACATCGCCGCGGCGGAGGCTGAAGCTGCGGCGCGCCACCGACTTGAGGCCGATGGTTGTGGCAATCCCGGCACCGATGCTGTCGCCGAGCACAAGGGCATCCATGGCACTAGCCGCCGCTTGCGGTGACATCGCAGCGGTACCCAGTGCCGCCACAAAACAAGCAGTGCCAAACAGTCGATGAAAAAGCATGCAATATCCCGACAGTAATCCCCAGGGCGTTCACGGCCCCCGGCAGCCGCACTTGTGGATCGATTCTACGACCACAACGTCCATTCTGGACAAGCCCTGGCTCATGAATCGTTAACGGCATTCGTATGCCCGCTCGCCTGATGTGCTGCGGTCACAGGTGCCCGGCGGGCCGTCGCCACGCTTGACCCTTCTGCGTTCCGTGCCGATATTTGGACACTCTCGCTGTTCAAACTGATCGAACGAGCGCTGGTGGCAACGCGCTGGTCGCAAGAAGTTCGCGGTAACGTCAGCCACAAGGATCCCCTTATGCGTCAGTGGCTTCCGCGTATCCACCATCGGAACCGCGCGGCTGTGTATGCCAGGCTTGTGAGCATCGTGCTCATGATCGCGATCCATGTCGGATCTCTTGGCCCAGTCTGGTCGCAAGCGTCGAAGCCCAAACCAGCGCCGCAAGAACAAGCCAGTGTCGACTTGCTGCTCGTGTTGGCGGTCGATAGTTCACGCAGCGTCGATGCGGCGAAGTTCAAATTGCAACGGGATGGGTATGCGCAAGCCCTGACGCACCCGCGTGTTCTGGATGCCATTCGGTCGGCAACCGAGGGGCGCATCGCAATTTGCTACGTCGAATGGTCGGGTGCCAACGCGCAGTCGGTGATCGTCGATTGGACATCGATTGGCAATGCCGACGATGCCCGCGCCTTGGCCGAACGCATCCGGTCGGCACCGCGCCTCTTCATGGAACGAACGGCGATCGGGGCCGCGATCGATTTCGCAACAGCGCAGTTCGGCCGAAGCCCTTTCGTCGCCGCCCGCAAAGTGATTGATGTCTCGGGCGACGGCACGAATAATATCGGCCGCGAGGTGACGGTGGCGCGAGATGAGGCGCTAGCGCAAGGCATCACAATCAATGGCCTCGCAATCTTGAGCGAGGTGCCCCTGGCCTTCAACCCGCAGCATACTCACCCGCCAGGCGGGCTGCTCAAGTACTATGAAGACAATGTCATCGGCGGTGCCGGCGCCTTTGCCATAGCAGCCGAGTCGCATGATGCTTTTCCAGCCTCGATCCTGAGCAAGCTGATCAAGGAAATCGCACTTGGGCCAGGACTGGGACCCGAACTGGGACCCGAACTGGGACCCGAACAGGCTGACGTCATCGAGTAGGTCATGCAGCACGTGCGATGACGCCTTCGAGCTGGGCTTGCTGGGCGGGCCACGCGGATTGTTTGCCATTGGCAGCGGCTATGACCCTGTTAACATAGAACTCGCGTTTTGCTGGGAAAACGACGACATTTTTAATCATGTCCTAATTTTTGACCTAATTCTTGTGGGCGCGGCGTGGGGTGTTTTCAGCGTATAGATCAAGACCCTGTTAACCGTGATCCTGACCAGTGACTGTCTGAAGGCGCCCCGGTCCAAGGCGTAAGATTTTATTCAGGCCTGCCGTTTACGGTGCAATTCAAGGCCGAAGAGAGGACTTCAAGTCCCGCGCGGCTGTTGGAGAGTTGCAACCTGCGTCTTGGAGAGTGCCCCGTGAACACCCTTGCCCGCTTTGTGAAGTGCGAGTCTGGCGCTACGGCCATCGAATACGGCCTGATCGCGGCCCTCATCGGCGTTGTCATCATCACCGCCGTGACCAACGTCGGTACCAGCGTTTCGCTGACATTCAAGAAGATCGCCGCTGCTATGGCCACCCCGGCTGTGAAATAAGCTTGCGTAAGATCGCTGCTTGGTCAGCGTTCCGGCAATTCCGGTACGCGATCAAAACGATCAGCAGGCCTATCGCGCCGTGCGGTCGCTGTCACTTTTGGCAAGCAGAGCACCTCCCGCAATGAGGAGCCCGGCGAACCACAAGTGGACGGGCGCCTGTCCGAGGCCGAGGCCGGCCAAAATCAGCGTCGAGACCAGCGGCGTCGCGTAGGCGAGCGTTCCGAGCAGTTGGATGTTGCCAGCCTTCATACCCTCGTCCCAGAGGTAGAAGGCCAGCCCGACCGGACCGACGCCAAGCGCAGCGGTCGCCACCCAAGCGACGGGCGTTGCTGGCCAGATCGTCGGTTCGAATGCCAGATGCAACGCGAACGTCCCGGCTGCGGTCAGGACGCAATTGGCCGTTACGGCGGTGCTTGGAACCGACCGGAGCAGCCGCGAGGCGACCGAATAGCTGGCCCAGATGCATGCTGCCGTGCCGGCCAGCAGATATCCCGCCAGCGAGCCGTCGAACGTCAATCCCCAGTTGCCGCCGGCGAGAATGAGCGCCGCGCCTACCAACCCGAGCATTGCGCCAGCCACTGCGCGCCAGCCGATGCGGCGTCCGCCGACTTCCACCGGCAGCAGGCCCGAGAACAGCACGATAAGCAGCGGCCAGAGATAAATAATCAGGCTCGCCTCGATGACGGGCGCGCGCTGCAGCGCCGCGAAATAGCAGACGTGGAAAATGAGCAGGCCATAAAGCCCAAGCGCCAGTGACGCCGGTGGCTGGGCCACGAGGCTGCCAAGGGTTTGCCCTTTCGCCAGTGTCCATAGCAGCCCGACGACACTTCCGATTGAAAATGTCATCGCCGAGAGCTGGAACGGCGGGACTGGCCCGGCGAGGGCAGTCAATGTTGCAAGTGTGGTCCAAAGCAGCAGCGCGCCGACGCCCATCAGCGTGGGTCGAGGTGCCGTGAGCGACGGACGGTCGGTTGGTTGCGGAGCCATCTCGGACATGTCCTGGCGATGTGGTTTCGGCAGTCTATCAGGCGCCCGTGTCGGAACGCGACAGACGGTTGCACTGGCTACCATCGCAGCACGCGCCTTTTCCCGAGGCATGGCTTGGTCTATAAGGCCGCACGACTCCAGAGATAATTGCCGCGGCTGAGCGCCTTTGCGCGCCACCGGCGGCCCCAATTGACAGGCGCCTCCGATGGCTAAGGACAAGACAGACAACCGGCCCCGGGCGCGGCTGCCGAAAGGCTTCCAGGATCTCGGCGGTGAGGATCTCCGCGCGACCACGCGCATGCTCGCCACGATCCGCGAAGTCTATGAACGCTACGGCTATGAACCGCTGGAAACCCCGGCTTTCGAGTATACCGACGCGCTCGGCAAGTTCCTGCCCGACCAGGACCGGCCCAACGCCGGCGTGTTCTCGATCGCCGACGAAGACGAGCAGTGGATGTCGCTGCGCTACGACATGACGGCGCCGCTCGCCCGCTACGTCGCCGAGAACAAGCACCACCTGCCGACGCCCTACCGGCGCTATGCCATGGGCCCCGTGTGGCGCAACGAGAAGCCGGGTCCGGGGCGCTTCCGCCAGTTCATGCAGTGCGACGCCGATACAGTCGGCACCGACAGCGTCGCGGCGGATGCCGAGGCGTGCATGCTGATGGCCGACGTGATCGAGGCTTTGGGTATCGCCAAGAGTGATTTCCGCATCCGGGTCAACAATCGCAAAGTGCTGGACGGGCTGCTGGAACTAATCGGGATAAATCCGACCAGCGATAGCGACGCGCAACGACGTTTGACCGTTCTCAGGGCGATGGACAAGTACGACAAGTTCGGCGCACCCGGCGTTACGCTGCTTCTTGGCAAAGGCCGCAAGGACGAGAGCGGCGACTTCACTGCTGGGGCGCAATTGGCACCAGATCAGATTGACCGCGTCGTCGGCTATCTCGAGGCGTCCAAGGAAGCGGTGCCGCTCATTGCCGTCGGCAACAGGCTCGCGAACGAAAATGTTCGTTCGCGGGAGGGTTTTGACGAGCTTCAGCGCATGGTTGAGCTGTTTTCAGCCGCAGGTTATGGCGACCGCATCGCCTTCGACCCCTCCGTCGTGCGTGGGCTCGACTATTACACCGGCCCCGTCTTCGAGGCGGAGCTGACGTTTGAGGTGAAGAACGAGGACGGCCAGACCGTGCGTTTCGGTTCGGTCGGCGGTGGCGGGCGCTACGATGATCTGGTCGCCCGCTTCACCGGCCAGAAGGTGCCGGCAACCGGCTTCTCGCTCGGTCTGTCGCGTCTGCAGGCAGCGCTCGCTATTGTCAAACGCGGTGCCGCGCAAACCCTCGGTCCCGTGGTCGTGCTGGTCATGGATAAGGCCGAGCTGCCGCGCTATCAGAAGATGGCGCACGATCTAAGGTCGGCTGGCATCCGCGCCGAAATGTACCTCGGTACATCAGGCATGAAAGCGCAGATGAAATATGCCGACAAGCGCGGCGCCCCATGCGTCGTCATTCAGGGCTCGGACGAGCGCGCCAAAGGCGAAGTGCAGATCAAGGACCTGATCGAAGGCGCCAAGGCCGCCTCGGCCATCAAGGACAACGCGGAGTGGAAAGCGGCGCGGCCGGCGCAGCTTTCGGTGCCCGAGGCCGACCTCGTCAAGCACGTCGCCGAGATCGTCAAGCTACATTCCAGCAATGGTCATGCCAGCAACAGTCCGGGGGGCTGACCGTGTCCGCTCCTGATAAGCCCGGCGCCTCTCTCGCTGCAAAAGTCACCGAACTGGAAGCCTCGGCACGCTGGATCGAAGCGCTCGACCGACAGTCGACGATCATCATGGCGATCTTCGCGCGCGCCGGGTTCGAGCCGATCGCGCCTGCTGTCATCCAGCCGGCCGACGTGTTCCTCGATGTCATCGGCGAGGATCTGCGCGCCCGCACCTACGTCTTTACCGACCCCGAGGGGGCTGAGCTTTGCTTGAGGCCCGATCTCACGATCCCGGCGTGCCGGCTCTATCTTGCACGCCACGGCCAGGACGGCGCGCCGGCGCGCTTCGCCTACAATGGCGTCGTGTTTCGTTATCAGCCGTCGGGTGGTAGCCCTGCCCGGCCGCGCGAGTTCCGGCAGGCCGGCATCGAATCGTTCGCCGCCGCCGATCCGGCCAAGGCCGAAGCCGAAATCCTGGCGCTATCGGTGGAATCCGTTCGCGCGGCGGGTCTCCGCTCGTTCCGCGTGCATGTCGGCGACCTCGGCCTCTTCAATGCTCTGATTTCAGGCATCGACATGCCGGAGCGCTGGCAGGCGCGGCTTCGGCATTATTTCTGGCAACCGGAGGCGTTCCGAGAACAGCTCCAACGTCTCGTCAATGGCGCGTTGGCTGGCCGGCATCTGCCGCCTGCGCTGGTGGCAGCGATTGCTGGCGGCGACGAAGCGAAGGTGATCTCGGCCATCGAGCAGCACCTGGACGAGAAGGGCATGGTCATTTCAGGCACGCGCACGCTGGAAGAAATCGCGGCGCATCTGACAGGTCTGGCGCACGACCGGAAGATCAAGCCTCTGGCTGCCCGCGCGGCCGAGTTGATCGAATCCTATCTGCGCATCGAAGCACCGGCCGAAGCCGTGCCCCAGCACATCAAGAAGTTGCTGAAAGGCTCCGGCATCGACCTGACACCGGCGCTATCGGCCTACGAGGAGCGCCTGAAACTGGCATCGCAGGAAGGCATCGACATCTCGCAGGCGGCATTCTCGGCGGGCTTTGGGCGCGCCTTCGAATACTATACAGGCTTCGTCTTCGAGATCCTGTCGCCCGTCGTCGGCGACGCCACCCCCATCGGCGGCGGCGGCCGCTACGACACGCTGGTGAAGGCGATCAGCGGTTCGCGAAGCGTGCCGGCCGTCGGCGCCGCCATTCACACCGAGCGCCTGTTGCTCGCCGTGCGCGGGGGCCGGCCATGACCGATACGATCGGAAACCTCATCTTGGCCGTGCCCTCCAAGGGCCGGTTGATGGAAGACACCAGCGCCCTCTTCGCCCGTGGCGGCATGACCTTCCGGAAAACCGGCAACGAGCGCGGCTACCGCGGCGAGATCGCGGGATTCCCCGGCGTCGAGATCGCGTTCGTTTCAGCCTCGGAAATCGCCCAGTCGCTGAAATCCGGCAAGGTGCATCTCGGCGTGACCGGCGAGGATCTGATCCGCGAGACGATTGCCGACGCCGACGCCCACGTCGACCTGCTGGCGCCGCTCGGTTTCGGCCATGCCGACGTCATCGTCGCCGTGCCGGACTTCTGGATCGACGTCGAGACGACGGCCGACCTGGAAGAGGCCGCCGTCCTTTACCGCCACCACCACGGCGCGCGCTTGCGGGTTGCGACCAAGTACACGAACCTGACGCGGCGCTTCTTCGCCGGGCACCGCTATGGGAAAACGCAGCGTGCGCCCGTCGCCGTTACCATGTACCGCATCGTCGAAAGCCACGGCGCCACCGAGGGCGCACCGGCCGCCGGCACCGCCGAACTGATCGTCGACATCACCTCCACCGGTTCCACTTTGAAGGCCAACGGGCTGCGCATTCTCAGCGACGGCGTGATCCTGAAGTCCGAGGCGACCCTGATCGCCTCGAAGTCCGCCGTCTGGTCAACGGCCCAAAAGGCAACCCAAGCCGACATCGTGCAGCGTTTGCGCGCGGTGTTCGCGAAGGTGTGAGCGGACGTGGTGGACCTGTCGCCGTCTGTGAGAGCCGGCGTCCGAGGCCGTCCCTGCTTCAAAATCTCAAAGCCTCTGGACAATCTGCAATTCATCATCTAGAACAAAAAAGGAACAAAAAGAACTGGAACGAGCCTCCATGTCCGCGTCTTCAGGCATTCCGTCAGCACGCACGCGCACGGGTTTCGCCAAGCTCCAGCTGGATGGCCCTTCGTTGGATGGCCTCTCGCTGGATGAGATCGTGCTGGGTGGGCCCTTGCTGCAGGAGGTGGTGGCGGCGCCCGGAGAGGTTTGCACGGCAGCCGCCTTCAGCTTGGCTTTGATCGCGCGTCGGCAGCGCACTGCCGGACAAGGTGGCGCACGGGAGATTGCGTGGTTGCAACAGGAGGCTCTGGCGATTGATACGGGAGAGCCCCTGGGCCAAGGGCTGGCGGCCCTCGGCATCGATCCCGGCCGGCTCATCTTCGTGCGACTGCGCACAGGGCTCGACGTGCTGCGCGCAGGCCTGGAAGCGGCGCGCTGTGCAGCACTCGGGGCGGTCATCATCGAGCTGGTCAAGCCCATCGATCTGACGGCCAGCCGCCGTTTGAAGCTCGCGGCCGAAAAGTCCGGCGTTCCCCTGCTGCTGTTGCGGCACCCCGACGCTGTCGCTTCTAACGCGGCTTCCAACCCAGTCCCGAATGCCGCCCCGAACGCGGCTCAGGTGCGTTTTCGGGTGGGTGCCGCACCGTCCGCGCCCAACCCGGGTAACGCCAATGCCCACGTCTGGGGGCAACCGGCCTGCGATGCCCCCCTCGCCTTCGATGTGCCGGCCTTCGATGTAACGGTGTTGAAGCATCCCTCAGGTCTTTCGCAAACGCGTTTTCTGATGGAGTGGGATCGTGATCGCCATGCCTTCCACACCTTTGCCCCGGCGCTACCTCGGCCTGTGGCTGCCGTTCCTGTCAGCCGACCGTTGGCGGCGTGAGCGGGCACTTCCCTTGCGCGATGGGCCGGACACGCAAGCACCGGACGACCAGCCGCTCGTGTTCATCGACAAGGTTCGGGGCGCCTCGCGGATCGCAGCCCTCGACAGCGTTGCGCGAGCGAATGGCTTGGCTCCAGGTTTCGCCTTGGCCGATGCACGCGCGCGCCTGCCGATGCTGAGAGCTGTCGCCTTCAACGCGCATGCGGATAAGGCGTTTCTTGCCCGGCTTGCAGATGCCGCCATCGCGTTCACGCCGTCCGTCGTCCTGGAAGAACCCGATGGCCTGATCCTCGACGTCACAGGCTGCGCGCACCTTTTCGGCGGAGAGGCAGGCTTGGCGGCACGGCTGCAAGCCTCCCTTGCCATCCAAGGGGTGTCCGTCTGCCGTATCGCCATCGCCCCCACCCCCGACATGACGCGGGCCTTGGCGCGGTTCGGCCTGAAGTCACCAATGATCACGCACGACGACCGGGACGTGCGCAGCTTGCCCGTCGCGGCTTTGGAATGCAGCGAGGAGGATGCGCGTGCCCTGCGCCGGGCGGGCCTCAAAACCATCGGCGCGGTGGCCGATCGGCCATCCGTGCTGTTCACGGCACGCTTCAGCGCCGCCTTCACGGTCAAGCTCGCGCGCGTGCTCGGCGAAGAAGACCGGCGCATCACGCCTCTGCACGCGCCGCCGCCCTACGTCGTCGATTGCCCCTGCCCGGAGCCCGTTTCGAACCACGATGTCATTGAAAAGATCGTGCGCAGTCTGGCTGAGGGCATCGCTCTTCAACTGCAGGCGCGCGGCGAAGGCGGGCGCGTCTTCGAGACGGTGTTTTTCCGTTCGGACGGCGCCATACGCCGCATCCGCGTCGAAACGAGCCTGCCAACCCGCGATCCAGCCGTCGTCCTGCGTCTTTACCGCGACCGCCTCGTGGCCCTGAACGATCCCCTCGATCCAGGTTTCGGCCTGGATCTGATCCGGCTGCAGGTCCTGCGCGCGGAGCCTTACCATATCACCCAAACCTCCCTTAACGTGACCACGTCGCTCGATGCGCGCGAGGAAACAAGCGAGCAACTCGGGCATCTGATTGACCGGCTTGGGGCCATGTTCGGCCGCGAGCGCGTCACGCGTCTCCAGGCCGTGGATACGCATATCCCCGAACGGGCCGAGGTCCGGCGGCCGGCCGCCGATGTGAAACGCGCTGCAAGCTCGAGCGCCGTTCACGATGCCCCGTTTCACGATGCCGCTTTGCCCGTGCGCCCGCTGTTCCTGTTCGGGCGGCCGCATCCCATCGAAGCTGCAGGAACGGACGAGACGAGCGCCCCAGCGCGCTTCCGATGGCGGCGTGTCTTGCATGACATCGTCTGCGCCGAAGGCCCAGAACGCATCGCCGACGAGTGGTGGCGCCAGCCCTCCGGCTTTGGCACGCGAGACTATTTTCGCGTCGAAACCGCGAAGGGACGCCGGTTTTGGATTTTCCGCGCCGGTGTGGGTGCGCACCCAGTGGAACCTTCGATTGATCTCTCAATCGATCAGGTGCGCCCCATGAAATGGTTCCTGCACGGGGTGTTCCCATGACGGCATATGCCGAGCTAGCCACCGCGACGAACTTCTCGTTCCTGCATGGCGCATCGCACCCGGAAGATCTCGTCGGCCGCGCCCTGCTGCTCGGCCACACCGGCATCGGCATCGCCGACCGCAACAGCGTCGCTGGCGTCGTGCGTGCCTATGGCGGTTTGCGGGACCTGGCCCGCGACGGCCTGCCAGCGCCGCAGAAAATGCGCGATGGCTCGGGGCCGGGCGAGCATGTCTGGATCGAACATGAAAATGCCGCCTCGTGGACAGCACTCTCCGACACTATAAAAGAGCGCGCGCAAACGTTCCGCCTTGCCGTCGGCACTCGTCTCGTCTTTGCCGACGGCACACCCGACATCATTGCCTACCCGCAGCATCGCGCGGGCTGGGCGCGCCTCTGTCGCCTGCTCACGTTTGGCAAGCGACGCGCGGAAAAAGGCGACTGCCGCCTGGAACTCGGCGATCTCCTGGCCGATGTGGCGGGTTTGCTCCTGATCATCGTGCCGCCCTCCGATTTGACGCGGTTGCGCATGACGATGGAACAGGTCGTGTGTGCAGCTATCGGCCATGTCTGGCTTGGCGCCAGCGCTCATTTGCGCGGCGACGACGCCCGGCGGCTTGCTGACCTCCATGCCATTTCCACGGCTGCAAATGTCCCGCTGATCGCGCTCAACGATGTGCTCTACGACACGCCGGAGCAACGCCCGGTCCAGGACATCCTGACCTGTATCCGCGAAGGCTTGCGCATCGAGAGCGCGGGGCGGCGGCTCGAGGTCAACGCCGAGCGGCACCTGAAATCGCCTGACGAAATGACGCACCTGTTTCGCGAGGCTCCCGGCGCCATTGCGGCAACGCAGGATCTGCTCGCGCGGATGAACTTTTCGTTGGGCGAGCTGCGGTATGAGTACCCGGAAGAGCCCGTGCCTAAAGGCTGGACGCCACAAGGCTGGCTAGAGCATCTGACCTGGGCGAAGGCGAGCGCCTTTTACGGCGGCACGATCCCGGAGAAGGTCGAGGCGCAGCTTGCCCACGAGTTGGCGCTGATCGAACAACTCGCCTACGCCCCTTACTTCCTCACCATCCACGACATCGTCGCCTACGCGCGCGAGCTGGGTATCCTGTGCCAGGGCCGCGGATCGGCCGCCAATTCCGCCGTCTGTTTCGTGCTCGGCATTACGTCGGTGGACCCGGCGCGTAGCAATCTTTTGTTCGCGCGCTTCATCTCGTCGGAACGGCGCGAACCACCCGACATCGACGTGGATTTCGAGCACGAACGGCGCGAGGAGGTGATCCAGCACATCTATGCGCGCTACGGCCGCGAACGCGCCGGCCTCGTCGCCACGGTCATCCGCTACCGACCCCGCAGCGCCATCCGCGATGTCGGCAAGGTACTGGGCTTGTCCGAAGATATCACGGCCCGCATCGCCGGCACGCAGTGGGGCAATTGGGGCTCGGCGATTTCCCAGGCGCAAGTCAAACAGGCCGGGCTCGATCCGGAGAATTCGACGATCCGCCGCGCCGTCCACTTTGCCACGCGCATTCTCGGCTTCCCCCGCCATCTCTCCCAGCATGTCGGCGGCTTCGTTCTCGCCCGCGGCCGCCTCGACGATCTCGTGCCGATCGGCAACGCCGCCATGGAGGCCCGCACCTTCATCGAGTGGGACAAGGACGACATCGACACGCTCGGCTTGATGAAGGTCGATGTGCTGGCGCTCGGCATGCTGACCTGCATCCGCAAGGCCTTCGATCTGATGCGCATACACGAGGGTGCCGATTACGATCTGGCCTCCGTACCGCCGGAACAGGCGGATGTTTACGGCATGCTGCAAAAAGGCGATTCGATCGGCGTGTTCCAGGTCGAGAGCCGCGCCCAGATCAACATGCTACCGCGCCTGAAGCCAGCGACCTTCTACGATCTCGTCATCCAGGTCGCCATCGTGCGTCCGGGGCCGATCCAGGGCGACATGGTGCATCCTTATCTGCGCCGGCGTTCGGGCCTGGAGCCGGTTGTTCTGCCGTCGCCGGGCCCGCCGCACGATCCGGACGAACTCGCAAACATCCTGTCGCGTACCAAGGGCGTGCCGCTGTTCCAGGAGCAGGCGATGCAGATCGCCATGGTGGCGGCCGAGTTCACCGACGCCGAGGCCAACCAGCTGCGTCGTGCCATGGCCACGTTCCGTCATGTCGGC
>JANXRM010000108.1 GCA_025353015.1 Hyphomicrobiales bacterium
CAGCGGCCTCCCGCATCTGCATTCGCTCGATGTGGAAACGCTGGAAGTTGCGATCCCGTTCGTAAACGCGCGCCCGCACCCACGTGAACATGTCGTAGAAGGTATCAGGACCGATGCCGAGTTGCATCCGCGCCACCTCCAGGGGTTGCCCCCATTTGGCGCCGGCGCCCGCCAGATCGTCCTTGAAGAACACGATGGTCGGCGTGAACAGCACACCCCAGCGCTCGGCGAGCTTTTTCTCCGGCAGTTTGGTGCCGTCGAAATCCGTGACCTCGCGGGAGCCCCAGAGGTCGATCTGCACGATGCTGAAATTCTCGCGCACGTAGTCGTTGATGTAGCGCTTGGCCAGCACCTCCGTGTGCATCCGGGTGCAATAGATGCAGCCGCGCTGCTCGAAGATCACGGCGAAGCGTCGGCCGCTCGTCCTGGCCTCCTTGTGGTCTTCGGCAAAGTCCATGAACGAGGTCGAAAACCAGCTCTGATGCCAGATCCCGTCGTCGCCCTTCTTGGCCTGAACGTGCGGTTCGGACGGACCCGACGGCGGCGGCAGACCATCGGACGCCAACGTCGCAGGCGGCGCTATCGCAATCCCGATGGCAAAGGCCGTGATCAGTCTCGCACGGTGTGATAGCATGGCCGTCTCCGTAGCCGCGCGCCCATCTTAGCGCCATCGACGGTTTAAATCCACGCTGCACAGAAATCTACGCGGCTCAGGCAAACATCCCGAACAGGTAACGCAGCACAACGCATGACATGAACGCGGCAAAGGCACATTCGAGCCGGCGCTTGGTAAGGCCGTGACCCAGGCGGGCGCCCCAGGGCGCCGCAAGCAGCCCAGTCGGAATGACGAGGGCAGCCCCGATCACGTTGATATAGCCAATGGACCCAGGCGGTAGATGCGGCTTGCCCCACCCGGCCCAGGCAAAACCAATCATCGCCGGCACAGCAATCAGCGGCCCGAATGCCGATGACGTGCCGACGGCCTGGTGCAGCGATCGCCCGTAAAGTGTCATCAGCAGCGTCATGAAGGCGCCGCCGCCGACGCTCATCAGCGCGGAGATGAAGCCGACGAATGACGCATAAGCCTCGACGGCCAGGCTCTGGGGAATGTCGCTGCCAAGCCGCCAGTTATCCCGGCCAAGCCCCATGCGGATCGCCAGGAACGAGCCCATGACGATCCAGACCCATTTTAAAAATTCGCCACCGGTCTTGCTGGCGACCCCGACGCCACCGATAACACCGAGGATCACGGCCGGCGCCAATCGCCGAACGAGGTCGATATCCACGGTCCCGCGCGCGCGATGCACCACGAAGGAGCGGAAGGTTGTCGGCGCCAGCACCGCCAGCGCCGTCCCCGTGGCCAGATGCATCCGCACCGTTGGATCGATCCCGATCGCCGAGAAGGCCTCGTAGAGCGCGATCACGACGACCGCGCCACCACCAATACCAAAGAGACCGGCGAGAAAACCCGACAGAAATCCGACGCCAACCAGCGCCAATGCGAACGGCAAGACCGCCGGCCAATCGATGAGGATCATGGCGTCCGTCACTGGCTCCCTTGCAGCATCTGCACTGCTGCAGTCAGAGGCCCCCGGTTCCGTTCGCCCATAATTCTCCGCGCTTCCACCAGAAGTTCATCGCTCGCTCCGGTTCGCCCAGCATTTTCGCTGAGGAACCGCCGGTAGGCCCGCGCGCCGGGCTCGCCGTGATAGAGCCCGAGGATGTGGCGCGCGATGTTGTTGAGGCGCCCACCGTTGGCCACGTGCCGTTCAGCATAGGGCACCAACGCCTCGAGAACCTGATCCCGCATCGGGGCCGGCACCGTACTGCCGAAAAAGCGCTGGTCCACGTCGGCCAGCAGATAAGGCGTCTGGTAGGCGGCACGGCCAAGCATGACGCCATCGACGTGCGCCAGCTGCGCATAGGCCTCGTCCAACGTGGCAACGCCGCCATTAATGATGATGTGCAAGTCGGGATGCGCCGCCTTCAAACGGTGCACGCGACCATAGTCGAGCGGCGGGATCTCGCGGTTTTCCTTTGGCGACAGCCCTTTCAGCCAGGCTTTCCGCGCGTGCACGATGAACGTTTGACATCCCGCCGCCGCAACCGTCGTGACGAAACGTTCGAGATCCGCCTCGCTGTCCTGGTCGTCGATGCCGATCCGGCACTTGACGGTCACCGGAACCTTGACGGCCTGCCGCATCGCTGCAACGCAATCGGCCACCAGTTGCGGCTCGGCCATCAGGCAGGCGCCAAAGCTGCCGTTCTGGACCCGGTCCGACGGGCAGCCGATGTTGAGGTTGATCTCGTCGTAGCCGTAATCTTCGCCAATGCGGGCAGCGGCCGCGAGCTTGGCTGCGTCGCTGCCGCCGAGTTGCAGTGCGACCGGATGTTCCTCAGCGGAGAACCCGAGAAGCTGATCGCGCTTGCCGCGCAGAATAGCCTCCGCCGTCACCATCTCGGTATAGAGCAACGCATGACGCGACATCAGCCGATGGAAGAACCGGCAATGCCGATCCGTCCGATCCATCATGGGAGCCACGGAGAATGTATGCGCTTTATTTTGCATATATTTTTCAGATACTTCCAAGGCAAGAGAGTGAACGTGCACACTCGAAAACCTTCGCTGGCGAGCACCAATACCAGAACCCATCAACACCGTTGCATACGAATTGCTCAAGTCTGTATCGCTTTTGCCGGCTGAGTTCGGCTGCGCGTTCGGCCACAGGCGAGGATTTGGATGTCGCTCAAACGCTCCCGGCGGCGAAACCCTTTTCTGTGCTGACGCATGTCGTAAGGGGCGGTCGCTGCGTTGTCTTGATTTCGATCTCGTCTGGTGTCGCGCCAAGCACTGAACTACCATTTCTCCCAGACGAACCTGCTGCCGAGCAAGCGATGGTTCATGTTGGGGGAGAATTGGTATGAAGTTTGGTTGGTTGACGCTTGCCCACTCTCCGGCCCCTGAGCAGGACATGGCCGGAATTTTCGAGCAACTCGAACAGGCCACACTGGCCGAGACGCTCGGTTTCGACGGCGTCTGGCTCACCGAACATAATTTCACGGGCGAAAGCGTTTATTCCGACCCGATCCCATTTGCCGCCGCTCTCGCCATGCGAACGGACCGGATCCGCATCGGCTTTGCCGTCATTCAAATGTCGCTTCGCCATCCCGTGCGCTTGGCGACGCAGTTGTCGCTGCTGGATAACTTGACGAAAGGCCGCCTCGACATCGGCGTCGGCCGAGGCACGATCTTCAACGAGTATGAGTTCGTCGGATATGGGCTGCGCAGTGACGACGCCCGCGAGCGCATGCAGGAGACGCTCGATGTGATGACGCGCGCCTGGACGGCGACACCCTTCAAGCACAAGGGCAAATATTATGCGTTGAGCGTGCCGGAGCTGCGTCCGGTCCCAGTGCAACGCCCGCATCCACCGATCTGGCACAGCGTCGCGTCAGGCGCATCGTTCAGGACCTGCGGCGAGAAGGGCGTGCCGATCCTGACCGCACGCATTCCCGTCGGACAAATCAAGGAGCGGCTTGGACAATATGCGGAAGGGTTGGCATCGAGCGGGCTCGACACCGCCACGCAAAAAGATCTCGTCGCGAAGGCCGCGATCTGGCGGTGGGTTTACGTCGGCGAAAGCCGGGCGTCAGCTGCGGATGAATTCACCGCGGCGCTGGTCGAGACGCGACGGCACATGACGCATTCGCGGCAAAGCCTAAACCCGGCCGATTTCAAGGTCGATCCAGCAATGCTCAACCCGTGGACCGATGGCCGGCACTCCGATGCGGACGGTATCCGCTTCGCATTGCAGTCTGGCACGTTGATCGGCAGCGCCAAGGATGTCGCCGAGCAGGTCGCAGAATTGCGCGGCGCGGGCGTCGGTCATCTCTTGTGCCAGATGAGCTTCGGTTACCTCGGGCATGAGCGTATTCAAGCCTCCATGCGCCGCTTTGGTGAGCAGGTCATGCCCGCGTTCCATTGATTTGATCGCGACCACCCCGTCATTGCTACGGCGACCCCAGCCGTGCCTTTCCCGTCGCACCCCGCTCGGCTCGGCCCAGGAACTCGGCCAAACGCCGAGAACACACCTGTGCGTGCGAGAATGGCAGGCCGTGGCGCACGCCGGGGAATACCACCAGCTCGGCGTGGGGCACGTGCTCCGCGAGTTCAACGCCCATGCGTGCAGTGACGAAGGGGCTCCGATCCGGCATCAGGATCAACAGCGGGCATTTGATGCGCGCCAGTTCGCTGGTGAGATCGGTTGCCGCCAGCAGCTCGCCATAACCGACGGTGACATGCTCCGGTGACTTGTCTTGCTGAGCCTGGAACCAGGCCTGCTGTGCCTCGCCCAGAACGCCGGGAACGAACCGTTTCAGCATCATGTCGCGGCTCCAGGAGGTGACCCCGGACTGGCGAAATGCGGCGCGCCAACCGCCGACGTGCTGGATGCCCATCCCCTTGAATGCCGTGTTGCTGACCGTCGCCGACGCCACGCGATCGGGATGCCGGGCCGCTGCCGCCAGCACCACGGTGCCGCCAAACGATTCCCCGACGAGATGTATGGGCTTCGGGCTCGCCGCTGCCGCCATCTCCATGAGGTCGGCCACGAGGTCGTCGAGGTTGAAGGCGTGGTCGACCGCCAGCATATCCGACTGGCCATAGCCGCGGAAGTCGAAGGTGAGGCAAGCCCGTTCGGCAGCGATCGTCGGCAGCCAACCGGCCCAGATGTCGCGGTTGGTGCCGATCCCGTGGTGGAAAACAACAGACGAGGCTTCCATCACCCAGGGCGGGCGGATGTCTACTTTCGTGTAGCCAAGACCACGGTTGCTGCGGTTCGTTTTGTGTATCATCGCGTTTACCCATTGTAACAGTTGCGCAGACATAAGCGAGACTATGGGGCCGGCGTACACATGACGCTGCCATGCCGGCGACGCCGGCTCAACCCCCAGGACCGGCCACCCGAGACGGCAACGCGCGCGTACGCCGGCCAAAAAATCCGAGCAACCGAATAACCGAGCTCCATCCGGAATGGATCCGTTAACATATTTAATGTCTTCAAACGTTCGCATGGAGCCGAAAGCGTTACGAAAAACCAGAAAATCTATGATGAATATCGGCGCGCAGCTTACGACTATAAAGAATATCTCGGATTAGAATGCATGCATCATATGCAATAGATAAGCCGTCAACGGCCCTCAGGGATCAAGCAAAAACTGGGAAATGGTACAATGCATAACGACTTGAAGTCTTCAACAGTTCGCGCAAGGCACGACGGCCCTTTAGCCGTCGTGATTATTGTTCTTAATCTGGTTGCGATAGGCCTGTTAGTACTACCGTCGAGCCCATCCGAGCAGATCCCCAACACTGTCGCGGTTCTTGGCCTCGG
>JANXRM010000123.1 GCA_025353015.1 Hyphomicrobiales bacterium
GGCCGCAAGGTCGAGGAGGCGACCGTTGCCGAGTTGTTCGAGCGGCCGGGGCATCCTTATACCGAGGGGCTGCTTGGGTCGATTCCAAGTTTGGCAGAGGCATCGAGCCCGGGTGCCGTGCGAAGTCAGCTGAACGAGATCAAGGGCATGGTTCCTTCGCTTGCACGATTGCCCAAAGGCTGCAGCTTTGCGCCGCGCTGCAAATACGCGACCGATCACTGCCGTTCTGTGGCACCGCAGCTGGAACAGGCGCGCCCCGGTCATTGGGTGGCGTGTTGGAATGCCGAACAGCTTTTGGGGGCCTCGACGCCCGGAGCGAGGTCATGAGCACCACACCCACTCTCCCCGAAGCGGTTGCCGAGATGCCGTTCGCGCCGGTTGCTGCGCCGCATCGGGTGGTTGCCACTGCTGGACACGTCGTTTCTACACCAGCCGTTTCGCGGGCAGAGGTGCCACTGCTCGAAGTGCGCGATCTCAAGAAGCATTTTCCGATCACGAAGGGCGTCCTGTCGCGTGTGTCGGGGCATGTGCGGGCGGTCGATGGCGTTTCGTTCCACATCAAACCAGGTGAGACGTTGGGCCTCGTCGGCGAGTCCGGGTGCGGGAAATCGACTGTCGGGCGGACGCTATTGAAGCTCTTGGAACCGACCGGCGGCAGTATTCATTTCAAAGGTCAGGACATCACCTCGCTCTCCGGGCAGGAGATGATGCCCTATCGTCAGCGCATGCAGATGATCTACCAGGATCCTTATGCATCGTTGAACTCGCGTATGTCGTCGCGCGATATCGTCGGTGAGCCCTTCGAGATCCACGGTATCGGCACGACGCAGGAGCGGCGGGAGCGCGTCGCCTCGCTTTTCGAGCGCGTCGGGCTCAGGGCCGAGCTTATGAATTCCTATCCGCACGAGTTCTCCGGCGGCCAGCGGCAACGCATCGGCATCGCGCGGGCGTTGGCCCTTAACCCGGACCTCATCGTCGGCGACGAGCCCGTGTCCGCACTTGATGTCTCGATCCAGGCGCAGATCATCAATCTGCTGATGGAGCTGCAGGAGGAATTCAAGCTCTCGTATCTGTTCGTGGCGCATGATCTGGCTGTCGTCGCCCACATCTCGCACCGTGTCGCGGTCATGTATCTCGGCCGCATTGTCGAAATGACCGATACCTCGCGGCTTTTCGAAATGCCGCTGCATCCCTATACCCAAGCGTTGTTGTCGGCGGTGCCGATCCCGAAGGCATCGGCGCGCAAACGCGAGCGCATCATTCTGACAGGCGATGTGCCGAGCCCGATCAATCCGCCATCAGGCTGTCATTTCCATACGCGTTGCCCTTATGCGCATTCGCGATGCAAAGCGGAAGCGCCAGTGCTGCGGCCGGTCACGCCTGATCATTGGGCGGCGTGCCATCTTCATGACGCGGGGCCCACGGTTCCACTCGCGCGGCCGGCTGGTGTCTCGTGAAGGCGTCGTCATGGCATCCGTAATTGACCTGTCATAACCTTGCGCTTAGGTTTCCGTCGTTGGCTGAGGACGATATCTTTTTGTCCATGTCATACGGGAGAGACGGATGCGACAGACAGTGTTGGCCTTGACTGTGGCGGCCTCGCTCGGGCTTACAGGCTGCGACAAGATCCAGAGCATTCTGCCGGACTACGCCAAGGCGTTTTTCAGCAAGTCAGTGCTGCCGACGAACGTTACGGCCGGCACGTTCAAGGGGCAGGTCAAGGTGGCGTTCGTCGACCCAAAGGGGCCTGAGGATCGTAACGTTCAACTGCTCGAGCCCTTCGGGTACAAGGACAGCAAGGGTGTCGATTGGGACGTGCCGGCTGGTACGATTTCGGATGGCGCCTCGATCCCCTGGGGCCTCTGGACGTTCATCGGCGGCCCCTATGACGGCCCCTATCGGGACGCGGCCATCCTGCATGACTATTTCTGCGATCAAAAGTCCCGTCCGTGGGAACAGGTGCATGCCATGTTCCTGGAAGCAGCTTTGAAACGCGGCACGGCCGAATCGATCGCACAAACAATGTATGCCGGCATTCTCTACGGCGGGCCGCGCTGGCCGGCGCCGGTCGCCAAGAAGGCTCAACTGGGGCCCACGCTCGGCGCGTCGCCAGCCCCAGCCGCGCCGGTGCGCCTGGCGCAAACGCCGGGAACGCCGCCTGTGACCCCGCCAGCTGCGGGTGCACCGCCCACACCGGGAACGCCGAAGGCCGCCGATCCCGGGATCACCAAGCGGTCGGCGACGACGTCGGAAAAGCAAGACTTCGAAGAGATGAAGCGCTGGATCGAGCAAACCAAGCCTACGCCCGATCAGATACGCAAGCGCGTCGAAGAGTTGCGCGCGGTCAAGGGGCTGTCGAAGTAGTCGCTGGCGGGCCTTTGGCTGACCGAGGCTTGTCCGCACGCTTGTGACGCTCGATCTCGGCGGCGGTAAAAGGGTTGCCCGACTAGGGTTGTCCCACACGGCTGCCGCCGAGATAGACCTCGCGCACTTCTGGCTTGGCGCGGACTTCAGTGGGCGTGCCTGCAGCGATGAGTTCGCCGCGGTTCATGACCAGAATGCGGTGCGCATGGCCGAACACGATATCCATGTCGTGCTCGGTGAAAAGCACCGCCGTCTTGCGTTCAGACGCGAGCCGCGAGACGAGCTGCATGAGGTGGCCGCGCTCGGCTGGCGCCATGCCAGCCGTCGGCTCGTCCATCAGCAGCAGGCGCGGCTGATTGGCCAGCGCCATGGCCAGTTCGACGCGTTTGAGATCGCCATACGCAAGCGTGCTGCACAAGCGATTGGCCTCTCCCTTGATGCCGACTTCGTCCAGCAACGCGACGGCCACATGGCGGTAGTGCTCGGCGGCGGGCGCCAGGCTTTGCAGTAAATTATCAGTTGCCATGAACGCCACACCGACGTTTTCGGCGACGGTCATGGACGCGAAGGTGGCGGTGATCTGGAATGTGCGTGCCACGCCCGCTCGCCAGAGATCGCGCGGCTTGGCCCCAGTCATGTCCTGCCCACTGAGCCAGACACGCCCGCCGTCGCTCGTCGTCTGGCCGCTGATCATGTTGAAGGTGGTCGTCTTGCCCGCGCCATTGGGCCCGATCAGGGCGACGATCTCGCCAGCGCCGACATCGAACGAGACGCCGTTGACCGCGCGAAATCCGGCGAAGGATTTTTGCAGGTTTGTCACACGCAACAGCGGCGTCGGTCCACTCATCGGGGACCTCCGCTGCGCCTGTCGCGCGCTGCGACGAGGCCGGCGATGCCTTGCGGGAAAAACAATGTGATCGCGATCACGGCGAGCCCTAAAGCCGCGTGCCAGTAGGGGACGGCGCGGGCGATCCAGTCCTGCAGGCCCGTGAAAACCACCGCGCCGATGATCGGTCCGACCAGCGTTCCGACGCCGCCGAGCAGGACCATGACGAGCGCATCCACCGAACGAGGGATCGACAGCACATCCGGCGACAGTGACCCCTTGGAAAACACGTAGAGCGCGCCAGCGAGACCCGCGAGCGTACCGGCCAGGACAATGGCTGCCCATTGCACGTGCCTGGTATCGAGGCCAAGCGCTTCGGCGCGCGGACGGTGATCTCGTACGGCGCGAAGCTGATAGCCGAAGGCGGCGTGCGCGAGGCGCCACAGCAAGGCGATCGCGGACGAGGTCAATGCGAGGGTCACCAGATAATATGCCGTCTTCGACGCTAAAAGAGCGGGTGGCCAGATGCCGACGAGGCCGTTGCTGCCCCCTGTGACGCCGTCCCACTGATAGGCGATGGCCCAGGCGATCTGTGCGATTGCAAGTGTCAGCATGGCGAGCGAAACGCCTGACAGGCGGACACAAAACCAGCCGAACACGAAGGCCGACAAGCCAGCGAAACCAGTTCCGAGCAGCAACGCCAAAGGAAACGCCGCGCCGGCCTTGGTGGCGATGGCTGCCGCGTAGGCGCCGGCACCGAAATAGGCGGCGTGTCCGAACGAGGGCAAGCCACCCTGCCCCATCAGCAGGCCGAGACTGGCTGCAAACAGCGCTAAAATCGCCATATCGGTCATGAGGACGAGCGCGAACCGGCTGGCAATCAACGGTGCCAAGGCCAGGGCTGCGAGTACAGCGATGGCCGTCTTGAGGGCAGCCGGACCCAGAGGCGGGAGCGGCTGCAACTCGGCGGCGGCAGCGCGAACAAGGGTCGGTTCGCGACCGAACAGGCCCCATGGCCGCGCGACCAGCACGATGGCCATGACGACGAACTCGGCGACCAGCGTGAGTTTTGAAAACGAAAAACCGATGCCGAAAACCGTCGCCTGGCCTAGGCCGATGCACCAGGCCTTGACGACGGACACGAGGATCGCGGCGACGTAGGCGCCGGGAATGCTGCCGAGACCACCGACGACCGTGACCACGAAGACGTCGGCAATGATGGAGAGATCGATCGAGAGGCTGGCGGGTTCACGCGGCAGGGCCAAGGCGCCGCCGAGGCCTGCCAGAAACGAACCGAGCGCGAAGACCGTGGTAAAAAGTGCTGCCTGGTTGATCCCGAGCGCGCCTGCCATCTCGCGGTCGAGGGTTGCAGCCCTGATGTGGCGGCCGAAGCCCGTGCGGTTGAGCAGCAGCCAAACGAGGCCGAGCATGAGCGGTCCCAGAACCAGCAGCAGCAGATCGTAGGTGGGGAAGGGCTTTCCGAGGATCACCACAGCGCCCGTCAGGCCCGGCGCGCGGGTCGTGACGGGCGAGAGGCCGCGCCCGAAGACGTGGAAAGGCATCTCTGTGATCTCCACGCGGTCCGTGAGCATGCCATCGACAACCGCGCCGGCGATCCCTTTGACGTGGGCTGCCAGCGCGACGCCGCCGCCCCAGCATGCATAGCGCCGATCTCCCAGGCGGTCCACGATCACGACATCGCCCGGTTGGGCGACGTCCACCGCGTAATGCACGATCGCGCTATCCGTGCCGAAGCAGCGCACCGTCACCGCCGGGCCGCAGAACGAGAAATTGGTGGTGAGCGGGCGCAGACCGGG
>JANXRM010000128.1 GCA_025353015.1 Hyphomicrobiales bacterium
TCCCGTCGCCGAAAGACCGGACAAAGCCGATCGTCGGCATCAAGAAAATGTGGGCGAAGCTAATCAAGGCGGCGGGCATGCCGGGCCTGCGCATTCACGATCTCAGGCACAACTACGGCGGCATGGGTGCGGCGTCCACACGCTCGGCCGTGCACGTCAAGGGGATGCTCGGGCACGCGCAACTATCGACCACCGACCGCTACATGAAGCTCGGCGAGCACCCATTGACCGAGGCGGCCGACGCGACCAATGAAGCCATCGCCCAGGCGATGCAGCCGAAGAACGTCGTCGCCCTCAAGAGGCCGGCGTGAGCAATCGCAAGCGAGGCGCCCGCACTAACGGCGTGAAGAAGGCCCGCGATATCGAGGCTAAGTTACTCGCCGAGCAATGGCGGGAGAACGCCGGTGCGCTTTGTGGAGATCGGGGCGAGGCCAACGCGGCGCTGGATGCGCGGCTGATGCAAGCCGTGAGCGGACGGAAAATCGCGTCACCGAAACGGGTCAACCATCTTGTACTGATGCTCAGAATGGCGGCCGGCGCGCTCGACGATGACGTGCTCGCGCATGCGGCCGAGCGGCTTGAGCGGCTTGGCCTCGGTGGGGACGATTACGAAGCGCGGATCCAAGCGCTTGTGCCGTCTCTGCCCGACGTGGCCATGCAGGCGCTCATGGAAAGAGAGCGCGCGCCATCCGAGCGTGCGGCGGCCGATCGTCTGGCGGCGAAATACGCTGTGCCGGCGCTAAGTCATTCGTCGGCGGCTAAGACTGTCACGAGACGGGCATCGAAGGCACGGCGCTGATCGGGTCGCAGGCCAGTTGCCAAGCCCGACTGATCCGCATCTCGTCTCGCCGGCCAACACTTGCCGAGCCGCTATTCCTTCGCCACCAACTCGCCAAGGGCCGCAATCAGATCGGCCCGGCGCTTAACGGACATCGCGGCGAGCAAGTCGGCCTCGACGCCTTCCAAGATCGGCATGCTTGATGCCAGATCCTTCCGCCCGGCCGCTGTGAGCGAAACAGCATAGGCGCGTGCATCTTTCTTAGTCCGACGACGTGCAATCAGTCCGCGCTTGAGCAGCCGGCGCGCGATATCGGCCAAGGTGGAGCGATCGATGCCGGTCGCGGCAACGATATCGGTCTGGCTCATCCCGTCCTGGGCGCCGATGGCTGCCAGGACGATGAGTTGGCGGGCGGTCAAATCGTTGTCGCCGAGCGCCTTGGCAAAGCGCTCCGCCGCCGTCTGGTTGGCGCGGTGCAAAAGGTGCGTGATTGACTGATCGAGCCGTTGTCCCATGTTCCGTCTCCTTCTCACGAAATCGGCAAACTATCCCGAGATCGCAACATAAGGAAGGCGGATGGTCACAGTGCGGGCACGATATCTGTCGCGCTGAAATCGTTGCCCTTAAACAGCAGGGGGACACCCAGCGCTTTCGCCAAGGCGTAGGCGGCACAGTCACCGAAATTCACCGATCGCCTGCATGAGCGTGGCAAGGCCGACTACACCCAGACGGGAACGAATGACGATCGCGGCTTCGAGAAGCGACACCGCAGACATAACGCAGTGATCAGCGTTGGCGATCTCGCGCTCATAGCTTACCGCGTCCGGCTCACCGAGCAGAATGGCCAGCAGCGCTGACGTATCGACGGCAATCACTTGGGCAGCCCGTCCTCGCCGTAGCCCAAGATTGCCTCCGGGGTGCGGTAATCGAGCACGGGCAAGCCGCTCAGCCGCGACCGGGCATCCTCGAAGGCCTGGTGTATTTGCCCCGCCGACCGCTGGCGCTGGTGCGTGCCGCCGACGCGCGCAAGCAGTTGCCGCGCGATTGCGTCCTGCTCTGCCTGGCTGAGCTGGGCGACGGCCTCGAATGCCTTGTTGAGAAGTTCGGTCATGGCCGGAATATATGTCAATTTGCACGAACTGCAAAATCCAGGCTTCTGCCGGCAGCGACTTTTGTGCTGGCTGGTCAATGACGGCTGTCAGGAAGCCCCCAGGATGGTCGTGGGGCATCGAAGGCGCAGGACGCGGCGCGGGCTGTGACGGCGGACAGAGCGCCGGGTGTTACAAATGAAGCACCCGCTACCGCCGCGCCCGGCCCCAGCGCGGCCTTGACGCCGGGTCCATGATCCGGCCGCCGAACTCGGCCGCGAAGGCCAGCGCATCAGCCTCGACGGCGAAGCAGAAGACGTTGTGGTAGGCGCCGCCCTCGACATACGTGTGCCCGCGCGCCGCCAGCGACCGGCCCCGGCAGAATTCATGGATCGCGGTGTATCGCTCGCCCGTGCATCGATCGGCCGGCATCGTGACCTGATAGGGCCAGCCGGCATCGAGTGCGCGCTTTCCCAATTCGCCCTTGCGCATGGTTCTCGCCTCATCCCAAACGAGAACGTAAAGAGAACAAAATGGACGAATTGTCCAGCTCCGTTTGCAACGTGGATACCGTGGACAATCGATCCGCTGCGAGCTGATCGCCTTCGCCGTGCTACATTGAGCCATGCCCTTCGTGCTGATCATCGCGGGACCGAACGGGGCGGGCAAGACATCCTTCGCCCGCCGCATTGCCGTCCAGGCGCCGGAAGCGATATTCGTGAACGCGGATGAGATCGCCCGAAACCTGCCAACAGGCCTACGGGGCGGCGGCCGCAATCTCAGGGCCGGGCGCGATATGATCAACTTGCTGCAAGCGCAGATCGACGTGGGCGCCGATATCATCTTGGAAACCACGCTGGCGACACGCCGCTACCTGACTGCCGTGCCAATCTGGCGTGCCAAGGGCTACGACGTGGACCTATACTACTTGCGGCTGCCGGATGCGGAAGCGGCAATATCACGGGTGCGGCGCCGCGTTGCGACAGGCGGGCACAATATCCCTCCCGACGACATCCGCAGGCGATACGAGCGCAGCTTGACCTACTTTGAGGCTTACAAGCCGATCGTCAATGCATGGTATCTATTCGACAGCATGGAGGGCGACTTTGATTTCGTCCTCGCAGGAGAAAACCATGGCCCGCAAGCCGACGCTGACTGACGCCACGCGGGCGCTCGAACAAGCCGCAAGGGTCGCCACCAAGGGATCGCCGGCCGAGCGCTCTGGTATGTTTGCGCCACCCGATGACGTGGAGCTGATCGCAGAAGGGGCGACCGATGACAGCCTGCTGCTGTTCGAGGGCAAGTCGGGCGTGCAAGTTGAGCTGAAATTTGGTGGCGACACTATGTGGGCCACGCAGCAACAGATCGCCGACCTGTTCGG
>JANXRM010000148.1 GCA_025353015.1 Hyphomicrobiales bacterium
CCGCCGCCGCGTCGGCCTGCCCAGGGGTGGGGGCGTCGCAGCCGGAAGGGGCACAAAATCGCTGCTGCTGCAACTTGACGGCAATCGGAGACAAGACGTGCAGACTTTCCAATCGGATGGCGCAAAGATTGCCTTTTTCGAGGAGGGCGCCGGCGAACCCATTCTGCTGCTGCACGGGTTTGCCTCGAATGCCCAAGTGAATTGGGTGGATACCGGCTGGTTGCGGCATCTGCTGCGCGCCGGCCGCCGCGTCATCGCCATGGACTGCCGGGGGCACGGGCAGTCGCAGAAGTTCTACGATGCGGCGAGCTATGGACCGCACGTGATGGCAGGGGACGCGTGCCGGCTGTTGGAGCACCTCGCGATCGAACGGGCCGATATCATGGGCTATTCGATGGGCGCGCGACATTCGGCGTTTTTGACGTTGGCCAATCCAGCGCGGGTGCGCAGCGTCATTTTTGCGGGCCTCGGCAGCAACATGGTGCGCCCAATGGCCGGCACCGGACCGATCGCGGCCGCTTTGGAAGCGCCGAGCATGGACGACGTCAGCAATGCCACGGCGCGCACCTTCCGTGCGTTCGCCGAGTTGACGGGCAGCGATCTCAAGGCGCTGGCGGCCTGCATCCGGTCGGCCCGCGAACCGATCACGGCAGAGACTATCGCGAGGATCACGTGCCCGGTGCTGGTCGCGGTCGGCTCGCACGATCCCATCGGCGGCTCGGCCGAGGGGTTGGCGCGGCTCATCCCCGGCGCGGAAGCGTTCGTCATCGAGGGGCGCGATCACATGAAGGCCGTCGGCGACCGCACCTACAAGGACGCGGTGATGGCGTTTCTTGCCCGGCGGCCGTGAGGGTCTTTGCGCCTCACTTCTTTCCGGCGCGCAGTTTCTCGCGCGAAATAACCAACTTCATGATCTGCGCTGTGCCGTCGCCGATCTCGAGGCCCATGACGTCGCGCAGGCGCTGCTGATGCGGCAGATCCAGCGACCAGCCATAATGGCCGTGCGTCAGCAGGCACTGATGGATGACCTCGACAGCGGTTTTCGGCGCCAGGTATTTGCACATGGCCGCCTCCGTCGTGTGCGGCAGGCCTGCATCCTTGAGCCGTAGCGTGTGCAGGCAAAGCTGGCGGGCGGCGGCAATGGCGGTCTCTGCCTCGGCCAGCGGAAACGTGACGCCCTGGTTTTTCGACAGCGGCCCGCCGAACGCGTGGCGCTCCTGGATATAGGCCCAGCTTTCATCGAGCGAGGCCTGCGCCGCGCCGATCACCTGCAGCCCGATCAGGGCGCGCGAGAAATCGAAGCCCTGCATGACCTGTACGAAGCCTGCGCCTTCCGCGCCGAGCCGGTTTTCCAGTTGAATTTCGACGTCGTCGAAAAAAATCGAGCTGCGGCCGATGGCGTGGCTGCCGAGGTCCTTGTAACGCTGCGTGCGCACGCCTGACGTGTTCATGGGCACGAGGAATGCCGAGACGCCGCGCGCGCCATCCTCCGGCCGCCCGGTGCGCGCGAATACGATCGCCGCGTCGGCCTGGCTCGCCATGCTGATCGAGGATTTCTCGCCTTTGAGCACGTAGCCGGAATTCGTCCGGCGCGCTGACAGTGCCAGGTGCGCCGCGTCGGAGCCGCCGCGTGGTTCGGTTAACGCGAGCGAAACGAGCGCTGTCCCCGCCGCGATGCCGCCCGCCCACTGTTTGGCGAGTTCGGGCGAGGCATGGTCGGCCAGCACCTTGGCGTTGAGGCTACCGAGGATCTGCAGGTAGGCGACATTGACGTCGGCATGGCCGATGGCTTCCGCAATAAGGCCGCTGGTGAGGCAGGGCGCACCTAATCCGCCCAGCGCTTCCGGCAACTCCGGCGCGATGAGGCCGAGGGCGCCGATCTCGCGGACCAGCGCGCGGTCGATGTGGCCGTCCTTTTCGCGCGTCATGTAGCCCGGCGCGATTTTCTCGGCGGCGAACCGGCGCGCGGTTTCCTGGAAGGCTTTCTGCTCGTCGCTGAGGGTCGGGTCCATGCAAAATCCTTCCACGAGGGCGGTCAGGCGAGCGTTGCCGGGATCGAGAGATAACCGCGGAAGCGGGCGCGACCGCCGCGGCGGGCTGGGGCGCCGAGATTATAGCCTGGAAACCGAGCCAGGAACCGTTGGATCGCGATCCGACCTTCCAGCCGCGCCACGTTCATGCCGACGCACTGGTGCGGTCCGGAGCCGAACGCCAGATGCCGGTTCGGCGTGCGCGCGACATCGAGCCGGTCGGGATGGGGAAACCGCGCGGGATCGCGGTTGGCGGCGCCGATCAGCAGCGTGATCGATGTACCCTCCGGCAGTTCGGTTCCGCCTAATGTCACGGGCCTGGTTGTCCGCCTGTTGCCGAGTTGGTTCGAGGACTCGAAGCGCAGGAATTCCTCCACCGCCGTTTTGATGAGGCCGGGATTGGCGATCAGCCGCGCTTTTTCGTGGAGCCATTCCAGCAGCGCCACGAGGCCGTTGCCGATGAGATTGGTGGTCGTCTCGTGACCGGCGTTGAGAATGAAGATGCAGTTTTGCTGCAACTCGTGCTCGGTCAGGCGCTCGCCCTCCGCCCCGCCCGAGATGAGCCGCGTCAGCACGTCCTTGTCGGGATCGCCGGGTTGCGTCCGGCGGCGCGCGATCAGGGTCCGGAGGTAGTCCACGAACTCCGTGACCGAGCGATTGCCGTGCGCCAGTTGCTCCGCACTCGGCACCGGCTCCAAGGCGCCGAGAATCGCCAGCGACCAGGCGCGCAGCGGCCCCCGTTCCTCGCGCGGAATGGCCAGCATGTTACCGATCACCTCGACCGGGATGGCGGACGCGAAGTCCTCGATCAGATCCACCGTGCCCTTCGCTGCCATCGCATCGAGAAGGTGGTCGACCAGCGCCGTGACCGGGCCCTCCATGTCGCCGATCGCGCGCGGCGTCAGCGCACCGGCCATGATGCGGCGCACGCGCGTGTGTTGCGCGCCGTCGTTGAAGACAAGGCTTGTCGTGTGATGCTGAAAGAGCGGGCTGTCGCCGAATTTTGGCCGGAACTCGATTTTCTTGTCGGACGAATAGGTGACCTGATCCTTGTAGACCGCTTCGAGGTCGGCATGCCGCGACAGCACTACACTTCCCGAGGCCATGCGATGCACCGGCGCATGCTCCAGCAACGCCTGATACACCGGATAGGGATCGGCGTGAAACGCTGGCGTCAACCGCGTTACGTCGAAGTCGGCGGCGACGCGCTGGGCCTCGTGTTCCGTCAGCGAGCGGCGCCCCTGGGCGTCGAGCGGGAGGCTTCCCGGATAGGGCGAAAACAATGATGGCGGCGGGGCTGTGGTCATGGTGGGCGATGGTAATTGGCGGAGTGCGTGGCGTCTATGTTCGAAGAGAGGCGGTGGTCATCAGTTCGTTCGGTGCAATGCGCCTTCGGCTTTTGCACTCTACGCTTACCGCAGCCCCTTTTCCCCACCATCGTTGTCCTCGCCAGCCATCCCGGCTTACTCTCCCCCAGCCCAACCGCCGAGGAGATGCCCCATGTTCGCAACGCTGCCCGAGTATGAGATCCATGCCATTCGGTATGCCCGGCGTGATGCGCTGCGGCGCGACCATTTCATCGGCGGCGATCCGCATGAGAGCCCCATGCCGATGGATTATTTCGTCTGGGTGATCACGGGGCCGCGCGGTGCCTTTGTACTGGATCTCGGCTTCACGGAGGAGATGGCGAAATCACGCAAGCGCGAGTTCCTGCGCTGCCCGATCGACAGCCTGAAGCTCGTCGGCGTCGATGCACGTGAGGTGCGCGATGTCATCATCTCGCACATGCACTACGACCACGTCGGCAACTTCCACAAGTTCCCGAATGCGCGTTTTCATCTGCAGGCGCGCGAGATGGCGTATGCAACCGGCAAGTACATGCGCTACCCGAAGCCCGGACACAGCTATCACGTCGAGGATGTGGTCGGCATGGTCCGGTTGAACTTCCAGGGCAAGGTCGAGATGCACGAGGGCATGGTGGAAGTGGCACCCGGGATCACGCTGCATCCGGCACCCGGGCATGCCGATGGCTTGCAGGTGGCGCGCGTCCACACCAAGCGCGGCTGGGTGGTGCTGGCCTCGGACGCGACGCACTACTACGAGCATTTCCTGACCAACAAGCTGTTCGCGACCGCCTTCCATATCGGCGAAATGCTCGACAGCTACAAGATCATCAAGCAATTGGCGCCATCCGTGCGCCACATCATTCCAGGCCACGATCCCCACGTGATGATGGAGTACGAGCCGCCGAAGCCCGAGTTGCGCGGCGCTGTCGTCCGTCTCGACGTGGCACCGACCGGGCCGGAGCCGAGTTGGCCCGGTCAAGCTGGGCATGAGGAGGCCGACATATGAAGACATCAGCCGAAGGCGCGTGACAGCGAACTCCGGCGCGGCCTAAACTCTGCGGCATCATTCACATCCATCTGCTCTTGGAGGGCAAACCATGATCCACGAACTCCGCATCTACACAGTCAAAGCCGGCACGGTCGGCGAGATGGCGAAAAATTCAGGCGAGGTTGGCCGCGCCATTCGCGGCGACAACTATGGGAAGCTCGAAGGCTACTGGATGACCGAGATCGGGCCGCTCAACCAGGTTTGTCATCTCTGGAGCTACAAGGATCTGAACGAGCGCGCGCGGCTGCGCGTGGAGCTCTCCAAGAACGAGCGCTGGACCAAGGAATATATCCCGCTGACACGGCCGATCCTCATTCGCCAGGACATCCGGCTGCTCAATCCGCTGCTCGATCTGAAGGCGCCCGCCAGCGCCGGCAACGTCTACGAGTTCCGCAATTACCGGATCAAGCCGGGCGCTGCCCGCGAATGGGCGAAGCACTTCACCGAGGCGCTGCCCGTCCGTGAGAAATACTCCAAGATCGTGGGGCTCTGGCACACGGAAGCCGGCCAACCCAATGAGGTTTGCCATCTCTGGGCCTATCCAGACCTCAATGCGCGAACCGCGGCGCGTGCGGCCGTGGCCAAGGATCCGGCCTGGGGCGAGTTCCTGAAGAAGGCTGGCGGGCTCCTGGAAGAAATGCACACGATGATCATGCTGCCCTCGGCCCACTCGCCGTTGAAGTAAGGACGGCCTCTCGCGACTTCAGAATGATTGCAGCAAACGGTGTCCGGTTTTCCCGGACACCGTTTTCCATGGGACGGAGAGGGCGCGTGGCTGAGACCGACAATCCAGAGACCGCGAGCAAGCCACAGCATCTGGCATCGAGGTCCCGATCCTGGCTGTTGTCGATCTTCCCGATGTTCATCGCGACGCTGTCTTTGGTGACATCGATCTACAACGGCTATCTGAACAATCGCTTCGTCGATCTCATGCAGAACAATGTGGCGCGCATCGAATATATGAAGACATGCAAGGAGATCATCGACGCCTATTTCGCGATCAAAGTCCGGGCCCAGGTGCTCAGCGCCAACGGCGAGCGTCTGCGGGCCGGTAAAGCGGAGGCTTCGGGCGCGGCGGGCGATCAACGGGACGCAACGCTCGCCATCGCGCGGTTCGGCGCGCTTGGCACCTATCTCGCCAATTTACGCGACGAGGATATCCGCTACCGCTACACTCAGTTGACGGGGCTGGTGCAGGGCTCGATCGAGGCTGCGCCGCGGACGCCGGAAGCGAACCTCGGCAAGCTCTTCGAGGCGGCCGACAGCGTTTTCGGCAATCTCAACGACGATTGTGTCAAGTCCGCCAAGGCGCAATTGCGGTGAGCTTGTCGTTGGGCGGTTTGCAGCGCATCGCCGATCCCGGTTGGCAGGGCCGTTGCCAGAGGCTACGCTCATAAACACGCCGCGACGAGACTAAAGAGGAGCAGTTCGGACAATGCCTCGTATCGCATTCACCGTGAACGGAAAGGCTGGGACGGCCGAGGTGCCGGACAACCAGTTGCTGTCGAGTTTGCTGCGCGACACGCTGCGCCTCACCGGCACGCACATCGGCTGCGATACCAGTCAATGCGGCGCCTGCACGGTGCACGTCGACGGGCGGTCGGTGAAAAGCTGCACCATGCTGGCAGTGCAGGCTGATGGCGCCGAGATCACGACCATCGAGGGTTTGGCCAACGGCGATACGCTGCATCCCATGCAGGCGGCGTTCCGGACGCATCACGGCCTGCAATGCGGGTTCTGTACACCAGGCATGGTGATGGCGGCGGTGGCTTTTGCCGAGAAAAATCCGAGCCCGACCGAGGACGAGGTGCGCCGCAGCCTCGAGGGTAATCTTTGCCGCTGCACCGGCTACCAGAATATCGTCGACGCGGTCATCACCGGCGCCAAGGCCATGGCGAGCGCGAGGAGCTGAGCCCCATGCAGGATTTCAAGTACAGCCGGGCCAAGTCGCTGGCCGACGCGCAGAGCACTTTGAAAGGCGCAGCCGAGGGCAAATATCTCGCTGGCGGGCAGACGCTGTTGCCGGTCCTGAAGCAGCGCCTGGCGTCGCCGAGCGATCTGATCGACCTCGCCGGCATTGCCGACCTCGCGGGTATCAAGGCGGGGGCCCAGTCGATCACCATCGGCGCCATGACCCGGCATGCCGACGTTGCGGCATCGGCCGATGTGCGCCGCCTCATCCCGGCTTTGGCTGAACTCGCTGGCGGCATCGGCGATCCGCATGTGCGCAACCGCGGCACGCTCGGTGGTTCGGTCGCCAACAACGATCCCGCCGCCGATTATCCGGCCGCCGTCCTGGGGCTCGGTGCGACCGTGAAAACGGACCGGCGGTCGATTGCGGCCGACAATTTCTTCGATGGGCTTTTCACCACCAAGTTGGCCGAGGGCGAAATCATTACGGCTATCGAGTTTCCGCGGCCCAATCGCGCCGGTTACGTCAAGTTCCCGCATCCGGCGTCGCGCTACTGCCTGGTCGCCGTCATGGTGAGCGAGGGGCCGCAGGGCGTTCGCGTCGCGGTGACGGGCGCGGGCCAGCAAGGCGTGTTCCGCGTGTCAGCGATCGAGGCGGCGCTGGCCAAGAGCTTTACCGTCAAGGCGATCGAGGGGATCAAGATCGCGGACGGCGATATGATGTCGGACATGCATGCCGGCGCCGAATACCGGGCGCATCTGGTGGGCGTGCTGGCGCGGCGGGCCGTTGCCAAAGCGCTGGCCGGAACGTCGAATTGAGTTGTCCTTCCGCTTCAATTCCTGGAATAGCCGTTGAGGCGGCTGAAGAGGTCGGCCAGCGGTTTCGGCGCCCAGGCGTTGGTGACGAAATCGCGGTGCTCGGCATTCCCGGCGGCCGGCAGGAAGGCGATGCTGCCCGCTTCCATCTGGGGGGCGAATGCCGTCGTGAACGGAACGTTCCGTTCGTTGAGCAGGTGCTGCAACTCGCTGTTGCGCGGGCGCGTCGAACTCGTGTAGGCGCTGACGAACAGCCGCGACCTATCCGCGACGATCCAGTCGGCAAACTTGTCCACCTCGCCGTAAAGCGCGTCGAAGAGAACGACGCCGCGGACCCGCCGCTTGACGCCGCCGTGGTGGACCGACCAGGCCGCTGCGACATAACCGCCGCTATAGGCGACGATGACGACCGGCATGCTGGCGAAGGAGCGCTGCGTGCGCGGATCGCCGTGCAGTTTCGAAAGTTCTTTCGCGGCCTCGCCAAGCAAGCGGGCGAAGGCGCCGGGCTGCCAGAGCTTGCCGATGCTGGAATCGGCTGCGTTGACGGCTAGTTGCGGGGCGACGAGCACGACATTGGCACCAGCCGCGGTCAATTGGGCGGGAACCTGTTGGCGCTTGAAGACGTCGTCGTCCAGTGTCGCGCCGTGGCCGTGGAAGAAGACCACCATCAAGCTTGGACGGCGCGCATCAAAACCCTTGGGGATGTGCAGAAGCACGCTGCGGTCGTTGAAGGTCTCGTCCTCCCAAAGGACGCCGTGGCTGGTCTTATGGCCGCGGCGACCGTTGGTGGTCACGTCGAGGAACGACTTGCCGGAGCGGGGCACGGCGCCGTTGTAGGGGAAGGGCGCGGTATCGAAGGGAACGAGCTTGGACTTGGATTGCGCGAGTGGCGCCCCGCGGGCATGCACTTGGTGCGGGATCGGGACAGCGTCAAGTGCGATGCTGTCGCGGCGTTCGCCCGCACCGGGGGCTGCGATGCTGGCGCCCGGACTGTTGGCGTGAGCGGGTATGAACAAGGCTGCTCCGAGGACCACCGCCCCCACCACCGCCATTGTTACGCAACTGGGACTCGTCTGCATGCGTCGTTGGCTCCGAGCCGTGGCAACCCTCGTGATTGCCCCGGGCTAGACCCCAATCTTGGCGGCAGCAAGGTTACTTTGAGGTTGATGGGAGCTGAACGTCGCCTGAACGGCCACGTCCCAAATCCGGGCGAAAGCCAACTCCGAATTGACCGTCTTCCTTTACGGCGCTGGAAGGCTTGCCTGTCATATTCGGGTTCAAGGCGATCGCGGAAGACGGGCGCTCAAGGGTCAAGGGATGACGTCACGCCCGATGCGCCGGCTCCAGTGTGGAGGACCGCGCATCGGGCGTTTTCGTGCGCGGTTGCTACTTGTAGTAGCCGACCATGCACATCTGGTCGCCAATCTTTGTGGCGTACGACACCTTCTGGACCGGCGTCGTGTCGGCGCCGGGGCGGGGAAACATGTAACTGACCTCGCTTTTGCGAGCCCTCGGTCGCCTGACTGTCCGCCATCAAATCCAATGTCGGTCGTGTCACAACCTCAAGTGCGCAGTCACTGCTCGCACCTTCCGGCCCGATAGCCACCCGACAGATCGAGCACAATCCGGGAAGGTCGGAGTTTATCCGGTTCGGGCATGGCTGAACTGCCGCGTTCGTTGCTCATTCGTTGCTCTTATGTAGAGCCTCTTGCCTACACCGCCCTGAGCGCCATCTCGGCGGTGAGCGTGGCCAACACGATCCAGCCGACAAACCTGTTTGCCTTGAAGCGCTGCAGGCAATTGTCGGGCCTCACCATATCGAGTGTCGCCACCTGCCACGCGAGCAGGCCGGACGTAAGCAACAGGCCCGCCACAGGAACGAGACCCGGCCGGACGCCCGCCGCCAGAAACGCCGCGGTCCAAAGCACCAACGCGCCGGCATAAAAGCCCGTCAGCCACGGCTTGGTTTGGGCGCCGAAGCGGATCGCGGTGGACTTCAGGCCCATCGCCAGATCGTCCTCCTTGTCCTGGTGCGCGTAGATCGTGTCGTAACCGATCGTCCAGAGCACGCAGCCGGCATAGAGCAGCAGCGCCGGGAGTTCGATTTTGCCGCGGACCGCCATCCAGCCGACGAGCGCGCCCCATTTGAACGTTAGGCCCAGCACGAACTGCGGCCAGTAGGTAAACCGCTTCATGAACGGGTAGATCGCGATCAGCGCTAGCGAGGCGATCCCTAAAATCACGGTCGGCCAGTTGAACTGCAGCAGCACGGCAAGGCCCGCGAGGCACAGCGCCACCATGAACATCTTGGCTTGCGCCACCGTGACCTGGCCCGAGGGGATCGGCCGGTTACGGGTGCGCGCGACGCCCGCGTCGTAATGCCGGTCGACGATGTCGTTATAGGTGCACCCCGCGCCACGCATGACGAAGGCGCCCGCCAGGAACAACAGCAGATAAGACGGGCTTGGCCAGAGGCGGCCGTTGGCGTGCTCAGCCAAGGCCTGCGACCACCAGCACGGGAACAATAATAGCCAGGCGCCGATCGGCCGGTCGAAGCGGGCGAGGCGCAGATAGGGCCTGAGGGCCGGTGGCGCCCAGCGATCGACCCAGTTGCCGGCGGCGGCGTCGGGGACTGTCGGGTGCGCGGGTTCGGTTGAGGTTGGCATGACGGGAGGATAGACAGGTTCCAACGGATGGCCAACGAGATCCCCCGACACGAGATCCCCCGTCGCACAACAAAGTCGGACGCGAAGTCCGCACGGCAGCAAGGCAAGGCGCACACGATGACCGGCTCGGACAAAGACAGCGGCGACGGTGCCCACGATTTCCGTGCCCAGCGGCTGTTCGTGGAGCCTGACCTTGCAGCGGGCGTGCGCGTTGCGCTGACGCGCGAGCAGGCGAATTACCTGATGAACGTGCTGCGCCTTAAATCCGGCGAGCAGATCCTGATCTTCAACGGCCGCGATGGGGAATGGCGGGCCGCGCTCGAACCCGTATCCCGGCGCGAAGCGGTGCTGGCCGTCGTCAGCCACCAGCGCCAACAATCCGGCGGCCCGGATCTGCATTATCTGTTCGCGCCACTGAAGCGCTCGCGGCTCGATTACATGGTGCAGAAGGCGACAGAACTCGGCGTGGCGCGCCTACAACCCGTGCTCACCCGCTACACCATGGCCGAGCGGGTCAACGGCGACCGCATGCGCGCCAACGTGATCGAAGCCGCCGAGCAATGCGGCATTCTCCGCGTGCCCGAGGTGGCGGACCCCGTGCCGCTGCAACGCTTGGTTCAGGCCTGGGCCCCCGCGCGCCGGCTCATCTTCTGCGACGAGGCAGCCCCCATCCGCGATCCCGTCGAAGCCTTGGCCATAATGACGCCCGGACCGATGGCGGTTCTTATCGGTCCGGAGGGCGGTTTTTCGCCGGAGGAGCGGGCGCAGATTTCAGCGCTGCCCTCGGTAACGCGGCTGTCGCTCGGACCCCGCATCATGCGCGCCGATACGGCAGCTGTCGCGGCGCTGGCGCTGGTCAACGCCGTGCTTGGCGACTGGCGGTGAGCGCAGGCTCCGGTGCGGCACAAATGGCTACCGTTTGAGCAGGACCCGGACCCGCGCGTGGAGCGTTTGCCGCATGATCTTCTTCTCGTCGTCGGTGATGCCGCGGCGGCCGAGGTTGGCGCCATAGCGCCCGAGTAGTCGGCTGTAGATCGGCGCGGGAATGCTGACGTAGTCCGCTTCGGATTGATTGAGGATCTGTTCGAGGTCGGCCGCCGTCGCGCGGTCGAGTGCGTGCTGGATGGCCTCGCCCAGGGGATCCTCGGTCGCCAGCGGCGAAACGGCTTCCGTGGAGAGTTCGGCTGGCTCTGATATCGCCAGGAACGTCGATGTTTCCGCGAGCCCCCAGTCCCGGAAGCTATCGCATTCCCGTTGCAGGCGCTGGGCTTGATTGAAGCCTTTGGCGGCTTGGATGCCAAGCAGGTGGACGCGCACGCCGAATTCCTGCGCTTCTTCCAGCGCCGGCCTGAGATCGTCGTCGCCGGTCACGATCAGAATGCTCGAAATCGCCTTGTTCCGGCTCAAGGCCAGCACATCCATGACCATCAGCGTGTCGACGCCCTTCTGGCCGCCGAAGCGGTTGAGCGTTCCGAGCCGCAGCTTGCAATTGCGCTTGTCGGCGATGCGGCCCTGTTCCTCGGTCAGCTTGTCGGGGGAGAGGGCGGCGTCATACCAGTAGACGCGCAGCAGATCGTCCGCGGGCTCGCACATGCTGGCGGTTTCGGTGAGCAGCAGCACCAACTCGTCGCAGTCGAGCGCGATGGAGTGGCGGCGGGCATCACGCGAGCCGGACACGAGTTCGGCGCCGGCGGCCAGCAGATACCCGGCATCCACGAGTATCGCGATCTTGCCCACGGGTTCCCTGCGTCGAAACTGCCCCGCCGGTTCGCATCACGGCGAGCCGGGATGTTCTGGATAGGTGGCGTGCCGAGGATTGTCAAATGCAGCAGCCGAGGGCTGGAGGAGCGGCGGAGAGCGGGTGCCTCGCCGAGAGGTGCAAAGTCCGCATCACTCCGGAAGCGGACCAGGCGGTGGCGTCGCAGGTGACCCAGCATGTGGCCAAACTCGTGCAGGATGACCTGATTGTAGAGCTGGCTCGTCTTGATCTCTTGGACCTTCGCGTTCCTGAGGCTTTCCAGGCTCATCGTCGGCGTGCCTGCGGGTTCCCTCCGCGCCTTGACACCGAGATGGGACCAATTTCCGTCCGCCTCGAAGGTGATGCGCACCTCCAAATTGCGATCGGCGCCCGTGCACATGCGCGGATCGCTCAAATTGCCGAAGTCGAAATCGATCGCGCCGTAGAGCGTCCACTGGCGGGCGATGCCGGCGACACGGCTCCGCAAGTCTTGCGGGCCATTCATGAAGCACATGCGGATCGCGTGATTCGCGGGCCAGACATTCTCCAAATTCAGGACGCCACTGGACTTGATGCCTTCGATGTCGAGCTGGGCGAGAACCGGCAGCATCGAGGCCTTGATCGAGGCGCGTTCGCGGGCAAACGCGCCTTCCAGCGTGTCGGGCGTCTGCGGCCTCCGCCCGCCGTTGCTGCACCGATCCGAAAGCCGACAAACGAGATGTAACGTGAGGGCGCGCTTGCAGTCACGCAATTTGCAACATGGCCCCAGCACGCTCTTGAACCTGCCGGAGCCCGGCAATTGGTGGCGGCGTTCCCGCCGCCGCGTGCTACGACACCTGAGCCATTCTCAACCCACCACACTGGAAAGCTCAAGCCTCTGATCTGCCCGGATGCCCCGCGAGGGCTTGTGCCTTGGCGCGGCCACGGCCATAACAGTGATCCCTAGGGGTCGCGATCGGCGCCGGGTTTCCCGGTGCGCCGCGCGCACGCTCGTTCGTCGAGGAAGCTTCTATGTCGACTCGCCAGGAAGGCGCGCCTTCCCCGCCCATCGGTTCGCATGACGATCTCGTCCATTGGTTTTCAGCCGGCTGCAAACCGCCAGGCGATTGGCGTATAGGCACCGAGCACGAAAAAATCGTGTTCCGGACCGACGATCTCAGGCCTGTGCCCTACGCCGGTCCGCGTGGCATCCGTGCCATCATGGAAGAGCTGATCGCGCGCTACGGCTGGCTGCCGATTATGGAAGGCGACAACATCATCGCGCTGAAGCGGCCTGACGGGGAGCCCATGGCGACCGTCTCGCTGGAGCCGGGCGGGCAATTCGAGCTTTCGGGCGCGCCGCTCGAGACCATGCACGAGGTCGGCGACGAAACGCAGCTGCACCTCGATCAGGTTCGCGCCATTGGTGAAGATCTGAAAATCGGCTTCCTGGGCCTCGGTTTCTCGCCGAAATGGACACTTGCCGAGACGCCGAAAATGCCAAAACGGCGCTATGCCGTGATGAGCCGCTACATGCCGCAGGTCGGCAAGGGCGGCCTGGAAATGATGTACCGCACGGCGACCATCCAGGTGAACCTGGATTTCGCCAGCGAAGCCGACATGGTCAAGAAGCTGCGCGTCTCGCTGGCGCTGCAGTCGGTGGCCACTGCGATTTTCGCGGCATCTCCGTTCACGGAAGGCAAACCCAACGGCTTCCTCTCGCTCAGAAGCGAGGTCTGGCGCGACACCGACCCGAACCGCACGGGCCTGCTGCCGTTCGTGTTCGAGCAGGGCATGTGCTTTGATCGCTACGTCGAATACGCGCTCGATGTACCGATGTATTTTATCTACCGCGACGGCACTTATATCGACGTGGCCGGTGCCTCCTTCCGGGATTTCATGAGCGGCAAGCTGGCTTCGGTGCTCAACCGGCCTGAATTGGCGGCGCTGGAGCCGACCATTGACGACTGGTCCGATCACATCACGACGATCTTCCCGGAAGTGCGCATGAAGCGCTTCCTCGAGATGCGCGGCGCCGACGGCGGCCGCTGGCGGCGGATCTGCGCGCTGCCGGCGTTCTGGGTCGGACTGCTCTATGACCAATCGGCGCTGGATGCGGCCTACGACATGATCAAGGGCTGGACCACGGAGGAGCGGCAAACGCTGCGCAACGGCGTGCCCCGCCTGGCGCTCAACACGCCATTCCGGAAATACCGCATGCTCGATATTGCGCGCGAGGTGACTGATATGAGTGCCTCCGGTCTCAGGGCGCGCGCGCGGGTCAACGCCCGGGGCCAGGACGAGCGCATCTACCTGGAGCCGGTACAGCAGATCGTCGAATCCGGCCGTACGGTCGCGGACGATCTGCTCGCAGCCTACGAGAAGACGTGGAACCGCAACATCGACCGTGTGTTTACCGAGTTTGCGTTTTGAGGGTCGCGGGCGGGCAGGGCACGCGGCGCTAGCCAGCCCATTGCGAGAGGGCAATCGAGATGCGTGACTATCTGGCGTGGCGATTGGCATTCGGCGTTACGACACCGTCCACCAACACCGTGGTGCAACCCGAATACGACGACCTCCGGCCGGCCGGCGTGACAAATCACATTGCGCGCATGGTAATCGCGGACAATCCGGTGACCTCGGACGCCGACTTCGAGAAACAGCTGGAGGATATCAATAGCGCCCTCGAACCGGCGGTCGCTCGCGTCATGGATGCCAAACCCAACGCCTTCATTCTCGGTATATCCGCGCTGTCGGTCTGGGGTGGAACGGTCGAGTGGGGCGAGGATTTGAAGCGCCGCGTGCGCAAGGTCGCGGGTTGGGACATTCCAGTCACGATTTCGTCGGACGCGGTTGTCGCGGGTCTCAAGGCGCATGGGATCAAAAAAAAGATCGCGGTCATGGAGCCCTATTATCCGTGCATCGAGCCCCGGCTGAAGGGTGTGCTTGGGGCCCACGGCTACGAGATCGTCAGGTTTTGCCATATGCGCGGCAAGAGCCCGGCCTCCTATTCCGTGCTCACCGCCAAGGACATGATCAACGCTGTCCGCTCGATCGATGGCGACGATGTCGAGGCGCTGGTGGCGTTCGGCGCCAATTTGCCATTTGCCAAGCTTGCCGACGAAGCGGAACGCTGGCTGGACAAACCTGTTCTGCAGGTCAACGCCACGACCTACTGGCACGCGCTCAGGACGGCTGGGATCACCGACAAGGTGTATGGCTACGGTTCGCTGTTGTCGCGGTTCTAGATGCGCGGCTCGCGGTTGTGTTTTGCCAGAGCCAAGGCCGGATCACCTGTGATCGCCGCTGAAATGTCTGGTTTTGGCCGTGTTGCGGCTGCCCGAGTCTGTTAATCGTCGTTCACTCAGAGTGAGGAGAACGTGATGACGGCCCTGCGCCCCTTGCCCGACGACCTGCCTTGTGTCACGTGGCGGCGCCATACGCTCCTGCTTGTCGGCGTTGCGGCTGTCATCCTGTTGACGGCTGTCTTTGTTAAACCGATCCAACAACCGCTCAGCTATCACGCCTTTCATGACGGCCGCGCATTCCTGGGCATTCCGAATTTCCTCAACGTCGTCTCGAACCTGCCTTTTCTCGCCATCGGCCTGATGGGGCTCCGTTGGCTGCAGTTGAAACCCGCGGATCTCGCGCCAGAATTGCGGGCACCCTATGCTGTTGTGTTCGCCGGCTTGGCCGCAACGGCCTTTGGTTCGGCCTACTACCATTGGGCGCCTGATAATCACACGCTGGTCTGGGATCGCCTGCCGATCGCGGTCTCGTTCATGGCACTGTTTGCCGCCGTTCTGGCCGAACGCGTGACGATCAAGGCTGCCCGCTTGCTATGGCCGCTGGCGTTATTCGGTGGCGCATCCGTTGCCTACTGGTATCTCGTGGATGACCTAAGGCCGTATCTCATCGCGCAATTTCTGCCCGTGCTTTTGATGCCGCTGATCCTATGGCTCTATCCAGCGCGCTACGGCCGTGGCCTGGATTTCCAAATCAGCATTGGATTTTATGCGTTGGCGAAGGCGCTGGAATTCCTGGATGGGCCTGTTTATGCCGGCCTCGGCTACGGGCTTAGTGGCCATACGCTGAAGCATTTCGCGGCGGCTGGCGGCGCCTGGTGGATTTATCGAATGCTCGTGCTGCGAAAGCGCTGCTAACCGGCTGGCGCCACTATTGCCGAACTCAATCGGTGAACCGCGAAGGGTCAGGCTTCAGCCCGGTGACGCGCTCCAGCGCGATGGCCGCCAGAACGCGGTCGGATAGGGTCTTCTGCGGCAGTTCGACGGGCGTGATTTCCACCGCAGTCGAAGCGGCCGTCAAAGCCGAGGTCTCAAGAAGCTGGGACGAGACCTGTTCGTTGGCGCAAGCGGTCAAGGCCAGCGTCAGTCCAATGGCTATAAAGGCGCGAATCAGCATGTCGGCCCCCCGTTTCACCCTGGCGTACGCCCGTGGCACTCGACCCCGGCGCTCGCGTAACGGCGCGAAGCAACTGCCGCCGCAAGATCGCGATCCTGTTTGTCCGACAACTCCCCCGGACGTGCTACTTGCATATAGTCGGGCTGGTCTCGTCCGGCAACCCCTGTCGGGAAGTTAGTCACAGGACTGTGCTGCTTTGCTGCCATCCCTGGAACACATCAGGCCCATGAATTGGGCGCCGCGATGGCATTCTCTCCACACGGTTAGGAATGTGTTGCCTCGCTGGTGCGCAACTGCTTGCGATGGGTTCCAGTTTGGCGCAATTCGCGGACTTTTGCGTCATTTGTGGACAGTTAAAAACGACAAGTTTGTGAAGAGGTTAGACAGAAGTATGGACAAATTTACCGGATTTCATCCGACAGCTGTGATCGTGATTTCAACGGATGGAGCCAACGAGCAAGCCGGCACTGGGGAGACAACCCAGGTCCTTCAGATGGCCGCCAAGTGTTCCGTTCGGACAAATTGGGACGCAAAGATCGGAGACAGAAGATGGCCCGTTTCGAGGCTGATAGCCGTGACATGATCGAACTGGCGGCGCAGGGTGGGGTTCCGGACGCACTGTTCGAGCTTGGCCTGATGTACTGCAGCGGCCGCGAGGTCGATCTCGACATCATCGAGGCGCACAAGTGGTTCAACCTGGCGGCGCTGCGCGGCAACGAGGCGGCCAAGCGTTATCGCCAGGAAATCGCCGCTGAGTTGTCGAAGGCCCAAATCGCCGCCGCGCAACGCCGCGCACGCGAGTGGCTGTCGAAGCACTGAGACGCTGCAGCATAAACCGGCCCGACGGCACGATGCAGCGCCGCTGGATTTGATCAGCAGGTCTTGAACAGCGTTGTCATGCAGGTCCAGGTCTTTTGCACGGCGCCACCGATGGCATCGCCGGTCTTTTTGACCGCGTCGCCGATGACCGAGCCTGTCTTTTTGACGCCCTCGCCAACGGCCGAGCCCGTCTTCTTGAGGCTCTCGCCGGTGGATTGGTTCATTCGCTTCGCCAGCTCCTCTACAGTCTGGGGTGGCTCGTTGCTCGGTGTCACCGGTTTGGGCGGCTCAGCGACGACAACGGGATCGGGCTTGCTGCCGTCGGCTGCCGCTGGAACCTTGCCTTGCGCGTTGATGCGCTTGAGTGGCCCATTGCAGTCGAAAACGGTGCCGCTGCGAACGGTGCACGTGGCGTGGTTGTAGGTTTTGGCCAGCGTACTGACGCAGACGACCTTCAAGGGTTGGGCTTGTTCCGGGCCAATGCCCTCGAGCACGCAGCGGTAAACCGCGTTCGGGCCTTCGCAGGAGACGCAGAATTCCTGTGCCTCCGCCATCGAGCTTGCGGCAAGGACGCCAAAAATAGCAGCCGCTGCTGATGTTGCGTGACGTCCTGACATCAAGGTGTTCCGTTGCGGCCGTGTTGCCGGTAGGCTGGACGCTCGGTCAGCCGCTCATAATAGGCCGAAATAGCTGGTAACGCTGGTTTTTCGAAGGCAATCGTCGACCACCTGTTGACGATCAGTCCCACAGGAATGTCGCCCAGGCAGAATTTGGCGCCGCAGACATACGGGCCGGATTTGGCGAGATGGATCTCCAAAAGCTGCATCTGGCGGGTCCATTCTTTGATGCCGGCCTCAATGCCCGCCTTGTCGTCCTTAAATGGTGCCATTTTAACCTGTAGCCCAAGGAAAACGGGACGAACGGCGGTGTAGATGTCGGTGGCGGCCCAGTCCATCCATTGTTCCGTCGTGGCGCGGGCCTTGAGGTCGGTAGGGTAGATGTCGGCACGGCTGTGCTTTGCGGCGAGATAGCGGCAGATCGTGTTGGATTCCCGCAGCACGAAACCGTCGTCGTCGATGACGGGCACCACGCCGAAGGCCGAAACCTTGTGGAACGTGGGTTCCGATGTCGGCTTGAAGCCGCGGCCCCAGTCTTCCCGCTCGAAGGGCAGGCCGATCTCGCCACAGAGCCACAACACCTTGCGCACGTTGATCGAGTTGGCCCGGCCGTAAATCGTGAGCATTTGAATTTTCTCCTATCACGGCTGTTGTCGCGGCGGGGCCGCCGGCTACCATCGACGCCGCGTTTGCTCGGCGCAATGCGGCTGGCGCGGTTGCGGGCGTTCGATTGCCTGCTTTTGTGTGCAGGCAGTTGCCACGTGCGCTGGGATTGTAAGCAAAGGCCTGCTCAGCGTAAAGTCATGGAAAATGCGTCCGGGAGGGAACTGTCATGCGTGCGGTCGGAATCAAGGCCTTTGGTGGGCCCGAAGCGTTGGAAATGCTCACCGTGAGGGATCCGGAGCCCGGCCCCGGCGAGGCCCTCGTTAAGGTCGTGTTCGCTGGCATTAATTTCGTCGATGTCTATATGCGCAATGGTTCCTATGCCAAATCGGTGCGGCACGGCGGCGATCTGCCGATGGTGCTCGGACGCGAAGGGGCGGGAGAAGTCATCAAAGTCGGCGCCGGTGTCGTGGATGTAAAGCCTGGCGATCGTGTGGCCTGGTGCATCACCCAAGGCAGTTATGCAGAGTTGGCCGTCGTGCCGGCCTGGCGCCTCGTTCCGATCCCCGCGGATGTGCCACTCGACATCGCCTGTGCCCTGCAATTGCAAGGTGGCACGGCGCATTATCTTGCCATGACGACCTTCCCGATTCAGGCCGGCGACACGGTGCTCATTCATTCCGGTGCCGGCGGTGTCGGCCAGTTATTGATCCAGATCGCCAAGGCGCAGGGCGCAACTGTCATCACGACCGTCGGCAGTGACGCCAAGGCCGCGCTCGCCACGTCCCGCGGGGCCGATCACGTGATCGTCTATACGAAAGAGGATTTCCTGGCCCGCGTGATGGAGATCACGGGCAAGAAGGGCTGCAACGCAGTTTACGACGCGGTCGGACGGGACACCATAGAGCGAAGCATCGCGGCCTGCCGCCGTCGCGGCATGGTGGCTCTTTACGGCGGCGCCTCCGGTGCGGTGGACAGCATCAGCCCGCAGACGCTGGCAGAGGCTGGCTCGGTCTTTTTCACGCGTCCACATCTGGCCGATTATATGCAGGATGCAGCCGAAGTCCGCGAGCGCAGCCATGACCTACTTGGCGCTTGGAAGGCGGGGCATCTCAAGGTGGCTATCGACCGGGTCTTTCCGCTCGATGGCGCCCGCGAAGCCCACACGATCATCGAGAGCCGCGGCACAACCGGAAAGCTGCTGCTTAAAACGATAGCTTGAAACCAGCCACAACCAGGGATGCTGGATGGGTTCGTGCTAGGCGTTACCCGCCTTGCGTCCCGTCTGAGGCCCTGACTGGGCTGGACGCTCGCCTGACGTCACTGTTTCGCGCGCTTCGGCCAACCGTTGGCTGAGGGTCGTCTTGCCTTGAGGGCGTTGCAAAGCACGCTTCAGGCTCGTGCTTGGCGCCTCCGGTGTCACGGGAACCAACGGTTGCGGCATTGCCGGCACCACGATTTTCCCGACCGCTGGCGGTGCCGCGGGCGCTTCGAGAGTGACCGGCAGCGCTGGGGGTGTAACCTTCGGTGCTGGAGGGGCGTCGTCGAGCGGCGCGTAAAGGCTCGGGTCGGTCGTTTGCAGCTCCGACAAACGGGCACGCGCCTCGAACAGTTCATCGGTTATCAAAAGCGCGGCCATGATCATCAGGCGGTCATCGCCGACCTGGCCAAAATCGGAGGTCAATCGCTCGATCTTGTCGCGCAAATGCGCCGACAACTCGAGAAGCCGCGACTCCTCGCCATCGCCGCAGCGCAGCCGATATGTTCGCCCATTGAGCGTTATGGAAACCTGGCCCATGGCCCCCCGCGGACCGCTGGTATCAGCCGTACCGGCTTGTCAGCACCCCGAATCACCCGAATCCCTGGATAAACTATGCAGGGAATCGATAACCCAATCAATGCGGTTGAGCACTTGGTCGCGGGCTGTCTCAAGGGTTGCGATCTGCGCCTTGGCCGCGGCCAACTCGGCGGCTAACCGGTCCCGTTCCGCCTCCAACCGGGAGATGCGCGCGGCCGGACTCGGTGCGGCATCCGCGGAGTCGGCTTTGCGTTTTGCTGCGGCAGTTGCGGCAGGCGGCGCCACCGCCGCCGTCGCGGCGGTCTTTTTGGGCTGTGGTCGCGGGCGGTTCGCCATCGTCTGATCCCTGCTGGCCGGCGAGGTTTAAGCCACTGCGCGAGCACGTATAAGGCGCCGAAGTCGCGAAAATTCGTGACGCCAGCCAATCACAAACTCCAGCCAATCACAAACTGGTGCGTTCCGATCATCGGCCACGGTAAGCGGGCTGCGGCTGCCGCCGCCGCATGCTCGTTGGCGTGCCCTCGTTGGCCCGTCTTCGTTGGCCCATCTTCGTAAGTCAGCGGGGCTTTCTCGCCAGTCGGGCGCCGAGGCTAGCCAAGTCGGTCTCGGGCTAGATCGCGCAAATGCCAGTGGACCATAGGTGTGCGAGGGTTGGCCCGTCAACCCAAACGGCCAAGTTATCCGCCTTCAACACGTCGGGCCGGACATTTAGGGCCAGACATGTAGGGCCAGTCTGCTGCTGGCGGCCAGCTTGTCCACCACAACGGAGCCGGTGATGGCACAGGGTGACGGGCGTGACTTGCCCAGTGATTTCTTAAGAGCAACTTGGAGGCCGCATTGACAGGGGGGCTTTCAACAGGGATTTTGCCCGCCAAGTGCTGTTCGAGACAAGTCCTGTTAGAGATAAAGTCGTGTTTGCGGTGCTACGTTTGTGCTGCCGGTTCACGTCCCCGACCGACCGCAGTAGAGTGACGCCCAAGTCCGTCCGGCGCTGGCATAAACGCCGCTGCGATGCCCTGGGAATTCGGCCCGATTTCTGCATCGTCCATCACTGATCTTCTTCAACATATCAAAAGGAAACATCCGCCATGGCAGTGAAAGTCGCCATCAACGGCTTCGGCCGCATCGGCCGCAACATCCTGCGCGCCATCATCGAATCCGGGCGCACCGACATCCAGGTCGTGGCGATCAATGATCTGGGCCCTGTGGAGACGAACGCGCATCTGCTGCGCTTCGACAGCGTGCATGGCCGCTTCCCGCATAAGGTCACCGTGGCAGGCGACACCATCGACGTCGGCACCGGCCCGATCAAGGTGACCGCTGTCCGCGATCCCGCCGATCTGCCGCACAAGGCCATGGGCGTCGACATCGCGCTCGAGTGCACGGGCATCTTCACGTCGAAGGACAAGGCTGCGGCGCATCTCAAGGCCGGCGCCAAGCGCGTGCTGATCTCGGCACCGGCCGATGGCGCCGACCTCACGGTTGTTTTCGGCGTCAATCACGCCAAGCTGACGAAGGACCATCTCGTCGTCTCGAACGCTTCGTGCACCACCAACTGCCTGGCGCCCGTCGCCAAGGTGTTGAACGACACCGTCGGCATCGACAAAGGTTTCATGACGACGATCCACGCCTACACCGGCGATCAGCCGACGCTCGACACCATGCACAAGGACCTCTACCGCGGCCGTGCAGCGTCGCTCTCGATGATCCCGACGACAACGGGCGCCGCCAAGGCCGTCGGCCTTGTGCTGCCGGAACTCAACGGCAAATTGGACGGCACATCGATCCGCGTGCCGACACCGAACGTCTCGGTGGTCGACTTCAAGTTTTTGTCGAAGCGGGAAACTACGGTAGCCGAGGTCAACGCCGCAATCATCAAGGCGTCGACCGGTCCGATGAAAGGCATACTCGGCACCACCGATCAGCCGAACGTGTCGTCGGACTTCAACCACGACCCGCATTCCTCGATCTTCCACCTCGACCAGACCAAGATCATACACGGCAACTTGGTGCGCGTGCTGTCGTGGTACGACAACGAATGGGGTTTCTCCAACCGTATGGCTGACACGGCGGTGGCGATGGGGAAGTTATTGTAGATGCGAACTTCGAAACCGACTAACCGGGCGAATTGATCAAATCACTTCACTCGGATCCGGCTCGC
>JANXRM010000213.1 GCA_025353015.1 Hyphomicrobiales bacterium
CCAAGCGGCTTTCAGCACGCTCCGCCACCAGCAGTCCCTGCATCTGGCATTTGTGGCCTACGGACATGTGGGCCTTGGCCGCGCGCCGGTCGACCATGCCTTCGAGGGAGGTGCCATCTCCGCATGAATTTAAGGCCGCCATGTTCTGCCCGTGGCGTTGCCGATCGCGGAGTTTCCGAAGATACTGGATCAAGACCTCGGCAAGTTGCTTCATCGTCCCAACCAGCCCTTCACTGTGCGTCTCAATTTGACGTTCATTCGCGATGCAAAACCCGGTTGCTGCGCCCGCAGCAGGGCTTCAACCTTGGCCATGGCATCTGTGTCTTCAGCGACCCTTGCCGGCAACCGCACTTCAGACATGGCCTTGTCGGGCCGCCAAAACAGACTGTGCAGCCCTTCGTTGCCAGCACCGTGCGTTCCCGATCCGTCGAAACCATCGTTGCGAACCAGCGTCTGACGCGGATAGAGCGTCAGGCCATCGCGTCGGAAGACCGACAGATGCCAGCAAATGCCCCAGGAGTCGATCTCGCCACGGCGCTGCTGGGTTGCCATTTGAAAATAGTCGTAGGCGCCATTGAGATTGAACCGATGCATAAGAGCGGCCTCATCAGCAATGCGCTGGTACCCCGGCATCGATGGATCAAAACAGTCCCATGCCCGCGCCCATGTGGCCCAGCCCCAGGTCGACGTCAAGGGCAGGAACTGGGCGTCGGCGGCGCGGCCGTAATCGCCGGGGAACATGTACCCTGAAATCTGGTACACTTGGGTCGCGTCCGTGTAGACGTCGAGCCCGCGGTTGAGAAACCCCAGAAACTGCGGCGCGACGACCAGATCGTCCTCGACGACAATGACCCGGCCATGGTCGCGGCAAAGCCTTGTCACCCCGCCGGCGATCGAGCGGGCGAGGCCTAAGTTCTGCTCTTGCGCGACGATCTCGACAGAACGAAAGCCCTCGATCCCGTGCAACATTTCGCGAACGGCGCGGACGCCGTCCCCGTGCTCGGGCATCTTAGCCGCATCTGCGAACACGACGAGATCGCTGTCACGCGCTTCAGGACAAGCACGCAGCGAGTCCAACGTCCGCCGGGTATGCTCAGGCCGCCGGTGGACGAACAGCGCAATCGGCGCCAGGGAACCCGATGCGCGCGTCATGCCAGCGCAGTCGCCCGATCGCGAAAGATCAGCGTGTTGATGGTTTTGGCAATCAACTCGTAACCGCGCTCCGACAGATAACCGTTGGCAGACCCAGCCAGGGCTTCCGGGATTGTTCGGGCGCGCTGCTCGACCAGGACGATGCCCGGCCGGAACCGGAGCCAATCATTCGAGTGTAGAACGTTCATGTCGCGCCCCTCGGCATCGACGTTCAGCAGGTCGATGACTTGGCCCGCTACGAGATGGGCGGCCAGCAACACCTCCAGCCGCTCGACGGCGACCTCATGGCATGAGACTTCTTTGTAAACGTCTGCATTGACGAGCTTTTCAGCGATCGCGTCATCGAACGTATTGAGCGCGGGATCGTCGAACTTGTGCAACCGCATGCGGCCTGCTGTATCCGATACGCCGACCGTGAGATTGGTATCCCCGGGCCGTTGTTGCTCGAACGCGCGCATCAGCTCCGGGTCGGCATCGATGTTGATGCCGCGCCAGCCAAGGTTGTGCAGCATTGCAGTATTCGAAAAGCGAAACGGGTGATGGGCGCCAACGTCGACGTAAAAGCCATCCTTGCGCCAATTCAGCAGGCGCAACAGGATCATATCCTCGCCCTCTTGGGCATACGAAAGATTGGTGTGCGGATCCAACGCTTGCGCCAGCCGCCGGGCGAGCGTGATACCTTGATCGGGAACAATGGTCCGCAGGAATTTTCCGATCCGCATCTTTTCTTTCGCGCTTTCTTAGTCTGCAACGGGATCAGGGGTTCGGCGGCGCAAGCTACCGCATTCCGGGTGACAACGTCCCCGGACCGGCCGAATCAACCGTTTGCGACCGAGGGTTCGGCACGCAGCGCGGATCTGTGAGGAGTGCTATGGGGGGAGGCAGCGCGAGTCAATCGCGCGCACGGGTTTCGATGCCCGGTGGACAAGGCCTCAAGTCACAATCCGCTGACTTCAGGGGGCGTGAGAACGGCGTGGGCTCTGGGGCCGTTTGCGTCACGGGCGCCAGCGCGGTATCACGCCCCCAGGTCCGGTTGAGGTGGTTCGGCAGGTCGAGATATGGGACTGGTCAGCATTATCATTCCCGTGTTCAACCGGCCCAATGGCGCACTCCGGGCTATTGCCTCGGTGCTGGGGCAGCAAGATCTGGGCGCTTACGATCTCGAGATCATCGTCGTTGATGATTGTTCGGAGCCGCCGCTCGAATTGCGGGGCTCCGATCCGCGTGTGCACCTATTGCGGCTTGACCGGAACTCCGGCGCCGCCGCCGCCCGCAATGCCGGAATTCGCGCCGCTCGTGGCGAATTCGTCGCACTGCTCGATTCCGACGATGTCTGGTTGGCGGGAAAGCTCGCGGCACAGTTGCGGGCCATGGCTACTGCGAAGATCGAGCAGCGATCGCGCGGAACGAAAGGCCCGATCGCCGTCGTGTGCGGGTTTTATTGCCCCGACCGGCGTTCGGGCCGGCTGCAGTGGCGGATGCCGGTTGCCGCCGCTTCGGTCGCGGAACTGGTCAGCGGCTGCTGGTACAATCCGGGTTCAACGCTTCTGCTCCGCCGATCCGTCTACGACAGCGTCGGGCTGCTCGATGAAACACTGCGGCGGCTCGAAGATCTGGAGTGGTTCATCCGCTTCGCGAGGGCAGGCGGGCGCCTTCATGTCGCGCCCGTGCTCGGCGCCGTCGTCGCGCCCTCCAATTCCGGCGATCCAGACGTGATTGTCGCGAGCGCGTGCGCCATAGAAGCCCAGTTCCGGCCGGGTGGCGTGTCAGGGCTGCGTGAGGTTGAGTGGCGCCGTCTGCAAGCTTATCTGAGCCTCGAGCGCGGAGCGGCATTCCTGCGCGCCGGAGACTGGGTGGCTGGCGGTGCGCAGATGTTGACGTCGTTCGCCCTGAAGCCGCGCCTGCAGGTGTCCGTCGGCCGGTTCTGGCAGCTCGGGAACGATGTGCCGCCCGAGGTTGCGGCCGTTTATGGCGGTATGGTGACGGGGGTGAGGTGAGCGAACCCTGGCAAAAGGGCCCCGGGCCTCGATTTTAGGTTCGTCAGGTGGCGGCGCTCGCCGATGCAGATGTAAGCACTGCTGCCGGCTTTGCCGCCTTATTGATGGCTGCCATGTCGATCACGCAATCGACCCGTTTCGTCACGGCTACATCGTGCGTAACGAAAACGATGATCCGGTCCTTGAACTCTTCGAGTAGATTGCCGACGACCTTATCGCGTGTTTCGACGTCCA
>JANXRM010000262.1 GCA_025353015.1 Hyphomicrobiales bacterium
CGTAAAATACGCTGTCGAGATTGGTTGAGAGAACCTCGCGCCAGGTTTCTTCCGGGAAATCCTCGAGAGGGCCGCGGCGCTGGATACCGGCGTTATTGACCAGGATGGCGATGGGGCCGACCTTGGCCTCGACGTCGGTGATGCCGGCCGCGGCGGCTTTCGCGTCGGTAACGTCGAAGACCGACTCGGCCGCTATGTGGCCGGCATCGCGGATCGATTTTGCCACGGTGGCAACCTTATCGGCCGTGCGGCCGTTGATGACGACCGTGGCGCCGGCCGATGCCAAGCCGCGCGCCAAACCCTCGCCGATTCCGGCCGACGAGCCTGTGATCAGCGCCACGCGTCCGTCCAGCTTGAACAGATCCAGGGCCTTCGTCATGGTGGGGTGCTCTCGTTTGCTCGCGATCAGGTTCGGGCTATCATCCGCGACCGGGATTGTTCTGGCAAACTCAATTGGCAACTCGATCGGCTTCAGGGGATCTGCAACCATGCGCGCCGTCGTCATTCACGCCGCCCGCGATCTTCGGATCGACGAGCTGCCGCTTGTCAACCCGGGTAAAGGTCAGGTGCGCGTGCGTATCGAGGCAGGCGGGATCTGCGGTTCGGACCTGCATTATTACCACCATGGTGGCATCGGTACGGCGATCCGGCTGAAGGAACCGATGGTGCTTGGCCACGAAGTGGCGGGCATCGTCGAGGCGGTCGCTGGGGGCGTGCAAACGGTAAAGCCCGGCGACCGGGTGGCTGTGTCACCGAGCCGCCCGTGTGGGCTCTGCCGCTTCTGTCAGGCGGGGCAGCAGATCCATTGCCTGGACATGCGCTTCTACGGCAGTGCGATGCGGTTTCCGCACGTGCAGGGGGCGTTCCGCGAGGCGCTGATTGCGGACGCCGGCCAGTGCCATGTGGTGCCAGCGTCACTTTCGGCCGGTGAAGCGGCCATGGCGGAGCCGCTCGCCGTTTGCCTGCATGCGGCGCGGCGGGCTGGCCCGCTGCTTGGCAAGCGTGTGCTCGTCACGGGGTCCGGTCCGATCGGTGCCTTGTGCGCGATTGCGGTTCGCCGTGCCGGTGCGGCCGACGTCGTGGCGACCGACGTTTCAGATGCGCCGGGAGCCATTTTAAAGCTTGTTGGCGTGGACCGGTACATCAACGTCGCGCGCGAGCAGGATGCGTTTGCCGACTACGCCCGCGACAAAGGCTCGTTCGACGTGCTGTTCGAGGCGTCGGGCAACGACAAGGCGCTGACGGCCGCGTTCGAAGTTCTCCGGCCACAAGGGATCATCGTCCAGGTCGGACTCGGCGGCACCGCGACGTTGCCGATCAACACGATCGTCGCCAAGGAGTTCGAGCTGCGCGGCACGTTCCGGTTTCACGAGGAATTCGGGCTCGGCGTCGAGTTGCTGTCAAAAGGGCTAGTCGACGTGAAGCCGCTGATTTCGGCGACGCTGCCATTCCACCAAGCCCGCGAGGCGTTTGAATTGGCTTCGGATCGCTCACGGTCGATGAAGGTGCAATTGGCGTTTTCGTAGGCATCAAGAACGCCGTCGCGGGGAAAGGCGTGCCAGCGTGCGCAATGGGGCGCGAGGACCGGGGCGGGCTTTTTGACGCCTACGCACCCGGCAGGCCAGCCGTGCACCAATTCGCGCGCTTCCCCGGTGACAAGCCGGCGCGGGGGGGCTTAAGATCGGGAAAACACGATGCGCGAAGCGCACCTAACCCAGACCAGGAGGATTGCACATGCCTATGTCTATCCGAGCGCTCGGCCCGAACGGTTTTGTCGGGGAAATTTCCGGTCTCGATCTCACCAAGCCGCTGCCATCGGCCGATATCGCCGCCATCCACAAGGGCATGGACGATTTCGGCGTGTTGATTTTTCACGGCCAGAACTTCACCGACGAGCAGCAGCTGGCCTACACGCAGAGCCTTGGACCGCTCGAAGTTGCGATCGGTTTCAATCTGCGCAAGCCCGGTGATCAGCGGTTGGCCTCGCCGCATTTCGCTGATGTCTCGAACCTCGACAAGGACGGCAAGGTTTACAAGCGCGATGACCGGCGCTGGCAGTTCGCGATCGGCAACCGCCTTTGGCATTCTGATTCATCGTTCAAGGTGATCCCGGCCAAGTATTCACTGCTGCATGCGCGAGCACTACCATCGAAGGGCGGTAACACGGAATTTGCCGACATGCGCGCGGCGTGGGACTCCTTCGACCAGGAAACCAAGGATACGTGCGAGCCGCTGGTCTGCGAGCATTCGCAAATGTATTCGCGGCAGAAGCTCGGCTTTTTCGATATCACGCCAGAAGAGATGCCGCGCTTCAAGCCAGTACGGCAACGGCTAGTGCGCGTGCATCCCTCGACGGGAAAGAAGTCGATTTATCTCTCATCGCATGCGGGCCGCATTCTCGGCTGGCCGGACCCGGAAGCGCGCGCGTTCCTGTTGGATCTGACGGAAGCGGCGACGCAGCGGGAGTTCACTTATTCACATAAGTGGGCGGTTGGCGATCTCGTCATGTGGGACAACCAGCGCACGATGCACCGCGCGCGGCCGTTCCCCGTCAACGAGCCGCGCGACGTTCGTCGCACCACACTGATGGGCAACGCGCCGACGGCGGAACAAGAGGCGGCGTAATCGGCCACGGGTCATGGTGCCGAAAAGCGGCCCGTCGTCAGCGGGGATTTACACGGGGTCAGCCGACGATGGACCGGCATGGTCGGTCTGGCGCATCAACGGACCGACCGTCTCCTACTTGGCGGATACGAATTTGAATAAGATTTCGAACACGAATACGAAAATCATCGGACATGAAGGATTAATGCGATGGACGTCGGTTACGTCGGTCTCGGCAGCATGGGTGGCGGTATCGTCAAAAGGATGCTCGTCAACAAGCAGGAGCTGCGCGTCTATGATCTTTCGCCGGACCGGGTTTCAGAGCATGTAAAACTCGGTGCCAAGGCGTCGCAGAACCTGGCCGCACTGGCCGCCGAATGCGACACGATCTGCCTGTGCCTGCCGACATCTGAGCATGTGCGCATGGCCATCTTCGGCGAGAACGGTTTGGCCAAAGGTGTGAAGCCCGGCACCGTTATCGCCGATATGACGACGGGCGATCCGCTGCAAACGAAAGCGATGGCGGCTGAACTTGCGAAGCAAGGCGTGCACCTGATCGATGCGCCGGTTTCGGGTGGTCCGGCCGGTGCTGCCGCGGGAACGCTGGCGATCATGGTCGGCGCGCCGGAAGCGCTCTATGCCCGGATCAAGCCGTTGTTCGAAAAGGTTTCGCCGAACATCTACCGCATGGGCGAGGTTGGCGCCGGGCAGACCATGAAGCTCGTCAACAACATGCTGCTGGCCGGTTGCCGCGCGCTGACGTTCGAGGTGATGGCCCTGGCAACGAAGAACGGCCTCGAACCGAAGCTTGCCGGCGAAGTGCTGCAGAAATCGTCCGGCCGCAACGGCACCACCGAGCGGTCGCTGCAACAGACAATCGATGGGCAATTTCCGGCATCGTTCGCGCTTGAATTGATGACGAAGGACGTGCGGCTTGCGGCGCAGCTTGGCCGCGATACCGGCGTGCCGATGATCATCGGCCGGATCGTGGAGGAGCTGCACAATGTCGCCATGAACAATCACGGGGGTAAAGCGTGCTCGAACATCATCATCAAGGATTTCGAGCAGCGCGCGAAGACGCGAATCACGAAATAGGACCTCCAAGTGGAGCCGCAAGTCGGGCCGCGGGGACAAATGCAGCACGGCAATGACTTTCACCGCCGCAATCTGCTGGCGGGACTCGGAGCATCCGCTCTTGGCATAGGGGCGGCGCATTTCGGGGGGATGGCGGGCGCGCTGGCACAGGCGCCGGCCGCTGCCGTACCGCATCGCATCGACGTGCATCATCATTTCTCGCCGCCACAATGGATCGCGGAGGTCCGCAGTCGCGAGATGCTGCAACAGGCGAATGTCGATTGGACGCCGGCGCGGTCGATCGCCGACATGGACGCGGCCGGCATAGCCGTCTCGGTGATCTCGATCACCAACCCCGGCCTGTGGTTCGGCGACAAGGCAGCGACCGGGCGCATCGCGCGGGCTTGCAACGAGTTTGGCGCGCGTCTGGTGCAGGATTTCCCGAAACGGTTCGGCTTGTTCGCGACGATGCCGATGCCCGATGTGGATGCGACGTTGGCGGAGATTGCCTTCGCTTACGATACGTTGAAGGCGGACGGCATCCACCTCTTCACGAGCTATGGCGATATCTGGCTCGGCAACGCCGCGTTCGAGCCGGTCATGGCTGAACTCAATCGGCGGAAGGCGGTCGTGCACGTTCATCCGACTGCCGCCAACTGCTGCAAGAACCTCGTTCCCGATGTGCCGCCGGGTGTGATGGAATACGGAACGGACACGACGCGGGCGATCCTTGGACTGCTCTTCAGTGGTGCTGCCGTGCGCTATCCGGATATTCGTTGGATCTGGTCGCATGCCGGCGGCACGGCCCCGTTTCTGGCCGGACGGATCGAAGGCAACGTGGCGCGGCTAAAGGAGCGGGCGACGCGCCTGCCGAAGGGTGCCATCCACGAGATGCAGCGGTTTCATTACGACATTGCGGGTGCCGCGAATGCCGGTGCATTGGCGTCTCTGCTGAAGCTTGTCACGCCGGCACAAGTTCTTTTCGGCACGGATTTTCCGCCGGCTGGACCGAGCCTCTCTGTCGTGCGGAGTCTCGCGGGCTTGGGCTTTGGGGAAGCGGATATGCGGGCCATCGAGCGGGGGAATGCCTTACGCCTGTTCCCGCGGTTTGCGTAAGCAGCGCATATCAAGCCTTCGACACATACCCGAGCTTGATATCATCGGCGGCGGCGGTGACATCACGCGAGTCCGCTTTACCGTAGCCGCCGCCGCCGGGGGTTGCGAGGCGCACCACTTGGCCTTTCGTCAGCACGACGTTACGGCGGTGGTCGACGACCTTGCCGTCGATGGTGAGTTCGCCCCGGACGCCTGGCTCGCCGCCACTGGCACCGGGTGCCGGGATGCGGCAGCGCTCGGCCATGAAGATCATGCCGACGGGTGTGTCCGACAACACCTCGAACTCGATGTCCTGGCCGAGGCCGCCGCGATGGCGACCCTGGCCGCCGCTGTCGGGGCGCAGTGCCTTGCGCGAGATCAGCAGTGGCGCGTTGCGCTCGATCAGTTCTACCGGCACGTTGGAGACGTTGCTTGGCCAGGCGTAGGTGCTTTGTCCGTCGCCCGCGCCGGTCGCGCCCATGCCACCATTGAAAAACAGCACATTAGCGTAGGTTTTGCCGTTGGCGCGGACCCCGGTCTGGATGAGGCTCCACAACGGCGAGCCCGAGGCGGCAATGACGCGGTCGCCGAGCACCGGCTGCAGCGCGCCAAACACGGCAATCGGGATATAGTGGCCGGTCGCCATGCGGCCTCCGACGGCTGCAGGATAACGTGGGTTGACGATGCTGCCTTCCGGTGCGGTGACGCCGATGCAGCGGAAAATGCCCTCGTTGTTGGGCAGGTTCGGCAGCAGCGCGCACTTCAAAGCGTAGGCGGTCATGGCGAAGGTGTACGTCAGCGGGCAATTGATGGCGCGATCGACTTGGGGTTGCGTGCCGGCGAAATCGACATCGATGCGGTCGTCATGCACATGGACGACGGCCTTGTAGAGGAACGGTTCGTCCAGGCCGTCGGTCTGGAATTCATAGGGGTAGGCGCCGTTCGGAAGTGCAGCGATGGCTGAGCGCATGGCCCGCTCCGAACGGGAGAGGATTTCCTCGGCGAAGCCTTCGAGGTCGGGCAAGCCATATTCGTCCATCAGTTCACCAAGGCGGCGTTCCAGCAGATCGAGGCCGGTCAACTGGGCCCAGAGATCGCCTTCGGTCTGATCGGGCGTGCGAACCTGGGCGCGCAGCAGCTTCATGAACGTCTGATCGAGCGTACCCGCGTTCAGCATCTTCATGACGGGGATGTGGAAGCCTTCCTCGAACACCTCGCGGGCCTCGGCGGAACGGACGCGGCCGCCAATGTCGGGGGCATGCGCGGTCGATGCAGCGAAGGCCGCGATCCGGCCCTGGCGGAAGATGGGCTTGGCGACCGTGATGTCGTTCAGATGGCCGGTGGCGATCCAAGGCGTATTCGTCACCAGCACGTCGCCGGGCTGGATGTTCTCGATGCCGATCTTGCGGATGAATTCCTTCACCGTCACTGGCAGCGTGCCGATGAACGAGGGGATGCTTTCGGTATTCTGGACCAGGCTTTGCCCTGACCCGTCGGTCAGTACGAGCGCGAAATCATTCGATTCGTTGACCAGTGTCGAAAACGACGTCCGGCGGAGCGCTTTCGCCGCCTCGTCGACGGCGGAGATCATGCGGCGCCAGAGGATCTCTAGTGTGACGGCGTCGAAGCGCGGATGATTTGCCGGCATGGTGCGTTCCTTGATTCTACTCTGGGTCCAACTCGTGGTTCGACACTTGATCTGGCGCTTGGTTCAGTTCTTGTTTCAGACCGTGGTTCAGTTCTGGGCACATGCCGGATTCCCGCCGGCAAGTGTGCCTTCCGGGTCCATTGCCGCGCTAAAGTTCGATCCGGCGCGGACATCCTGTCAATAAAGCACGGTTCGCGGCCGCCCGTCACTTGCGAGGCATCATCGAATTGACGAGATTCGACGCGACTCTGGTTTAGTCTCGGGATACATGCGGAATCATCAGGGCGGCATGCGGTGGCGCAGTGCACATTGGTCGGTTGTTGCTCTGGTCTGGGCAGCAGGGTTGGCGTCTGCGCCGGCCTACGGCCAGACTGCGGCCGCGTCCGGGCCCGCCGCTTTGCCTTCACCGGCGCAGACGAGTGGCTTGGCCGTGCCAAGGTTCGTCAGTCTAAAATCCGACAAGGTGCATATCCGGCAAGGCCCGGGCACAGACCACAAGGTCCTGTGGGTTTATCAGCGGGCGGGATTACCGGTCGAGGTGGTGCAGGAATTCGAGGCCTGGCGGCAGGTGCGCGACGCCGAGGGTGCGCTCGGCTGGGTGCTGCAGACGCTCGTGTCCGGGCGGCGGACGGCGTTGGTGCTGCCGTGGGAATTAAAATCCGCCGAGACCAAGGGAGCGGCGGCGCCGCAAACCGCACTCCTTGCCGACGAGAAAGACAATGCCAAGCCCGTCGCTTTTATCGAGGCCGGCGTGATCGCCAACATCCGTACCTGCAATGGCCGCTGGTGTTACGTCTCCGTCGGCGATTTCCGCGGCTATATCCAGCAGAAGAAGTTGTGGGGCGTGTACGAGGGTGAGACAGTGAAGTAGGGGGCTGACGTCGTGATGCGGTCGTGCGCACGCCGGGCTTGCGGCAAAGGCTTGAACAGGGGTGGCATGCACACAAACGCAATGAACCGAGGCGGTCATGTGACGCGCGTGACCGGTGCGGCGATACTTTGCGCGGCGCTGGCCGGGCTGGTACCGACGCCGGTCCTGGCACAGCACGGTCATCCTGCTACGCCCGGGGTCGATACCGAACACCTTTTCGGCGTCACCGAAGGCTCCGACATCGGCAAGGCGAAAGAGACCGAGATCGAGTTCGAGCCATCGGTGCGGCTTGGGAAGCGTGCGGGCGCCTATGCCGCCGGGTCAACCGGGTTCGCCGTCAAGTACGGCGTGACCGACGCCATTCGCGTCGCGCCAACCGTCCGGTTCGGAGCACATGCCATCGGGGATGTTCCCGGGCTCGGCAATCTCAATGAACTCACGTTCGAGAGCGTTTCCGTCGACACGCGCGTGCGGCTGGCGAACTGGCGCACCGCACCGTTCGGGCTGACGCTGTCGTTCGCGCCCAGCTATGCGCGGATCGATGCTCTCAGCGGCACGGCGACCGACCAGTACGGCTTCGCGATGACGGCACTCATCGACAAGGAACTCATTCCGAACGCGCTTTACGGCGCGATCAACGTGGGATATTCGCCGACTTGGTCGCACGCCGATCCGACGAGCGCGGTCAAGCTTGCGGGTGCGCTCAGCGTGCCGGTCGCTCCTGGCTGGTTTCTCGCCGGAGAAGCCCGTTATGAGCGCCTATACGACGGGGTCGGGCTCGACACGTTCGCCGGTCAATCGCTATTCGTCGGGCCGAGTGCGCTCGTTCAAGTGAGCAAAAACACGTTGCTGACGGTTGCCTGGAATGCCCAGGTCAGCGGACACGCGGTCGGGGATCCGCGCGCCTTGGATCTCGTCAACTTCGAGCGGCAGCAGTTCTTTGCGCGGTTGGCGGTCAGTTTGGATTGAGCGCTGCGCGTGTGTTTGTCGCCCTGAGCAGGCGGCGGCGCCTTGCCGCCTTCATCATTCCGCGGCGGCCACCTTGTCCATATTGCCATCCGACACCGCCGGGAGATCGTCATTTGTCTGTTCGACGGCCATGCGCCGGATGAAAAATTTGCAGCACCCGATCGCTTTGGCGGGGTGCGCTTAGTCGTCGGCATGGTCATGGGGTCCGACGTACCCAGAAAGCGCGAGCGGTTGACTCTCTGCGCTAGGTAGCCAATTCTTGTATTGCAGAAGTTCAGTGTATTGATATTTGGCAGTTTGCGGATGCATCGATGAGAATTGCAAGACCAGGAAATGTTCCATTCATCGATGGCTTGCGCGGATTGATGGCGATCTGGGTCTTTGTGTTTCATGCGAATATTGCTGTCGCTGGCGGCATACCTATCCCTTCGGGCGCTACGGCAGTCGACATTTTTATGCTGATATCGGGTTTCCTCATGGTGTACCAGTGCCGCGGGCGACAATCCCGCGAACCGTGGGGTGCGCCAGTCACTTGGCTGCGGTTTCTCATGCGACGTTTCTTTCGACTTGCCCCACTCTATTACGTCGCATTGACCATTGCGCTCTTTTGCGGGTCGCGGCTGTGGGCAATGCAGCAAGAGATGGAAACGGTATTCCGACTTCCTTGGGCGGATCTCCCCCTCAACGACCCGTCCAAACGCGATCTAACTGCGACGAATATCCTACTTCATATCTCATTTTTGTACGGCTTTTTTCCAGCCTACGCTTCAAATAACCTGCTCCCCGATTGGAGCCTCGCATTGGAGATGCAGTTTTATGCCATGTTTCCGTTTATCGCCCTGCTGCTGAAACGTGCCCGTTATGCTTGGCTCGTCACTGCGGGAACGATTTCAGTTCTCGTCAGTTCTAAGCTATTCGGGGTCTACATCACAGGGCAACCGAAGCTGCTTGGATTGTTCCCGCAACCGACGATTTTAGCCCTGAAGATCAACTGTTTCGTTGTGGGTATTCTAATCGCGGAAGCCTATCATTGCCGAGCTGAGCCGAGTTACGTGCCACTTCTTGTCGCCGCTATCGCGCTGGCGTTCTATAATCAGGCGTTATTGTTCTCGATTGCAGCAGTCTGCGTTGTCCTGCTCACGATGGAACGGGCAACTTGGAGTTCGTTCGGTGTGGGTTTGATCGTAGATGTTACCGATAAGCTGTTGTCCAGCCGCATTGCCAAGCATGCGGGGGATATGTCCTACGGCATTTATCTTTTTCATATGCTGTTGCTCGTGCCTACCGTTAACGTCATAAGCCAATACGCTCCTATCCGTGACTCTAGTGGGTATGTTCGGCTTGCTAGTGCCCTCGTGATTGCCGGTGTTGGAACATATCTGGTACATTCCTACGCACTTAACTCCGGCGCCTTGTCCGGAAACATGCGAAAAGGCACGGTTTCCTTGACGATCTGGTGCATCGTCAGCGGTGCGTGAGCGACCAGTTGCGCGATGGTGCGGG
>JANXRM010000267.1 GCA_025353015.1 Hyphomicrobiales bacterium
GCCAAGCCGAGCGAAAATGCGACAGGTACACGCAGCGCCAACAGCAAGCCAAATACGCCGAACAAGACAAGTGCTGCCTGCCCGGACGATAGAACTGTACCGGTCATTGTGTCTTGCCCCCAAGCAGAACGCGCAGTTCGTCGACGATCTGCTCGCCAGCAAATACCAACCATGTGACGCCCGCCATGGGCCACGCAATGTGAATCATCCACAGCGGGAGATCCGCCAACTCGGAGGTCCGGTGCCAGGCAAACTTGGTGAATTCGGTGCCAGCCCACATGAAGACAAACGCCAGCGTCAGAATGCCGAGACGCGCGACGATCCGCACGGCGGCCTCGGCTCGGCGATTCAATTGCGGCCAGACATCGACTTCGAAGTGTTGCGCCTCACGCACGCCCACCATCGCGCCGATCATGATGGTCCAAACGAACAGGAAACGCGCCATCTCCTCCGTCCAAATATACGACGGGATGAGCGACGTGTAGCGCGATATGATCTGCAGCGTGACCGGGATGATCAGGATGCCGACGCAGGCAGCAAGCATCATTTCAAGCAACCGCGCGTAGCCGTGCGTGAAGCGCTTCCAAGGTCCGCGAGCGCCAGCCGGAACGGCGTCTCGTGCATGCGTACTGGCACCACTCGACTGCGGCACCAGGGGTGGCGGGCCAGCCAGCGGTCCACGCTTGTCGGATATCATTGTTTCAATCTCCCCCACGAAGACTTGCGTGCACTGCAGGCTGAGCCCAAGCGCCAGCGATGCCCCAGCCCCGGCTGAAGCACCGCCGCGCGGAATTAGGCCAGCATGTCAGCCTTAGATTGCATTGATCTTGGCGAAGATGTCTTCAGCCCCGATTTCCTTGGCATAGACCGCCATGACCGGGTCGACGAGCTTCTTCATGGCATCGCGCTCTTCGAATGGGATGCGCTTCAGTTTGCCAGCTTTTTCGAGCGCGTCGAGCTTGGTCACTTCCTCGCTTGACTCGAGTGCGCGGGCAAAGTCGCCAGCTTCAGTGCCGGCCTTCATGATGGCATCTTGCAGATCCTGCGGCAGAGCCTTGAGCGTCTTGACCGAGAAGCAGATGGGCCGGATCGAAACGGCATGCTGCGTCATGCACAGGCTCGGCGCCACCTCGTAGAACTTCATGGCTTCGACGCCGGCGGCTTCGTTTTCGCCGGCCGCAATCACGCCGTTCTGGATGGCGTTGTAGACTTCGTTGTAGGCGATGACCGTCGGTGCCATGCCGGCAGCCGTGAACGTGCGCGACCAGATCGGTGCGCCCTGAACACGAACTTTCAGGCCCTTCATCTCGGCCAGATTCTTGAATGGCTTGTTCGAGAAAATGTTGCGCACGCCGCCGCCAGCTGAGCCGATCAGCATGACTTCTGCCTTCTGCGCCACTTCATCGGCAATCGGCTTCAACAAGTTGGCCGCAACCACCTTGTTCATGTGGGCGATATCTTTGAACACGAACGGCGCGTCGATGAATGGCGCTGCCTTGGCGAACGTGCTCATGTGCGCTGGCGAGACGATGCCGTAGTCGACGGCTTTGCCCTGCGACATGTATTCGAAGTACTGCTTCTCGAGCCCCAGCGACGAGTTGCGATGCAACACGAAATTGATCGGCTTGCCGTAGTACTTTTTGACCAGTTCCTCGAATTTCAGCAGGCCTTTGTTGAAGGCGTGGTCGTCGTTGAACTGGACGGCGCCGTTGAGCGTGATCGGCGCTTGGCCGCGCACGACGGCCGGCATGGCGACTAGCCCGGCAGTAGCGCCGAGGCCTTTGAGAAATTGTCTACGTTTCGTCTTGTACATCATCGCATTTCCTCCAGATATTCATGTCCCGCTACAGCCCATCTCACGCGGGCTTTTAGAAGCAGTATGTCAGAGCATCCGAGGGGCATCCAGTGGCAATAGCCTCCGGCGCCGCGGGTCGGATGCCAAGTGGGCCGCGCTCGATTGGCGCAGCTTAAAGATCTGTGTTCTGATTTTTACCATGTTCGCAGTTAGCCGGTGGAGGCATGCACTGTTAGCAGCCCAAACGCCGGCGCCGGCCCGCAGTGCGGTCTGCCACAGGAAAACCCTTTATTCTCCATGATTTGCCCGAATGTCGGGAGGATTGTCGCGCAAGCGGGAATAGCTGTCTTCCCCGAGGCATGGAGCTTGGTCATGACATTGCGATTAGGTTTGGGCCTGCTGGCATTTGGTCTTGCGGCAGCGCGCGTATTCGGCGGAACCGCGGTAGCTGAGCCTGTGCCACGCATCTCCGGACCGGCGACGCACGGAAATGTCGCCGTTTATTTCGTGCACGGCGCTTCGGTGCCGGGTCCGGTTCCCGATACACTGCAGGAAGCGTTGGCCAAGGGCACGGTCGACGTGCAGGAGACCGGCAACGTCCAGGAATTGAAAATCGAGAACAAAGGCCAGACGCCGGTGTTCGTGCAGTTCGGCGATATTGTGAAAGGCGGCCAGCAGGATCGCGTTTTGACAATCAGCATGGTGCTGCTGCCAGGCTCTGGCGTGGTGCCGATCGGCGCCTATTGCGTCGAGAAGGGACGATGGTCGGCCCGCGGCCAGGAGGACGTGAAGCGCTTCGCGCTGTCGGAAGCGTTGATCCCGTCGCGGGAAGCAAAGATCGCGATGGCCGGCCGGCCAAAACCGACGGAACGCGATCCGGCAGCCCCCGTGCGCCAAAACCATGGTGTGGGCTCGCCGGCGACTGGCGCCGATCCTGTGATCGGCAATCTCCGGCAGCGCTCGGACGCCAATCAGGCTTCTGGCGGCCAAAGCGAGGTCTGGCGCAGCGTCGCCGCCGTGCAAAGCGGCCTGACAGCAACGCTCTCTGCCCCGGTTGCCTCGGAAAAATCGACGACCAGCCTGCAACTTGCGCTTGAGCACGAGAAGCTAAAGGAAGCCCAGGCAGGTTACCTCGCCGCGTTGGAGCCAGCAGGCCTCGAGGGCACTGACATTGTCGGTGTTGTGATTGCCGTCAACGGCCGCTTGTCGAGCGCCGACATCTATCCCTCGAACGGACTCTTCCGGAAGATGTGGCCGAAGCTTGCGCGAGCAGCTGCGACTGAAGCACTCTCGGGCCGCAAGCAAGCCGAGGTCGCAAAGTCGGGCTCCGGAACGCCTCCGACAGTCAACGCCGTAACGGCATTCCTCGCCGAGGCCGAGGGCGGCAAGGCGTCTGAGCTGGCGCTGGGCACGCACGCCAAAATCGAGACGCGCGCCTCGCCAAACGCCGTGCGTATGGAAGCTCGCAAGGCAGACGGCCAGTTCGTGCACCGGAACTATATCGCCTATTGATTCCGGAAGGTTCCTCGTTTGCGCGACAGGCTACACAGCATTTCGGTTGGGTTAAATGAATGCGGGCGTTAATAGTTCTTTTATTCAAGGATGCCACTCTGATTGTACCGATCGCACGAGAGGTGCCACCCAGGCTCCCCAAACTCTCGTAGGCAAAATGCCGGGTGATCGAGCCGAAACAATCGGCATGAAGCTCCCCTTCGAAATACGCTCGGAAAGTCCGGAGACTGCAGCTTAGAACTGCGATGGGTTCGCATACCATTTCATGCCCCCCTCCCAGCGTGGAGTGGTATGCGAGCCCTACCGCTGTTTTTTTGGGCGAATGGATCGACGACGGGCCCAGGAGAAAAAGCCATCGTCGCACGCAAGCATAGATGCCAGTCGTCAAGCGGCGTACGTTTTCGATCACCGGACAATTGCAACTGAAAACGCAGCTCCATCAAAGGATGTTTGCGAGGCATTATGCCGTTGTTGCTTGGCCGGTTCGGTAAAAATTTTCTGCTCGTAGTTTTTGGATGCGCAGCTGTTTGGTGGGCAATACTCCGTCATCTCAGACGTGCGCGCCTTGGAGTGTTCAACGATGAAATCATCGATCGAACGGCGCCGTTTTGGCCGACGCCCCACGCGGGCTCAGGCTTGGATCATGCTACCTGGCCGCCAGCGCTTGTCCTGCCGTGTCGGCAATATCAGTGAATTCGGTGCTTTTCTGGAACTGGAACCACCGAAGTGGCTGCCGGCTCAATTCCGCGTGCAGCTGGAAGGCGAGGCGACCGTCAGAAACTGCGAGATCCGACATGTGACGGAGTCAGGAATTGGCGTTGAATTCCGGGCAGCTAGCTTGGAACCCGGCGCAGATCGGAGCGAGGAACAGTTGGCGCCGGTCGGCACGACCTCCTGGTTTGGCCTCAAGTGCAGGTCATGACTTTTGCCGGCGGTCACATCGGAAGGTGCGACCAGTCTCTTGTGAAAATGTCGAATTTGACACAAGTCGGGGACAAGAAAATGATTGGCATCGAAAGTTATTTCGGAACAGTTCTCCTTGCGGTGCTCTATTCTTTAGAGCACGGAATATAACTTACATAGTTAAGTTGCCAGCCGACAACCTGCGCGGTCAATCGTCTGACCCTTCGTTGCTCTCTACACGGGTGCATGCCACCAATCCTGCATGTGTTTGTGGTCGATTCGAAAATCGAGAAAAGGGGAGGGGTATGATTGTCGTTGTTGAGGATCGCGCTTTGGTCGCCGACGCATACCGGACGACATTCAGGCGTGAGGGCATTTCGGTTTCCGGATTTTCATCTGGAGAGTTTCAGGGTTGGGTCGGGGCCGCGGCTGACGACGATGTGAATGCAATCGAGGCGGTGCTGATCGGCGAGTGTGGGTGCGCGGGCAGTCTGGCGGGTATGATCAAGCAGCGTTGCGCCGCAGCTGTCATCGCCCTGAAAGAAGAAAAATCACTGATGAGCACGCTCGATCTTTTTGCCGAGGGCGTGGATGATGTTGTCGAAAGTCCATGTCATGTGCGGGAAATCTTGGCTCGGATCGAGGCTATTTCCCGCCGTGCGCGCCTTTCCAACGTTGGTGACGCGCTAAGCCAGGATGTCAAAACATTTCGCGACGGCCGCGATCCGCTCGTTGGCGGGCTGCCGATGGAGTTGCCGCGTCGGGAATTGCGCATTCTCGAGTTTCTGGCGAGCAAGTGGCCGCGTCGAGTGACAAAGGCGCAGATTTTCAGCACCGTTTACGGCTTGTTCGACGAAGCAATTGACGACAGCGTCGTCGAAAGTCACATCAGCAAACTCCGACGGCGCCTCCGTCTGCGTCTAGGCTACGATCCGATCGAGTCGCAGCGGCATTTGGGATACAGGCTCATCGGCCGCGCCACCGCAACGATTGAAACCGCAGCGAAAAAATCGAAAACGGCATAACGGCGGGGGCGGCGGTTCACTCGCCCTTCAACCAGTCTGTTTGCCGGCGGTCGCGCTTTGTCGGCCGGCCCGAACCTGCTTCGCGCGTTTCATCCAGAATGGGGCTCGTGCGCTCCTCCCGCGGCGGCGGCGGCGGCGACAGATCCTCGTAAAGAGTTTGGGCTTCGCTCGGCGGGCCACGGCGGAGACCAAGTGCCGCCACTTTGAGAATTCGCAACCGCGGCCCAACGGTGATTGTCAGGATGTCGCCGGGTTTGACCGTCTGACTGGGCTTTTCAGCCTTCAGCCGGTTGATGCGGACACGCCCATCGGACACGAGACTGGCCGCAAGTGTCCGTGATTTGACGATCCGGACGTACCACAACCAACGGTCGACACGCTGGCTGGTGGCGGCCGGCGTGATTTCGTCGTTCTCGTCGTCGGCCCGGCCCATGGCGGGTCAGTTCTCCGTCTGTGCGGCGACCTGTACCGGCCTCAGGTCCGGTCCTTGGTCTGTTTTTCCAACTGTAGCTTCAGCGCGCTGAGCGCTGCAAACGGTGAGTCCGGATCCGGTCCCTTGCGATGCGGGCTTGCGGAGTGTTGCGTGACGCGTGGGCCGCTACTCCGGTCGTCGCGACGGCGGCGGTCGTCGCGACGATCGCTGCCGCGGTCACCACCACCGCCACCAGGGCCGCGGTTGTTGCCGCGGAAGTTGTTCTCGCGCGGTTTGTCGTCGCCGGTCTTGAAGTCGCCCGGCTTGGCGTCGCGCGGTTTGCCATCACGCTGCTGGCCGTCACGCTGTTGTCCATCCCGGGGACCGCGATGATGGCGGTTGCGATCGCCATCGCGGCGCGGCTGCTGGTTTTCGCCGGTTGTTGGCGCTTGTTCGCCACTGGGTGTTGCCGCCGCCAAGCCCGCTGCATCCGGCGCTGCCGGTGTTCCTGCCGCCTCGGCCTGCGGTGCCGGTCCGGAACCACGGCCCGGACGCCGGTCGCCACGGTTGCGGCCACCACGCGGGCGGCGATCACCACGATTTTCGCGATCTTGCGCACCTTCAGTCGTTCCGTCGTTTGCCCCAGAGCGCGCACCCCGTTGCGGCCGCTCGTGACGATCGCGCCGGCGTGGCCGCCAGATGTCGATCATTTCGGCTTCGGCAGCCTTGGTGGCGCTGGCGGACGCGTGCGCCGGCGTGTCGTCCGGCGCGGCAACGATGGGCGTCTCCGTGGCTGCCGTAACGGATGCGGCTTCGACAGCCATTGGCGCTGTGGCCTCGGGCACGACCGGCGATACCTCGACGACGGCCACGCTCGGAGCCTGTGGCCGGTGAACGACGGCAGGGGCGTCGGCTTGCGGCAATGCGCCATCGGCCGTTTCGATCGCTGTCTCAACAACCGCCTCGATCGCCGGCACTGCTTCTGCCGGCGTTGTGGCATCGGCGGCAGCCGGCGCTGGCATTGGCAGCTCGGCAACCTTCGGCGGCGCCGGGCGGCGGTCGAGGCGGAATCCGAGTGCCTTCAGGACATTGCCGAACTCGTCTTGCGAGCAACCGAGCACCGACATCATCTCGGGCGTGACGATGAAGCCGCCATCGCCACTGGAACCGCGCGGCGGCGTCTGCCCGATTTCCGTTTTGCGCCAGGCGAGCAGTGGACGGATCTGGTCGGCGAGCCGCTCCAGCATGTCCATGCGCACCGCGCGGGGGCCGCACAGATGATAACCGGCGGCGCGGTAGAAGGCTTCCGGGATGGCGGGGTTGGCCGAGGCCGATGTGAGGCCCGGACGCGGTGGTTCCGGCAGTTTCTCCGGATCAAGCCCGGCAGCCACGGCATTCTTCAGCGACCACAGCGTGAGGATAAGTTCAGCGGGAGCCGGCTTCAGCAATGGCGGCAGATAGATGTTGAATGCCCCAAACCGCACGCCGTATTTGCGCAGCTGGCCGCGCGATGGCTGATCGAGCTGACGCATGTCCTCGGCGATGGTTTCGCGTTTCAATGCGCCGAAGTTCTCGATAAGACGGAATGCAATGCCGCGCGCGAGCCCTGTCACGTCGTCGGCATTTTTCAGTTCGGCCAACGGTTTCAGGCGCTCGCCGATGATTTCGGCAATCCAGGTGTCGAGACGCTGTTGCACCTTCTCCTTGTCGGGACCGCTGAGATGTTCGTCGCAGAGCAGGACGACGGTCGGTTTGAGCGGGTCTTCTCCGGGCTCGAGCCGCGCAATCTCCTCGTCGCGCCAGTGCACGCGTGCCTGACGTGTCAGTTTGAAAGCGTCGTTTTTGGCCGAGGAAACGCGGCGGGCGCGCATCGAGAATTCACTTGACAGCACGTGGGCCGCAGCGCCGCGCGAGGCCTTGCCGTGGACGCCCTGGGCGTCGGCTTGGGTGTCCGGTTGGAAGCGAAAGCCTTTCAGGCGGCCGACGAAATGTTTCTCCACATGAACGGCGCCATCGGCAGATATGTCGGCCGACATCTCTTCCTTGTCGCGCAGGCCCTTCATCAGCGCGCTGGTCTTGGCGTCGACGAAGCGTTGCGCCAATTGCTCGTGCAAGGCGTCCGACAGACTATCCTCGATGGCGCGCGTGCGGCCCTGCCAGTGGGCGTGGTCGGCAAGCCAATCCGAACGGTTGGCAACGAACGTCCATGTGCGGATATGCGCCAGCCGCGTGGACAGCGTGTCGATATCACCGTCCGTGCGGTCGGCGAGTTCGACCTGCTTGGTGAACCAGTCCTCGGGAATCCGGCCCTTGTCGTTCATCAGGAAGCCAAACAGCGTGGCGACGAGCTCGGCATGGTTCTGCGACGAGATCTTGCGGTAGTCGGGAACCTGGCAGACCTCCCAAAGGCGCTCCACAGAGGCCTTGTTGCCGGCTTGCGCGGCGATATCGCTGTCGGCCGAGAGGGTTTCCAGGGCCAGCATGTCATCGGCCATTCGGGCGCGCTGCAGACGGATATGCCCTGGCATGTCGCGCAGCGATTCCCGCAGCCGCTCCAGCGTTGCGAAATCGAGCTTGGAGTTACGCCATTGCAGCGTGCGGACGGGCTCGAAGGTGTGGTTTTCCAGCCGCTCGATCATGTCGGCGTCGAGCGGCTCGGCTTCGCCGGTGACGCCGAACGTACCGTCATTCATGTGCCGGCCGGCGCGGCCGGCGACCTGCGCCAATTCGCTGGCGTTGAGATTGCGGTGCGTCTGGCCGTCGAACTTGCGCACGCCCGCGAACGCCACGTGATCGACGTCGAGGTTGAGGCCCATGCCGATGGCGTCCGTCGCCACAAGATAGTCGACGTCGCCCGACTGATAGAGGGCAACTTGTGCGTTTCGCGTGCGCGGCGACAGCGCGCCGAGGACGACGGCGGCACCGCCGAGTTGCCGCTTGATCAGTTCAGCGATCTCGTAGACTTCGGCAGCCGAGAAGGCGACGATGGCGGTCCGCTTCGGTAGCCGCGTGATCTTCTTCTGGCCGGCGTACGTGATTTTGGAGAGCCGTGGCCTGGAAATAAAGTTCGCGCCGGGCACCAGATCGTTGATGGCCTCGCGCATGGTGCCAGCGCCGAGCAGCAACGTTTCCTGGCGTCCGCGGGCGTGCAGAAGCCGGTCGGTAAAGACGTGGCCGCGCTCGGGATCGGCGGCGAGCTGCACCTCGTCGATCGCCAGGAAATCCGTTTCGATCTCGCGCGGCATCGCCTCGACGGTCGAGACCCAATAGCGCGCGTGTTCCGGTTTGATCTTCTCCTCGCCCGTGACCAGCGCCACGTTCTGGGCGCCGACCTTTGCTACGATCTTGTCGTAGACCTCGCGGGCGAGCAGGCGGAGGGGAAGTCCGATCATGCCGGACTGGTGACCGAGCATGCGCTCGATGGCCAGGTGGGTTTTTCCGGTATTGGTTGGACCGAGGACAGCTGTGACATTGCGAATACGGGACTGCAGCGCCATTCCCACTTCCTTGAAAACAAGCGAGCCTGTCGGCTCGCACATGACCACTTGCGATAGGTAACTCGGTCAATAGCCGACGCGGCCTCGCGCCCGGCGGACGTGACAACACCCCGGCAAGATGCTTTTCCGCGAGAACCTGGTTCCCCCGGCCAGCTTTGACGGCGGGACTATATGGTGAGTGGAGACCGGCAACCAGGGAATTCTTGATGGAATTCTGAGGCGCGATTTATCTTTGCGCCGTGGGCGTTGTCCGCGCCCGCACGCGCGCCACCTCAGGGGCTTTGAAAACCCAATCAGCCATTACTTGGCAGCGACGCATGTGGCGCGGCTCGTCGTCGCGGTAATCGGGCAGCGCGTTGTGCATGGTCCAGAGATTATCCCAGGCGAGTACATCGCCCTTGGCCCAGCGGTGCACGTATTTGTACTTGTCCTGCACTTGATGCTTGAACAGGTACGCCATCAGCTCGTCGTTTTGGGCAGAAGGCACGCCGTCGATTTTGACCACGTAGCCGACGGTGCAATAGAGCGCCTTGCGACCCGAGATGGGATGCTCCTGCACGACGGGGTGCGACACCGGCGGTTTTTGGGCGCGCTGCTCGGGCGTCAACGGTTTGCGCTGCGTCCCCGGCCGCTTCAACATTTCATCCCAGAACTTGTTGAAGTCGTGCGTAGCGGTCAGGCTCGCGATGCGGGACTTGATGGTCGCCGGCAAATCGTCGTAGGCCGCGCACATATCGAGGAATTCTGTGGCGCCCAACGTTATGCCGTTCCGCACCGGCACCTCCAAGGCGTGCAGCACGTTCAGGAACGCGACAGTCCGCGAATACGACATGTCCGTGTGCCAGTCCTGCCCCGCGTCCTTGAGGCCGATGGCCTTGCCGTTTTCGACGATGTTGGAGAGGACCATGACTTCCGGGTGGCCGGGCACGCAGTAATGGCCGGCGGCGACGTTGATCTCCAGTGAACCGAAGCGGGAGGCGAAGGCCTTGTGTCCGGCGGGCGGCAGGGACTGGTTGGGGAAGCGCAGCACGCCGTAGCGGCCGAAGGCCTCCAGGATCAGCTCGAAATCGGCCGCGGACAGGGGCTTTGCCAGATCGATGCCCTCGATCGCGCAGCCGAGGCTTTTCCCCGTTGGAATGATTTTGGCCATGCAGCATCTCCGGTGGGCGCTTCTGTCAGAAGATCACAGCTTATCGGCAACGGCGGGTATGCTCAACTCGGCGCCTGGTGCCGTTCATTGTCGGCTGAGTTAGCTGACCCAGCCTAGGTTTGCCGCGTAAGCAGCCGCGTAAGCAATTGTGCTCAGCGTCATGATTTATCGAGGCTGTTCGGGTGTGGCTTCTTTGGGGTGGACGGGCGTTCGTCGATGCGCTCGAATTCGCCGTCGATGACGGGGCCATCGCCGCGAGGTGAGCCTGATGCCTTGGGGCCTGGCCGCATGGGATCGTTGCCCGGGCGTGGACCACGCGGCTCCGTGCCCGGCGCCATTGCCGGCTGGCGGTGTACGGTGACGTCCTCGATCCGGAAAAAGCGCTGAACGAGCCACCGCCCGACGACGCGGCGCACCAGCGGCACCTGCAGCAGCAGGCCTAGTCCGTCGCCAATGAGACCGGGAGTGATCAATAGCACGCCACCCGCCGCGGCCAGGGCGCTATCGAACATCTTCGGCACGGGCGCCTCGCCGCGGCGCATCGCTTCCTGTGCCTTGATTGGCGCCGATAAACCTTCGTGCGAGATGATGGTCGCGCCAAGGATCCCTGTTCCGATGATGAGCAGCATCGTCCACCAGAAGCCGACGTTCTGGCCGAATTTGATCAGCAGCCCGAGTTCAAGCATCGGCACCGCAAAGATCAGGAGGATGACGACGAAATTCATGGATGTGCGGGCCTAGTGGCGCCTCTATCGTTGACGGTCACGGTACTTCGCATTTGCGGCGGCCGGAAGCCTAGATTGCGGTCTCGATTGCAGTGGTTGCTGCTTTCGCGGCTTTACGTCCCGCGAACGAGCCGAGCGGCATAAAACCCGTCCATGCCGGATATTGCGGGCGGCTCGAGGGATAAGTGCATGGGAAATGTCCGGAGATCGCCTGCGGGTGTGATCCAATTCGGATCGGCCTGAATCTCCGTGGCGCTGATCGGGCGGCGGGCAAAGCTTGGTGTTGCCGCCAGAAATGCTTCGACAACGTCTGCCCCCTCCTCCGGCTCGAGGGAACACGTGCAATAGACGATCAGCCCTCCCGGCTTTACCATGTGCGCGGCCTTCGACAGCATGTCCGCCTGCAGCTTCGCCAGCTTGGCGACGTCTTCAGGCCGTTTCAGATGCAAGAGGTCCGGATGCCGCCGGATTGTGCCCGTGGAGGTGCACGGCGCATCGAGAAGCACCGCGTCAAAAGGTTCGGCTGGCGTCCAGCGCAGGCAATCGGCGGCGAGCGTTTCGACTGACCCGGCGAGCTTTAGTCTGGCCATGTTCTCGTTGAGCCGCGCCAGCCGGTCGACCACGATATCGATGGCCGTTACATGCGCCCCGGCCGCCGCCAACTCCGCTGTCTTGCCACCCGGCGCCGCACAGAGATCGAGCACCCGCTTGCCTCTGACATCGCCGAGGCACCGCGCCGGCAAAGCCGCGGCCGCGTCCTGAACCCACCAGTCGCCGTCTGCGTAGCCCACGAGTTGCTCGACGCGGCCATGCGTGCCGACCCGGATGGACCCGGTCGGCAACAGGTGCCCGCCGAGGCGTTGTGCCCAATCAGCGGCATCGGCTTTGACCGAGATGTCCAGAGGCGCCTCGCGCAAGCTGCCTGCAGCGATCATCGATGCCAGCTCCGCACCGTAGGCCTGAACCCAACGGGTCCATGCCCATCCCGGGACATCCGCCTTGGGCCAGTCGAGCTTGGCCAGGATTGCTGGGCCATCGGTCGCGACCCGGCGCAGGACGGCGTTGGCGAGTTTGTCAAAGCGTGCGGCATCGGGGTCGCGCTGGCAATGCTCAACAGCGAGATTGATCGCCGCATGCCGCGGTGTGTCGAGCAGCAGGATCTGCGCGGCGGCAACCAGGAGGATCGAGCGGGGCCGATGCACCTCTTTCGGGAGTGGCCGCGTCAGGAAGCTGCCGATCACCGCGGTCAGTGACCCGTGCCGACGCAGGACGGTGGCGGCGATCAGATGGGCAAAGGCACGGTCTCGCGACTCGAGCACGGGTGCGCTGTGGTCCTTTTCTTCCCGCGCCAGGGCGTCTTCCAGCGTGTGCCCCTTAAGGAGCACCGCCTCGATCAACCGCACCGCGAGGCGGCGTGCGTCGAGGCCCGCGGGCTCCGGTCCCTTCGGCCGAGCACTCGATCCCCGGCCGCGGTCGGCCCGCGTATGGTTCGTCCCTTGCGCACGTCGTTCCACGAATTTTGGCTTTTCGATTGGGTCGACCTTTCCAGCTCCCACCTTTTCAACTCCCACCTTTTCAACTCCACGTGCCACGCGGGCGAACGGCCGCCGGGCGTTCAGTCGTTTGCACTCGGGTGGCGTCCTGTTGCCGCTGGCTGCTTTCGAGATCGAACGCCACGCCCATTTCGGCCGCAAGCTTTGCCAACTCGGCAATTCGGTTTTCGGTACTTGGATGCGAGGCAAACCAGTTGTCGAGCCCGCGCCCTGTCAAGGGACTGATGATGAAAAGATGCGCCACCGCTCGTGTCATGGCACCTGCGGCAACGGGCGGATTGCGCCGCATCGCGTCATTGATCTTTGCCAGCGCCGACGCCAACCAAGCCGGATTGCCGCACAGCATCGCGCCAAGCCGGTCTGCCTGATACTCCCGCGAACGGCTGATTGACATCTGAATGATGGTTGCTGCCAGCGGCGCGATCAGCATGGCGGCGAACGTGGCCATCCGGCTTCGTCCAGTGCGATTGCCGAAAATGGCGCTGATCTGTAGCCAATTCGCAAGCATCGATATGGCCCCGCCGATCGTGGCAGCAATGGTCATGGTCAATGTGTCCCGGTTCTTCACGTGACTGAGCTCATGCCCGATGACGCCCGCCACTTCTTGGGGGCTCAGCAGGTCCAAGAGGCCGGTGGAGGCGCAAATGGCCGCATGATCGGGGTTTCGCCCGGTCGCGAACGCATTCGGCAACGGCGACTGCATGACACAGACCCGCGGCATCGGAATGCCAGCCCTGGCGGAGAGTTGCTCCACGATTTCGAAATATTGGCCACCGGACTGCCGGTCCACCTCGACGGCGCCCTGCATTCGCAACACCATCGAATCCGACTTCCAGTAGGCGAGCGCATTGGTGACAAGGGCGACGACGAAGGCGATAGCCAGACCGCGCTCGCCGCCGACGAATCCGCCCATGGCGACGAAAATCGCAGTCAAGACCCCGAGCAGCAGCGCTG
>JANXRM010000275.1 GCA_025353015.1 Hyphomicrobiales bacterium
CAGCGGCAACGGCCTGTCCAGCACAATTTGCACCAGCTCTTTCGCTCCCGGCGAGAGCTTGTCGCCCTCGAGCAGGACGACGCGCGCTTCCACCTGACTGGTGCCGGTGTGGAAATGGGCGGGCGACCAGGTGCGCAGCGGTTTTGTTTCGCTCGGCAACAGCCGGACCTCGGCATCGAGCCGAGCCGTCATCGCGGTCAAGGCCGGATCGACCAGCCAATCGCCGCGATTGAGCACGCCTTTGTCGACGCCCGCGAGGTTGAGCGCGCAGCGTTCGCCCGCGTGCCCCTGATCGTTGGCGCGGCCTTGCGCATGGAGCGAGCGGACCCGAAGCTCTAGGCCCTGTGGCAAGGCGACGACCTTATCGCCTGTCGCGATGCGTCCGGATTGGACGGCGCCGGTCACGACCGTGCCCGCGCCTTGCACCGAGAACGAGCGATCGATGCTCAAGCGGAACGTGCCCGCGGCGGCGCGTTCGGGGCGGCTTTCCGCTTCGTCCGCCAACCGCGCTTTCAGCGCTTCGATGCCTTGGCCTGATGCTGCCGACACCGGCAGAATATCGACATCCGCCAATGGTGTTCCCGCCAGCACGCCGCGGATCTGGGCTTCGACCTCCGCTTGCCGGGCGTCGTCGACGAGGTCGATCTTGTTGAGCGCGACGAGACCATCGCGAATACCGAGCAGATCCAAGATCTGAACGTGCTCGCGGGTTTGCGGCATGACGCCGTCGTTAGCGGCGACCACGAGCACGACGAAATCAACGCTGGCAGCACCCGCCAGCATCGTGTGCACGAAGCGCTCATGGCCCGGCACATCGACGAAACCCAGGATCTGGCCCGAGGCGAGCGGCACGTAGGCAAAGCCCAGCTCGATCGTGATGCCGCGCGCTTTTTCCTCTTTCAGCCTGTCGGTTTCGACGCCGGTGAGCGCCTTGACCAGCAGCGTTTTGCCGTGGTCGATGTGTCCGGCGGTGCCAACGATCACTTTGAATTGCGCCTTCGATTGCCCAGTTTGCAACCGGCGCGTGGATATGGCGGGTGCATCAGCCGTTCGTGAGCACGTGGATGACGCGGCTGGCGAGCCAGTCTTTCACTTTGGCGCCATAGGCGGCCATGTGCGGGGCCGCGGCATGCGCCTTGAGATCGTCGGCGGTCGCCCACTTTTCGATGACGACGAAGGTGTCGGGGCCGAATGCCGTTGCGAACTTGCCGAAGCCTTCGGCATCAACGGCGGGGCCGTATTCGATGCAGCCTTTCTCGGCGTGGACAGCGGGCATGTTGGCGCGGAAGGCGGCGAGGACGTCGGCGCGCTTGCCGGGCTTGGCGGTGATGATGGCGAGAACGTGGATCATGGGGCGGTTCCTTTGCTCGATGCTTTAATCGGGTCGATGCGGCCATTACTGGGCGGATCGAGCATTCGATCGGGAAGAAAACTAGCATCCCATCTTGCCGCGCGCCATTGGGTGATTGCAACCCGGCACCGACGCTGACGGGCCCGGAAGGGACCCGTAGCTTGTCGTGTGATGGCAATGGCTCTGGAACTCGCTCGCTCGGCATCAATAGGAGACGAGGATACCGACTCGGCCTCCGTAGGCCTGCACGTCGCGCTGCGCAAAGTCAGCTGTCAGCGCCCCGTTCGCGCTCACTGTATCACTGAACTTGACGATGGTGCCGACCGACGTCGAGCCCCAATCCTTGCCGAGAATGACCGCAGGCATCGAGTACGACGGCGCGGTGATGGTCGTCAGGGTCGCGCTGACCTCGCGCTCGGTGTTGGCCAATTCATGATGCCAGGCGACGTGGGCGAACGGGCGGAACATGCCGAGGTCGAGGCTGGCCTTGTACCCGAGCGTCGAGATCGCGGAGTTCCGCGTCTGGCTTCCGAACCCGAGGCTGGTGATGCCGCCGGTTTCCGTGAAGGCACCAATCGTTGCTTGCTGCAAGCCGATGCCCAGGACCGGTCCGTGCGTAATGTTGCCAAACGTGAATTTGTAGCCACCTTCGACTGCTGCGGATCGGGCATTGCCACTCGTCGAGCCGGAATTGTGGAACGACGCGATGCCGAGGTTCACGTTGCGCTGGACATCGTAGTCGAAACGACCGACGGCGCCGATGATGGTGCCCCACAAGGCGCCAGCCGTCACGCCGGCATAGAGGCCGAAGCCGTATTCGTCCTGACGGAAGTAGCCGCCGCTGCCGCCGAAACTCGATTTGAGTGTCGCTGTATGTGCCAGTGCGCCGACGATAATCCCTGGCGCGACACGATAGTCGAGGCCAGCAATGAGCGAAACAGGGGTGCTGGGGTCGTCCGGGAAACCGCGGTAATTGTCCATCGCAAGATGCGATACGTCGCCGACGACCCAGGAATTATAGCCCGTCGGTCCGCGCTGGCCTTGCGAGATCTCGATCTGGGACTGGACCGACGCGGTCGTGCGGCTACCCGCCTTGATGGCGTTCTCGGCGAGGAACGAAATTTGGCTCGGGGCGACGAGCAGGCTGTAATAGTAGTCGCCGAAGATTTTCTGCCCCGCCGCCGTGAAGTGCTCGTTGTCGGCGTAGAGCAACTGGTTTGCATTGGGCGCGACATTGGCCGGCGTACACAGCAGTGACCAGGCGCCTGTCACACCAACGGGACGGGGGCAAGCGCCGGTGAAGGCGCTCACGCTTGTCGGTCGCGTGATGTTGGTGAAGCCGAACAAGGCAGGGTTGGCCTCGATCGCCACCTGGATGGCATTGCGGTCGGCAGGGATGAACTTGACGCCGTTGGCTGCGAGACCGTTCCAGACCCGTTGCAGATAGTCGAAACTTTGCTGTGAGCCGACAGCGCCAAAGCCGAGTGCCTGCGAATAGTTGACGTTGGGGACGATGATGTAGCGGGCGCCGGCGGCAGAAAGGTTGGTGACCGAAGATACGAGATTGTCAGCGACGTTGTTGAAGTACTGCACGCGGCTGGTTGCGCCACCGGCAGCGGCAGAGCCCGCGACAAAATTGTTGAATGCGTAGCTCTGGTCGTTGCCGCCCGTGCTGATGACGTAGAGACCGCTGGGATCGGCCCGGCCGCCGTTGGTGTTCAGATAGTTCTGGATTTGCGTCGTGACCGGTACAGCACCAAGGAACAAGGGCGTGCTGGTGTTAGCCAGATAACCGCGAGCGCCGCCGGTGGCATAGTTCGTTCCGCCGGGCTGATTTGCAGGATTGGCGGGCAAGCCGAGGTAGGTGCCGAGAACTTCGGTCGGCATCAGACCGCCGGGTGTCGTGAACTTAACGGCGCCGCCTTGCGCTATCGCGGTCGCGATGCGCGCATCGAAACCGGCGGTTCCAGTGGTGCTGTTCTTGTACCAGCCACTATCAACCGTGCTGTCGCCGAAGGTGACAATTTGATTGAAGTTCTGAGCGTTAGCGGTTGTTGCAATGACGCACAGGACGGCTGCTGTCGCGATATTTCGCTTTAATTTTATAGCCTCACATGCGAAAAGTCAATTTGCAGTGAATCAGATTATACGCGTAATGTATCAAGATCATAGGTTGGCGCGGTTGCCGGGTAAATGCCAGCCGATCGATTGATCGTTGTTTCTTGGCGGCTGTGACCGTGCTGCAACAAGGCTCCTGAGCCCCTTTGCAAATAGCAATTGCTACCGGCGAAACGCAAACGGGCCCAGCATAGGGCCCGCTGCTCGTCGCGCGAAGGTCGTGTCAGGCGGCTGTCATCTTGGCGATGATTTCGTCGAAGGCTTTGTCGGCGAGGCTACGCAATTCCGTGTCGGTGCGGTCCTGGATCGGATGGGGAACCCACACGATGTCGGGGTCGTAGCCGAGCGCCTTTGATTGGACCTCAGCGGCTTGGGTGAAGGCCGTGGAGACGACCATCAGGGCCGGGACGCCGGCCGTATCGAAGCTTGATCCGTCGTGCAAACTGCACGTTGTGCAAGAGCCTCAATCGGCGAGGCCGATGACCGCTGACTGCACCTCCATCAGCATTTTCTGGCGCGTGCCGGTTTCGACGAGGCGGCTCGGCGTCGGCTTGGCGTAGCGTTTCACGGTAATGCCGCGCTCGGTCAGCCGTTCGTCGAGCCGGTTGAGGAACACGTCGCCGCGTGCCTTGCCGATATCGAGCAGGCCGACGGTGACGCCCTCGAGGGTTTTCGGTCGCGGCGCCTTCGTCTTGGCAGAGACCTTATGCTCGCCCGTGGGGTCGAGCAGCGTTCGGTTTTCCGTACGGTTTTGCATGCCCAAACCTTACCTCCTGCTGTTATGGCGGATGTCGTGGACATCAGGAGATTAGGCTATTCGTGCGGTTATGGGAATGCGCGAGATGCGTGCGGTGCAACTGGGCGTCAGAGGCGCTTCAGGTCGGCATTGGTGAGGCCGACGAGAATGGCGTGGCCGTTGGCGTCGACGCGGAATTCGCCGAAGCGGGCGCTCGTATACTTCTCGCCCGTGCCCTCCTTGAAGAACCACGCATCGGTGCTGATGATCCATTGGCCGTTTTTTTGTTTCAGTTGGATCATGATCTGGTCCGCTGCCAGCGTCGCATCCTGCCAGCTAATCGACGAGACGGTGGCGACGCGGCGCGCGTCGACTGTGGCGATCGCTTTCGGAGCCCCTGATGGCAAGGGGGCGCGGGCGGTGCTGCGTCCATTGGCCGTCGCATTCGGCAGGGCAAATCGCAGCGCCATGTAGTCGCCCTGCATCAACGACCGGGGATCGACGGGCGCCAAGGCGATGTAGATCAGGCGGCCGTCGCGGATCACGCTTTCCTTCTGGACGATGGTGGTTCCAGCGATCCCGGCCGTGGCCACCGCGCTGGCCGCGATCAGCAGCGCGGCTAAGGCGCCCGGCACGGCTCGATCCGGCATGCCGGCGACCGTCAGAGATGGCCAGCGCATGTGCGACAGGTAGCAAACGGCGGCCAGTCCGCCACCAAGCGCCATCAGCAGGTAGGCCTTTTGGATCAACGGCCAGCCGAGCCAATAGTAGAAGCTGCCCATGATCCAGAGCCCGGCGAAGGCTGCGAAGCCCGCGAGGGGCATGCGTTGCGCCTGGAGGCAAACAGCGAGCACGACGAGGGCGATGCCGAGCCCTGGTGCGAAGGCGGATAGCAGGACCAGGACGAGGCCGACCGCCATGCTGATTGGCGTCCGCATGTCCTGGCGGCCAGCGGCGAGCAGCGCGCAGGCACTGACGGCGGCAACAACAGACAACAGGCGGTTGATGTTCCAGAGTTGGATCAGGCCGGTTGCCGTGCCGAGCCGCGTGCCGCCGAGACCAAATCCGCCACCAACCATGAACGTCGGCCCTGCCGCAAAGATCAGTCCGATCAGGCCGGCCGCGATCCAGCCCGACAGGAACGGCGTCGAGAGTGTGGGCGATGGTTCATTGGGCTGTTGCAGGCCGGCGTCGGCAATCTGGTTTGTCAGAAGCCATAACAATCCAGCGCCCGCGCCGGCAATCAATGTCCAGGTGACGCGGAACGCCGCAAGCTCGAACCCGTGGCGGTTCGGAGCCAGGCTTTCGGAAATAAACACCGCCGTGAATGCTGCCGCCGCGGCGCCGAGCAGCGTCCGGACCCAACCCGTCGGCGTCACGACTGCGCAGGCGCCAGCAAGGAGCGCCAGCATGAGGCTGGCGTTCATGGGGGCCAGATCGCGCGTGAGACCGAACCCCGTCACGATGAAGCCGACGGCCAGGGCGATGACGCCGAATTGCTGGCCGAAGCCGAGCGGAATCGCCGATCGCAGGAGAAAGAGGGCGGCGGCGAGGGTTGCCAAGCCAAGCAGATAGGGGCCAGGACCGTGCTGCAGGAAAACGCCGAATGAAAGGAAATAAAAGGAGGCGAGTGGGGTGGCGGCTAGAAGTGCGCCAAGTCCCGACAGAACAATGACGGGCCAGATTCGGCTCGGAGCGTGTCGGGGGGATGCCGCGTCGCTTGTCGCCGCTTGTGACTTGATCAGGCGCAAAAGTGCGACCGCCGTCGCAGCGACGGTGCCGGCGGCCATCAAGCCGGTCATCAGGGAGGCGCCGATTTGCTCGCCGCGATGGCCGCTGAAGACGAGCCGCACGAAGCCCGCAATCAATAGCACGTCCAACGTGAGGGACGACGCTGCAAGGAGACCGATTTCAAGCGGCTTGGTGGCAGCGAAGGCGAAGACGGCCAGCGTCACTAGGACAAGGCCGGCCCAAAAGATGCCGCTTCCAGTGCCAGGTCTCCACGTAGCGAAGAGCGCTGGGATTGCCGCGGAGGCGACGAGACCGAGTGTCGAAAAAACGGCGAGGCGGAACGACCATTTCGTGTCGCCGAGCCATTGCGCCAGGCCGGCCGCCGGCGACAACAGGACGGTGACGCCGATGGCCGCAAGCCACATCGAATAGACGACCGCCGGCACAGACCGCCAGCCGCCGCCCGTCTGCGCCAAGGCCCAAAGCGGGATGGCCGTGAAGACAACAATGGTCCAGGGCACCCAGACCACGTCGTGCCGGGCCGCTAGTGCCAGCGGCAATGTCAGCGCCGCCCAGAGTGCAAACAGTTGCCAGGGATCGGCGCCGCTCTGATAGGTCTGGCCGATGAGCGCCATCAGTCCGCCCGTGCCAAGCATCGCGACGAGGGAGCCCGGCACTCGCAATGACGGCTTGACGGCGGCAGCGAGGCTCGACACGGCAATGACCCCGCCGACGAGCCCGAAGCGGCCGAAGCGGCCGAAATCATCCCAGTTGGCGGCGATCCACAGCAGCACGCCGAAGCCGAACAGTCCGGCCGCCCCGAGCATGGCGGCAAACCCGAGCGAGGGGGCCTTTGTTGGGAGTTCCGTTTCGATACCGAGCGACTGAGCAAATGAACGAAGCCGAGCCATGGGAGCCTCACATTGATGGCGAACTATGTTCATACGGTATATATGAACAACGATCAGTTGCGCAATCCCCAAGGCCGGGTATAGTGAAAATATATTGAAGGGAACGATCCGACCGGAAAGTGTTTCCAGCCATCAGGTGTCAGGTCTTAAAGCCTGAATCGGCAGTTCGCTCGATAGATCAACGTCCGGCCGTCGTCAGCCGCTTGAGCATGACCGAGATCATCGCGAGCTTGACCCAGCCGAC
>JANXRM010000277.1 GCA_025353015.1 Hyphomicrobiales bacterium
CTGGCCCGCCCGGCTGTCCGAGGCCCAGCAGCTTTGCCGTCTTGTCGAACGCTTCGCCAAGCGCGTCGTCGATCGTGGTACCAAGGCGGGTATAGGCACCCGCACCGGCAACGAGAACGAGTTGCGTATGCCCGCCGGAAACGAGCAGCAGGAGATAAGGCGGACGCAGCCCCTCGGTCAGGCCGACCGTCAGCGCATGCGCTTCGAGATGATTGATGCCGGCGAGAGGCAAACCGTGGACGAGGGCGATCGACTTCGCCGTAACAAGGCCGACGATCAGTCCGCCCATCAAGCCTGGGCCGGCGGTTGCTGCCACCCCTGAGAGCTCAGGAAATTGCAAACCGGCGACCTGCATGGCCTCAGCTACGATCAGGTCCATGCATTCAACATGCGCGCGCGCCGCGATTTCCGGCACGACGCCGCCATAAGGACGATGCGCCTCCCACTGCGATCGGACGATGTTGGCGAGGATCCGGCCACGGCCATCGGGCGCGCGCGCGACAACCGCGGCCGCGGTTTCGTCGCAGCTCGATTCCAACCCCAAGACCAGCTGCTCGCGGTTGCCGGTAGTTTGGATTGACTGTTCGTCGGTCATCGTTGGTGCGGCTAACTTCCGATTGTGGTTCAGGTCTTGCACTTGTTGTCCACGTTCACCAAGACCGCCAGCTTTTTTTCCAGCGCCGCATCCGCAGCGCGCCGTGAGCATCGTTACTCTTGGCACGAACATTGCTGCTGCAATTGGCGAAGCGCGATCCAGCCATCTGCAACCCGCAGACAAGGCTGCGTCGAATTTCGATTGCAGGGAGCATCGCGGCTCATGTGGCAACGATTGATTGGCCGATCGAGTAGATTTCGTCGTGGTGATGTCGTCGAAATTCGATCCGCGACAGAAATAGCGGCCACACTGGACGGCAACGGCTGCCTCGAGGGATTGCCATTCATGCCCGAAATGGCCGTACTTTGCGGCCGACGGTATCGCGTCCGCAGCCGGGCCAGTAAGACCTGCGTCGAGGGGCTTGGCCTCAGGCGCATGTCCGGCACAGTGTTCCTTGAGACCGTGCGGTGCGATGGCGCTGCGCACGATGGTTGCGAGCGCGGCTGCCTTATATTCTGGAAGGAAGCGTGGTTGAAACCGCTGCCGCTGGAGCGTCCACTCGAAAGAGTCGTCGCGGATCAGTCCCCAAAGGCGCGAGTCTGGGCGCTTGGGCTGCCGACACGCCATGGCGATCGCTATGTCTGCCAGTCGACAAGCTTGGCGACGGCGACCGCCTCGCTCGCAAGCTGGAATCTCGCGCATCTTCTGCGCGATATCGCCGATGGGCAACTGACGCTACGCCGGTGTCTGCACATCGTCGGGCGCGGTGTTCTCAACAAGTTGCGCGGTTTGGTGGCAAAGCGCGAGATCGGCGGGCTCGCGGGCCAAAATCTGCGCAATCCAAAAGGAAATCTGTCCTTGGCCGCCGGCGATGCCGTCGTCGTCAAATCGGCCGGCGACATTGCAATCACACTGGATCCAGCTGGTCGCAACCAGGGGCTGAGTTTTGAACCGGATATGGCGGATTTCTTGGGGCTCCGCTTCGAGGTCGAACGGCCGATCAACCACATCATTCTCGAGCAGACGGGCAAGATGGTGCATTTGACTAATACCGTCGCGCTCAAAGGCGTCACATGCATGGGCCTTTGCTCAAAGAATTGCCCACGCGCCAATCCTCTGTTCTGGCGCGAGATCTGGCTGCAACGGCCTGAAATCCCGGAGGTCGCGGAACCCGCTATGCCTCCGATCGTCAGACAGGTCCGCAGCGCAGAAGGCGCGCACGTATGATGCCGGAACAGTGGCTCGATATGGATGTTGTCGTCGCGCGTGCCGGGCGGGCGGTGGACGTCAGAGGGACGGCGTTGTTCTGATCGGGGATGCCTGGCACACCTCCAGCTAAGTCACGGGTATAGGCGTGTCGCGCCTTGAAAGATGCCAGCCAACTCTGCGGCACATATGTGCCAGCCTGGTTCGATTCTGGACGCCTCGGAATTGATGCGGCCAAGGTGGCACAGTTCTGTTGCCCGGGTTGACTGGCGCGACACTGCCTGTAGCCGCCGGAACACCAGAGCTGGCCGGGCGATCGTGTTTCAAACCATCACGGATAGGCCGCGGCTTCCAGGACAAATCGTTCTGGGAGCCGTTTCATTTTGAAACCTCCGATTGGGTCTTTCGCCGCTGACGTTCGGATCAATGACCGGAATCACGGGCCATCACAATCGCGCGAGCGTTGGCATGCCGTTTGCTCTGTGTTAGCGGCTCGATAGCGGAACGATTACGCCAGGGCGGTGAAACGCCTGACATCCCAGGTTCAAGTCCTGGGTCGAGCCTCCAAATTTAAGTTACGGTCGACGCCCACGGCGTCACGCCTTCGCCCGGATCTTCTCCAGCACAGGGAGGATATAGCGGCGGAACTGGGCAGGGTTCTCGCTCATCGGGAAATGCCCGAGCTCCTTCATGATCGTCACCTGGGCGCCTGCAATGCGCGACGCCGTCCGCTCGGTATCCTCGGGCGTGCACGAGAAATCATATTCGCCTGTTAGCATATAGAGAGGACAGACGTTGGTATCGATGCGGCTTGTGCGGTCGCGCATGTCGCCGTCGATGCGGTAGAAGTGCAGGTCGCCCTTGAAAACGCCGGGGCCTGCCGATTTGTACATCCAGAGCGTTTCCTGCCGGCTCGCGACCGGGCTTTGCGGGGCCATCATACCTGACACGAGCGCCGCGCAGACCTCGCCGCCGTGCACGTCAGGTCGATGCAGCCATTCCGTATCGTACCAGGGCTGCTGGTAGTCGGCACACTCCAAGCCGATCAACGCGCGGAAGCGCTTGGCATGCTCGACGGCCAGATTGAGTACCAGCCGGCCACCGATCGAACAGCCCATGACCACAGGTTTTTCCAGTCGCAGCGCATCGCAAACGTCGATGACCATCTGCGTATAGGCCGCAGTGGTGAGCTTGTATTCCTCGCGCTCGAAACCCTCTGGCGGCAACGATTTGCCGTGCCAGGGCATATCGAACACGATGACGCGGTAATGCTTGGTGATGGCCTCATCGTTGAGAATGTGCCGGAACTGGCGGCCGTCGGCACCAGCCGTGTGCAAGCAAACGAGCGGAATGCCGCCGCCGCCCGCAGGGCCGGCTTCCTCGATATAGAGCCGGTGCGGACGCCCTGACAGCGCCAGATGCAGATAGCGGCCGATGATGGGTTCGAAAAGTGGGGTCACGGGAAATGCCTCATGCACGTCGCGTATTGATCAGAGCTTGGTGGTCGCCAACGCCCGCGGCGCCGTTACGACGTCCTTGATGTACTGCAGGTTCGCCATGAACGGCTGCAGATTACCCTCGATGCGCACCAGCCCTTTTTTCGACAGCGCCATCAGATCGTGCACGCCGGGTGCCGGGATCGGCTCTAGCAGCTTGAGCCAGGTGGCGGCGTCGGCCCTGAGCGCAAACGTCCAGGGCTTCAAGAGAAAAGGCCCGCGAACAACGGCGCGAACCCGGCCGGCCTCGATCGTGACATGCAGCGGCACGCCGCTGACGCCGATCTCGAAGTTGGCCGTCAGAAATCGGCCTCGCCGCACGAGATCGGTATCCGCATCCACCAGTTGAGGAAGCGCATTGAACAGCCTGATGACCTGCTCGATTGCAGCATCGGCAATGCTGTCAGGCTTGGCTTCGGTTGCAGCTTTTGCTTTGGCGGCCATCTGGAAAACTCCCGCGTGTCGCTATTCGGCCGCAGCCGCGCCAGGGACTGCCGGCACTGCTGTTCCGACCATCGAGTCGCGCGTCACGATGGCGGCGAGTTTCTCCTCGCTCCAGCCTTCGGTGTCTTTGGGACGCATCGGCAACACGAGATAACGCAGATCCGCCGTCGCATCGTGCACGCGCACCTCGACTGCCGGTTTCAACCGGACGCCGAACTCGTCCAGGACGCTGCGCGGATCGATGACGACGCGCGAGCGGTAGGCCAGGCTCTTGTACCAGGCCGGCGGTATGCCGAGCAGCAGCTTCGGGTAGCAGGAGCAGAGCGTGCAGACGATAACGTTGTGAACTTTCGGCGTGTTCTCCACCGTCCGGAAATCCGCCAGCGTGCCGATGTCGATGCCGACGTCCGACAGCGCCGCGCGCGTGTCGGCCAACAAGTGCTTCTTGTAGGCCGGATCGGCCCAGGCCTTGGCGATGACTTTGGCGCCGAGGGCCGGAGAACGGCTATCCATCAGATCCACCTGTCCGGCAATCTCGGCGTTGGTCAGTACGCCTTTCTCGACCAGCAGCGAGCGAACCGCCTCCTCCAGCACCTCGTAGGCGCTCATATCGTCGGCGTCGTGGTCGCGTTGCGGCGGGTGGGGCGCATCGGCGTGGCTGTGCGAATGCCCGTGGTCGTGGTCGTGGTCGTGACCGTGGTTGTGACCGTGGTCGTCGTGGCTGTGATCGCCATGATCGCGTTTGCCGCCACTCATCGGGTTGCCTCCTCGGGGCTGGCCAGCCAGTACTCGTAAATATCCGCTTCCAGGTGGTCGGTCGCCAATCCCGAATAGCGGGCCCAAAGATCCGACTGCCGGAAACGCACCTTGTAAAGGATTTGCTCGGGCAGCCCCGGGCGGTGATAGGCGAGGCGCTCCGGGTCGTGGAAGGTGCCTTGGACAGCGACCACAACACCGGATTTGCCGCGCAGATACCACGGCGTGCGGCAATGTCCAGACGCCGAGCGTTCGCTGACATGAACACTCGAGCCCAGCTTGAAGCGTGGTTTGGTCCTGAACTGCGATGCAGCATGTTTCGCAGCGGGGCGGGGCGCAGCAGCCGGCTTTTTTGCAGCCGATTTTTTCGCAGGCGTGGGGGCCATGGCGTTTTTCACCAGGCTATCTTGCCGGCGGAAACCTTGCGGCCTGCTTTAGCGTGCGCCTTGGCGACCTCGGCCATCCGCTTGTCGATCTCCGCCGCCGTCATGATGTCCTGCTCGACCACGAGGTTGCGAATCGCGCGGATCCATTTCTCGTAATATTCGGTACGGTCGTATTCCTGTTGGCCGTAGTCCTCGATCACGCGGCGCATGGCGTCGATCTTGAACGCACCCTTCTTCGGGCCGACGAGGAGGATCAACATGGCGTCGGTGCGCTTTTCCCAGAGCGCCAGATCGTGCTCGGAGCGGTCAACTGGCCCGAATTCGAGGCCGCCGACGTCATGCACGGCGCGCCCGCCGGCGCCGCTGCGGGTCAAGGTCTTGCGTTCGGGTTGGCTCATGGACAGGTCCGCCTGATCATTCGATAGGGGCATCATGCCCGCAGTGCGGGCGCCTGAAAAGTTTAAATCGCGCGGCCGCTGCCACCGGATCGACCACTGGGCTGCGCTTCCCGGTCAATGAGCGGGCGCCGAAGCAGACAGAAATTGCAGCGGATCAGAGTGTCAGCGGATCGAGGGATCAGCGTAGCACTTCTTCATGACGTCGCAGCGGTGCGAGCCTGAAAAATGCATACTGTCGCCCTTGGCCGGGCTGATGAACTTGCAGATCTCGTCGAGGCCGTCGGTCGAAAGCCAGCCCTGCCGGCGGCCGCGTTGTACGGCAAAACAGTCAGCGGTTTCTTCGTCGGGGCCGCGGAACTGGTGGCCGCATTCGTGCGCGAAGATCCATTGCTTGACGACCGTCGGCACTTTGGCGATCAGGCGCGGGTTCAGGATGAGAAATCCAGGATAGGCGGCACCGTAATCGTCCAGTTGATTGTCCAGAACGGTGGGGCGCTGGCCACAGGTCATCCGCTGGCCATCGAGCTTGAGACTGCCTGGCTGGATGATCTTCGCTTCGCCGCCGACATGTGCGGCGTATTCTTCAGGCGTAGG
>JANXRM010000293.1 GCA_025353015.1 Hyphomicrobiales bacterium
TGACGCCGGCCGCGGTCATCTCGGCCTGCAACTGCTTTGCGGCAGCGGCCTCCATAGGCTCCGTTCGCACTTGGTAGATCGTGCCCAGCGCCGACGTGACGGGGGCGATCTTGAAGGCGCCGAAACGGCTCAACTCCACGACCCGCGCACGTGCATTCGCCTCGCTGCGGAAGGCGCCCGCGATTAACAATCGCGTGGCGGGCATGGCGCTGGCCGCGCCCTCAGGCTCGTCCGTCCTCACTGCGCCGGTCTTCAACTTGGCCGATTGTGCCGCGCCCAAGGCCATTGCCGGTTGCCAGTCGGTGGCGGGACCGCTGCGGCCGGCGTCGGCATAGGGGCGCATGTACGGTGCGCGATTGGCTGGCCGGCCCGGCGCTTGCGCCACCGCGCCATGCCAGGGCTGGCTGCGCAGAAACGCCTGCTCGCGCCGGTCGTCGCCATTGAGGGGGGCGGGCCCCGCATAGCGCACACGCACGTGCGAAAGCCCGCGCACTTCCGAGCCGAGCGCGCGCGCTGCCGCCCGCGACAGGTCGATCACACGGTCGTGCGCATAGGGTCCGCGATCGTTGATGCGGACCAGCACCGAGCGGTTGTTGTCGAGGTTCGTCACCCAGACGTAGGAGGGCATCGGCAGCGTCGTGTGCGCGGCCGACAGCGCCATCATGTCATAGATCTCGCCGTTGGCGGTCTTGCGGCCATGGAAATCGTCGCCATACCAGGAGGCGACGCCGGTCCGGTCGTAGCCCGGGTCGTCCTTTGGGTAGTACCAGCGGCCCGACACCTGGTAGGGCACGCCGACCTTATAGATGCCGCCACCCTTGGGAATGGGCGTGTGTGCCCCGTAAAGCCTGGGCGAGGCCGATGTGCCCGTCTTCGGATCGACGCTGCTGCGCTGCGCCGGCCGCGGTTGATATGTGGGCGAGGGCGGTGGATCATTTCGTGCGCATGCCGACGCTAGGATGGCCGCCAGAACGCCGAGCCCCAAGAGCTTCGGGCGGAACGCCGGGCGGCGGCCGGCCATCTTGACGCATGTGGCCGCCAGACCTGGACCACGAACATTTGGACCCAGAATACTGGGGCCACGACCCATCGAACTCGCCGCGAACTTGTGCCCGCGTTGACTACCTAGACGCATACCCCACCCACACACACATCCAGCACCGCAGTGCCGCCCACGGTTCCCCTTAAACGGAAAACTTGGTGGCTTGACGGCCGCAACATGGCCGGGAGGATGGCACAGACGATATTAACGGCGCGTAAACCATGCCGGCACGGCGAAGCGGTGCCAGAACCTGCTCTGCCCTGGTGGCTGGACCGCCGCGATGCCGGCGATTGTGCGCCGGCTCCGGCTAACGTTGCGCGGGCAACTGCCTCGGCAAATTTCCTGACGCGGGCCTGTCGGTTGGCCTTGTACGATGGGAGCCGAGCGGCTAGCTTCCGCCGTCTCCGGATGGGTGGCCGAGTGGTTTATGGCACCGGTCTTGAAAACCGGCGTGCTCGCAAGGGTACCGGGGGTTCGAATCCCTCCCCATCCGCCAATATGCTCCGCCACCGGATTGCCTGGCAAGGACCGTCGCCAGCCGCCATCATCTTGAAGTTTCAGCGCTTTCCGGGCGAAACTGCCTGACCTGCCATCGTTCGGGTGTCCGGCGCGTTCCGGTGCCGTGCCGCTCTCAGTCGCCGTCAAGCTGTCGCTTTCAAGGCCCAAGCCGGTCACCCGGCTCATGACCGAGCGTGAGATCGGTTTCATCCTTCAGGCTGACGCCCGTCAGTTCGCGCGCCAGTGCGGCATCGACAAGCCAGGCGAGCCTTGCAGCCGCCACAGCAGGCGGCAGGCCATCGGGTCGCACGTTGGAAATGCAGTTGCGCTCGCCGTCGTTGCGGCCAGGGCGCGGGGCATACGTCAGGTAAATACCGAGGCTGTCGGCGGCGGTCAGTCCCGGCCGTTCGCCGATTACGACGGCCACGGCTTTCGCACCCAGGATCGCACCGATCTCGTCGCCAAGTGCGACCCGGGCGCCTTCGGCAATCACGACCGGCCCCAGCTTGAGGCCGAGACGCGTCGCGTGGGGCAGGAATGCGGAAAGTAAGGCTTGCGCATGCGCAGTCACCGCCGTCGCCGAAAGCCCGTCGCCGATGACGACGGCCAGATCGCAGGGCTCCCGGCGTACTTCCAGAAGCGTCCGGGAGCGGAGACTCAGCGTGCGGCCAAGATCTGGACGCCGCAGATAGACCTGCCGGTCGGTAGCCTCGCTCTCGACGATGACGGCACCGAGGCCAAGACCGGCGAGCGCGTTTGCAAGCGCATCGCGGTCGAGCCGGGCGTGCACCGCGTCGCGCGCTTGCGCGTGCGCCAACGCAAAGCTCAGCACTTCGCGGGTTGGCAACGAGGCGCCAACGCGGCCGAGGCCAATCCGCGCCTTGGTCCAACGGGCAAGCCGAAACCATGGATCGTGCGGCGGTGCGCTCATGCTGGCCGCCTCGATCGCAAAGCCTTCGATTTCAACAGCGATTGCGCCAGCAACGGATGATCGGCGCGCGCCGGCAACAAGCGGCCAGACCCATCCGTGATGGCTGCACTCTTGAGCCAGGCTTCGAATTCAGGCGCCCGTTTCAGGTTGAATGCCTCGCGCACGAACAATGCGTCATGGAACGACGTCGATTGATACCCGAGCATTACGTCGTCGGCGCCTGGAATTCCCATGATGTACGTCACGCCGGCCGCCGCCAGCGCCGTCAAAATGACGTCCATGTCGTCCTGGTCGGCCTCGGCGTGGTTGGTGTAGCAGACGTCCACACCCATCGGCAGGCCCATAAGCTTGCCGCAGAAATGATCCTCCAGCGCGGCACGCAGAATTTCCTTGCCGTCGTAGAGATATTCCGGTCCGATGAAGCCCACGACCGTGTTCACAACTAGCGGTCGAAAGGCACGCGCCACGGCGTAGGCGCGCACTTCGCAGGTCTGTTGATCGACGCCATGGTGGGCGTTGGCCGAGAGCGCCGAGCCTTGGCCGGTCTCGAAGTACATGACGTTTTGGCCGATCGTGCCCCTTTTTAAGTCGCGTGCCGCTGCCTCCGCTTCCTTCAGCATGTCGAGCGTGATGCCAAAGGAACGGTTCGCCGCCTCCGTTCCCGCGACCGACTGGAAGACGAGATCAACGGGGACGCCTTTACCAACGAGCTGCAACGTCGTCGTCACATGCGTAAGAACGCACGCCTGCGTCGGGATTTCGAAGCGCTGGATCAAGTCGTCGAGCAGGCGAAGTAGCCCCTCGATACGCGGCAGCGAATCCGACGCCGGATTGATGCCGATCACGGCATCGCCAGCTCCGTACATCAGTCCGTCGGCAATCGACGCCATGATGCCCACGGGATCGTCGGCCGGATGGTTCGGTTGCAGGCGTACGGCCATCGTGCCGGGCAGGCCGATCGTGTTGCGGAAGGCGGTGACCACCTGCATTTTGCGCGCTGCCAGGATCAAATCCTGATTGCGCATGAGCTTGGAGACGGCAGCGGCGATCTCGGGTGTCACCGCTGGAGCCAGCGCTGCGAGCGTCCGCGATGTCGTCGCAGGCGAGAGCAGAAATTCCCGGAATTCGCCCACCGTCAGCGACGCGATGGGTTTGAACGCCTTGATGTCATGCGTATCGAGAATAAGCCGCGTGACGTCGTCATCGTCATAGGGAATGACGGGTGTCGCCAGGATGGTCTTCAGCGGCACGTCGGCGAGCGCGAGCTTAGCCGCCACGTTTTCTTCAGCGGTTGCAGCACCTAGGCCCGCGAGGCGATCCCCTGCTCGAGGGGGTGATGCCTTGGCCAGCAGTTCGGCAAGCGAGCCGAAAACATAGGTGGTGTGTTTGATCTGCCGGCGAAACGTCACGTGGGGCACTCCTCAATCGAGGCCAACCGCGATGGTTTCGGCTGGCGGCGGCCTGATCGGACGGGGTTCGCGACTGAGGTCCGTTCCCGTCTACAGTTTGGCAACTGAAGCTATATCGACCCTTAGGGCCGTTGCAACGCAGTGCAACAGGGCCACCCGCAGTCGGTTGCCCGCAAAACTGGCGCGACGTTCTCGAATGATCAAAGATCACGACGAAACGGTTCCGCGATTCCATTGTTTGATCAGCGAGTTATCTCGGGATCGCCCGCATGCGTTTCGCTCCGGGGGCCGGGTTCGGGTCACGCTGCGCCAATTCGGGCATCGCAGTGATGCCGGCGGGAGTGCGGCCGCCAAGCGCAATGTTCAACGCAATGTTCACATGGTCACAGGTCGCTGCATCTGGGCTAGGATAGCGGACCACATCATCCAGGAGGACGACCATGGCACGTATCCGGCACATCGCGATCCAGACCCAAGACGAAGAAGCAACCAAGACGTTCTACGTCGAGAATTTCGGGCTGAAAGTCGAGAAGCATTTGAATAACGAGCGTATCGCTGGTTACTACCTCACCGACGGCCACATCAACGTCGCCGTGCTGCGCTTCAAAAACGATACGCTTGCCGGCACCGAACGCGGTAAGGATTGGAGCGGCATTCATCACATCGGCTTCCAGGTGGAAAGTCTGGAAGAGACCGCGGCGCGGCTGCAAAAAACGGTGGCGAAGCCGCGCGATGACATCAACCTCGCTCTCGGGCTCGGTGCCGGCGGCGCGGCTGCCGGACATGGCAACGTCGAGGTGCGCTATATCGGCCCGGACAACGTCAATTTCGATGTTTCGGAAACTGGTTGGGTCGGCACGCCCAGCAACAAAGCCAAGCACGTATAATTCGAGCGGCTGCGACCAGAACCCAACCCCATTTCGATCGAGGAAATGCGCCATGCCCATCTACAAGCGAGGCTCCGTCGAGATCCATTACGAGGAAGCCGGCTCCGGCTTTCCGCTGCTGGTCATTCCCGGCGGCGGATTGAATGCGACGATCCCCTATCTCTCGGAAAGGACGCCGTTCAACCCGATGACAGTGCTCAGTGACGAGTTCCGCTGCATCACGATGGATCTGAGGAACGCCATCGGCGGCAAATCCTCCGGCCCGGTCGAGGTTGATCGTCCGTGGGATGCCTACGCCGACGACCAGCTCGGCTTGATGGATCATTTGGGCATCAAGAAGTTCTTGGTCCTCGGCTTTTGCATCGGCGGGCCCTTCATCTGGAAAATGCTGCAGCGGGCACCGGAACGTGTGGTCGCGGCCGTGCCGGCGACACCGAGCGGCTTTCGGCCCTCGGCGCCGGATCTTTTCTATCGCAACAACATGAACAATTGGGCGCCGGCACTGTGTGCCAAGCGACCCGATGTCACGATGGAGATGTGCGCGGCCTTCCTCAAGAAGATGTACCTCGAGAACAACGATTTCGTGTTCAGCGTGACACGTGATTTCGTGCGTCAATGCCAGACGCCGGTGCTTGTCATGCCTGACGACACCGAACCGCATCCCTACGCTACGGCTGAGGAAACGGCCATGTTGGCGCCGAACGCGCAGATGACATTCTTCCCGTGGAAGGAGCCGAAGGATCGCGTTCCCCTGGCTGTCAGGCATTTGCGGACCTTCTTGAAGGCGAATACGCCGAGGTAATCAGGTGACGAGCGCACCCTTTGGCCGGGTGCGCGCCTTTCGGCATCCACATGGCATTGCGTTTGCTCATTGCGGCGCCTGCACGCGTTTCTCGGACGCCGGCCGATTGATGAAGTCGCCACGGACCGGCGACATATCAGGCCCCGTCCGTACCACGGAGGATCTGCATCGTTGCGGCATCGCGCTCCGCTTGTGCCACCGTTCCTTGAAACACGATTTCGCCGCGCTCGATCACATAGAGCCGGTCGGTGAAATCAGGCACGTGATGGAACTGGCTCTCGGCAATGAGGATGGCGCGTCCGCCTTTTCGGATAGCCGCGAGCCCCTCCGATATCTGCGGGATGACGACGGGCGACAGGCCCTCGAATGGCTCGTCCAGCAGCAGCAGTTCCGGGTCGAGAACGAGGGCACGTGCGATCGACAGCATCTTGCGTTCGCCGCCCGAGAGCTGGCCGCCGCCGCGCGACCTATAGCCCTCGAGCTTTGGAAACATCTGATAGGCCATGCCGATGCGCTCGGCGGCACTGCGCGTGCTTCTATTTCCCGCCACCCAAGTCGGCATCTCGATGTTCTCGGCAACGGTCAAGTCGGCGAAGACCTCGCTCTCCTCGGGCGAAAAACCTATGCCGAGGCGGGCAATCTGGAATGTCGAAAGCCCCGCCAGCTCTTGGCCTTTGAATGCCACGCATCCGCCAACCGGTTTGCGCTGCCCCATGATCGTTCGGAACGTGGTCGACTTGCCAGCACCATTGCGACCGATCAGACAGACGAACTCACCCTGGGTCACGTCGATGTCGACGCGCGACAGGATGCGGCTGCCATCGATGTCGACATCGAGCGCTCGTATCTCCAACATCAGTGGAAGCCTTTCGGTGGCCGGCCGACGACCATCGCGACAACTTCGGCGTCGGTGAAGAAATCGTTTTTGGGACGATCGGCGATCACGCGTCCGGCATGCAGGCCGACGATGCGGCCCGCATACGTCGCCACAAGGTCCATGTCGTGCTCGATCAGGACGACGGCCTTCACGCCCATTTTCTCGGACGCGATGACCAGCGTCTGCATGATGGCGTGCTTGTCCGCGGTCGACACGCCGCTGGTTGGTTCGTCAAGGAGAATGACTTCGGGCTCCAGTGCGAATGCAGACGCCACATCGAGAAGCTTCTTCTCGCCTTGCGCCAGGAGCCGGGCCGGCTGTTCCAGACGGTCTGTGAGCCCGAACGCGTCGGCGACGCGTGCAACACGGCCATTGATATCGCCATCCGAGTGGGCCGACGAAAACCAGTGGTGCGCGCGGCCAAGGCGGGAGAAGGCCGCGACAGCGATCGTCTCCGCAACCGTCAGCTCGGGAAATACGGTCACGAGCTGAAAGCCGCGCGCCATGCCCATGCGCGCCAGCCGGACGGGTCCGAGCCGGCTGACGTCCTGCCCCTTGAAGGTGACGCTGCCGGTCGACGGCCGGAGCAGGCCGGTCAACAGATTGACGAGCGTCGTCTTGCCGGCGCCGTTCGGGCCGACGATGGCGACGAACTCGCCGCTGCTGATGGCGAGGTCGATCGGGGCGAGTGCCGTAAAGCTGCCGAACGTTCGCGATGCGCTTTTCACCTCGATCAGGGCGGACGTCATCGGCGGCTCCTGAGGTCGAATTGGTTCCGCAGTCGGGTCGTCGCGTCCGCAGCCAGTCCCGCCAGGCCACGCGGCACGAAGATCACGACGAGAACCAGAATGCCACCCATGGCCAGCCGCCAGAACTCGGTCATGCCCATCAGCCAGTCGCGCAGGAAGATGAAGGCAAACGCCCCGACGAGGGGCCCGACGAAGCTGGCAAACCCGCCGAGCACCGTCATGAAGACCAGTTCGCCCGAATGGGTCCAGTAGGCGAGTTCGGGATCGGCGTTGCCCGAGCGCACGGCGAGCAGGACGCCGGCGACGGCCCCGTAGGCGGCGGAAAGCACGAAGGCTGCGAGCCGGAAGGCGTGTACACGCACGCCCAGGTACTCAGCCTTGCGGGCATTGTCGCGCTGTGCCCGGAGGTGCAGGCCGAACGGTGACTGGACGATGCGCCACATCAGCAGTGTCGCGGCAATGACGAGAACGAGCGCGTAGTAGTAGAGCGGGCCAGTCTGGAACTCGACCCGCGACAAGTGCGAGAGATCTAGCCCCAGCAGACGCACACGCTTGACGGACATGCCGGTGTCGCCGCCGGTCACATTGTAAAACTTGATCAGGAACGAGTGGAACAGCATGCCGAACGACAGCGTCAGCATGCCAAAAAAGATGCGCGTATAACGGACGCTGAGAAAGCCGACGGGGATGGCGACGACGACGGCCGCCGCGATGCCGCCGAGCAGCACCAGCTCGAGGCTCTTGACGCCCCAGTGGCCCGTCATGACGGCGGCCGCATAGGCGCCGATGGCCAGGAACAGGGCGTGCCCGAACGACAGGAGCCCGCTTGTTCCAAAGAGCAGATTGAGGCCGAGCAGGGCAATCGCATAGGCAAAGACCGGAAGTATCATGGTCAGCGTGTAGGGCGAAGCGACGCCCGGCAGAAGGGCCAGCACAGCCACGAGCAGAACTCCGCCGCCAATCGCGCACAGATTTCGGTTGCGCCTTGCGGCCTCGGTCGTCGATGGGGCCGGCATCAGACCGCCTCCTTGCCGAACAGTCCGGCGGGCCGCAGGATCAGGACGGCGATGACGATCGCATAGATCGCCAGCAGTTCGGCCTCGGCGTAGAAGACGATCGCCGCCGCCCGCACCAACCCGACGATGACCGCGCCGGCCAGGGCGCCGCTTATCGAGCCGAGGCCACCGATCACCACGACAGCAAACGCCTCGACGACCAGCTCCGCCGCCATGTCGAGGGAGGCTGCCGAGGCCGGGACGACCAGGGCACCGCCGACGGTCCCCAGCGCTACGCCAAGCGTGAATACGACCGAGAACATGGCGCGCGCATTGACGCCGACAGCTTCGGCCATGGCCCGGTTCTCGGCGGTTGCCCGCAACAGGCGGCCGAAGTTCGTGCGCTGCAGGAACCAGCCGAGCCCGGCGGCAACAGTGATGGCGACGGCGATGACGAAGACATTGTAGGCCGGCGTCTTGAACAGGCCGAGATCCAGTGTGCCGAACGACAGGAATAGGGAGCCAGTGGTCTGCGGATTGGCACCCCAGCCGATGCGGAACAGATCTTGGAACATCAGCAGGAATGCGAACGTCAGCAACAGCTGGAAGCTCTCGTCGCGGTCATAGACCGTGCGCAGCACGCGTTCGAGTGGCGGGCCGATGACAGCACACGCGAGCCCGGCTAGAAGAACGACAACGAGCACCAGCGGCGTCGGCAAGCCAACGCCGATCGCCCATTTGGCGGCGCTGGCACCCACATAGGCGCCGAGCGCGTAAAAGGCGCCGCAGGCTAGGTTGACGATCTTCTGCACACCGAACACGAGTTGCAGCCCGGCTGCGACCAGGAACAGAACCGCGGCATGAAACAAGCCGCCGAGAACGATTTCGGCAAAAGCAGCCACGAACGAAGCTTTCTGCGCCCCCCGCTTAGACCGGGAACTTGGCCGTCTCGATCCACTTCCAGAAGTCGGCGCCGGCTGGTTTCTGCAGGACGTCCGAGGTCATGGTGTCGAAGGTCGACAGCGTGCAGAAGTCGTAGGCGTTCTTGTGGGTGGTGAGGCCTTGAATGAACGTCTGCTCAGCGATGTTATCCTTCCGGAACCAGCCCGGACCGCCGAGCGACTGCACCTTGATGCCGGACTTCAGCGTGTCGATGACGTCGTCCTGGGACGGCCAACCGCCCTTTGCCTTATGCGCGGCCTCGACCGCTGTCTTGTAGGACTCCATGGCGAAATAGGCGCGATCGGCCTCCCAATGCGGGTAGTCCTTGTGCGTGCCCACGTACCAATCGACGAACTCCTTCTGCAGCGGCGTCGGATTGGGATGCCCGAAATAAAGCGTGTTGTGGCCAAACAGCATGTTTTCCGGTGTGAATGCCTTCTTCAGGCTGGTGTGCTGCCAGCCGGCAGCCGGAAACACCATTAGGCTCGACTTGGTCAGTTCGGCCGCGTGCGCCTGTTGCATGAAGACCGGCAAATCTGCAAACAGCAGCGACGAGAAGATCAGGTCGGGCTTGGCGGCTTTCAGCGCGGCAACGAAGGACGTCACCTCCATGTTGCCGACCTTGGGCCATTGCTCGGCGACCACCTCGTACTCGATGCCATAGCGCTTCAGGATCGCCTTGAAGGCTGCCCAGTTGTTTCGGCCGTAGGAGTAGTCCGGGTTGATGCCGGCGATGGTCTTGAACTTACCCTTGAAGTGCTTGATGGCCAGCAGCGAGGCCATCACCGCCTCGCACTCGTTGTCGGTCGACTTGAAGCAATAACGCGCATCCGGCAACTTCTCGGTGACGCCGTCCTGGGTCGTGCCGTCCCACATGATCGTCAGCTTCTTGGAGTCTTCGACGACCGGCCCGAGCGCCAGCGCAACGCCCGTCGACACGACGCCTTGCACCATGTCGACCTTGTCCTGCAGCACGAGCTTGTTGAACCGCTCGATCGTCTGCTGGGCGTTGGTCTCTTCCTCGACGACCAGCTCGACCTTGCGGCCAGCGATGCCGCCCGCCTTGTTGAGCCGCTCGACCGCCCACTGACAGCCGCGCAGGCCGTTCTCGCCGGCCGTTGCCGCGATGCCGCCCTTTGGCGTGAGAATGCCGATTTTCAGCGACGTGTTCTGGGCGATGGCTGGAAAGCCTGTGACAGCGACGCCGGCGGCGACCGCACCTGCTCCCTTGATGACGTCGCGGCGGCGCAGGACGCCCCTCGTGTGCTGGCCCTTCATGCGATGTCCTTCCCGGTCGGTTGTCGGCACGGCCGATCACGTGTGATCGCACACCGATTTTTGCACAGCGCTTTCAATAGCGACGCTGGTTGAGCCGGAATACTATGCTTGGGAGGTGCTGCCGTCCAGCAGCTCGCATCCTCGGTATTCCCGGGAGACGTCCGCCAGCGATGAGCGCTTGTACGGCCTCGCTAACTCGGGCACGCTACGCTTACTTCCAAGCCATTTCCGCGAGGGCCGCATGGCGCGCTTGACGGACTTCGACGATATCGGCCGTGACTATTACCAGTCGATGGCGATGCCGAGCTTTGCGACTCTGCGTTGGGCTCCGGCGAAGCCGGTGCACCAATCACGCATCGCTATGATCTCGACAGCGGGACTGCAGCGGCGCGGCGACCGCCCGTTCGCCGTCGACTCAGCCGACTATCGCCTGTTGCCGGGCGACGTGCGTGCCGCCGACCTCGTGATGAGCCACATTTCCACGAATTTCGATCGCACCGGATTCCAGGAGGACCACAACGTCGTGTTCCCCATTGACCGCTTGAACGAGCTGGCGGCCGACGGCGTGATCGGGTCGGTGGCATCGATCCATTATTCGTTCATGGGCGCGACACCGCCGGCGAAACTGGAGGCGACCGCCCGCGCGCTGGCAGGACTCCTGAAGCAGGACCGTGTCGATGCGGTACTGCTGGTGCCCGTCTGACCCGCTTGCACGCGCGCCGTGGGCGCGCTCGGCCACTATCTGGAAAGTGAGGGCTTGCCCACCGCAGGCTTCAGCCTTATTCGCCTGCACACCGAAAAGATCCGACCGCCGCGCGCGTTGTGGGTACCGTTCGAACTCGGCCGCCCGCTCGGCGTGCCGAACGATGCTGCGTTCCAAACGCGCGTGTTGAAGGCGCTGCTCGCGACCCTCGCCGAACCGGCTGGGCCAGTGCTGGCAGACTATCCCGAAGAAGCGCCAAGCGGCGGAACCGGCGATATGAGCGGCATGGCCTGCCCTATCATCCTGGATCGGCCTGCCGCCGCCGAGGAGACGCTGGAGGCTTCGGTGCTGCGGGAAATCCGCCAGCTGCAGCCCTGGTATGACCTCGCACGCGAGCGGCGGCAGCGGACCACGTTCGGCAGCGCTGGCCTCGACATCGAGGGCGTCGCGGGCTTTCTCGCGCGCTGGCTCGATCCCAGTCCACCGGTGAGCCCGCGACCCGACCAATCGCCGGAAGCCATGTTGAAGCTCGCGGCCGAGGACCTCAAGGCCTTCTATTTTGAGGCCATGGCCGGCCAACCTCAACCGATGACCGGCCGGGCAGCGGCAGATTGGTTCTGGGGTGAAACCTCCGCAGCCCGGTTATTCGCAGCCTTGCGTGAGCGCTGTATCGCCGAGATCGATCCTGACCGCCAGTTCATCGGTCACAACCTGCTGGTGCCACGAGAGCAATGGACCCGTTTCGGCATCACCGAGCGGTGGTGGCGAGCGCCCGGCACTACTTAGCGAGCCAGACGTCTTCGAACCGCCAGCCATTGTAGATGCTGTTCACCATCAGCACGAGGTTCTTGACCTTCGGTGACCAGCACGTGCCGCCCTTGTTGTGCATGATGATCGGGCGGGCGAGGTCCTCCTGCAGCCGCCGGTCGATCTCCCAAACCATTGTCCGGCGCTTCTCGAAGTCGGTCTCGACCGATTGTTTATCGATCAAGGCGTCGATGTCGCGGTTGCAGTAGTTGGTGTAGTTGCGCTGCGAGCCGCAGGCGTAGTTCTCGTAGAATTGCTGGTCGGGATCATCGATGCCGCTGCCGGTCAGATTGAGGCCAACAATAAAATCCTTGCGCGCCACCTTGACGTGCCAGAGCGCGGTTTCAACAATGTCGAGTTCGCCGTCGATAAATATTTCCTTCATCTGGTCGATCAGGATGACGGCCGGATCTCGATAGGTCGGGATATTGCGCGTGGAAACCTTGACCTGGATCTTCTTCGACGGGCCATAACCGAGCTTGCTCATGATCGCCCGGGCCGTTTCTCGGTTTTTGCTGACATCGGCGCCAAAACCCGGGATCGTTTCCAGGACCTCCTTGGGCATGCCCCAGATCCCTTCAGGCCCTGGCAGCAAGGCGCCGCCGACAGCGTTCTGGCCCTCGGAAAGAATATCGGTGAAAGCCTTGCGGTCCAGTGCTAGCGCCATGGCTCGCCGGACCTCGGCATTGTCGAAGGGCGCCTTGTCGAAATTGACCAGCAGATTTGTGGACACATTGGTCGTTGTGACCTCGCAGGTCGCTTGCGGGGCCTGTGCTTTGATATCCTTGATCAATGGGATCGTCATCTCATAGGGAAAGGTGACGTCATGCTGGCCGGCGACAAAGGACAGGATCGCGGTCGACCGGTTCGGGATGATCGTGAAATCGATTGCGTCCAGATAGGGCCGGCTGGGCTTCCAGTAGTCGGGGTTCTTCACCAGCCGGATTGACTCGTTGCGCTTGAACTCGACGAGCTTGAAGGGCCCGGTGCCGATCGGATTGGTGCGCATCGTCGCGCTTGGCACGTGGCAGGGATAGACGGGCGTATATCCGGACGCGAGCATCGCCAGCATCGATGGCTGCGGCCGTTTCAAATGCAGCACTGCCCCAGAGGTGCCGTCGGTCGTCACGTCGAGGACATTTGTATACCAGCCGGCGCGGAAATTGAGCCGCAACTTGTCCTCGGACTTGCCGAGCAGGAGATCAAATGTGCATTTCACGTCGGCCGATGTGAACGGACGGCCATCATGCCATTTGACGCCCTCGCGCAGCTTGAAGGCGAGCTTCGTGCCATCCGGGTTCCAGCTCCATGCCGTCGCCAGCTCGGGCACGATAGAGTTCATGGTGTTCTGCTTCACGTTCTGGTCATAGACGACCAGATTGTTAAAAAGTGCCATGCTTGGCGTCAGAACCGAGTTCGTGCCTTCCTCATGGATCGACAGGCTGGCCGGGTTATCACGATGCGTGATCCGAAGTGTGCCACCCGATTGTTGTGACCACGCTACTGGCGCGAACAATGCGATTGCTGCCCCTGTCACCACGAACAATCTGTACATAACGACCTCCCTCACTTTTCTATATTTTTTTGCTTAACGCATGAGGCGTGCATCTGGTCGCAAAAGTCAATGAATGCGGAAGGGCCGATCGCAGCTCAAACTTTGACATCCGGCGCCGTCTTGGTGGCGGAGGTGCCGCGCGTGGCGGGCACGCCGATCAAGTTCAATGGCGCCCATTTTTGCGGCCGGATCGCCACCGCCCGCGCGGGGGGCAGCGCGTGCGCGAGGTTCTGCGGCAGGCCGGGTTTGGCGATGACGCGAACGATGGTGTCCTGCGCTCCGGCAGCGCTTACGCCGCGGACGGCGCGCAACTTGGTGGTCCGACCGCGAATTACAAATCGTTGCCGGCTCGAACAATATGCTTCGGGCGCGACTGCTCCATCGCGCCCTCTATTTTCTGCCAACGGTGGAGCGTCCGTATTACTTCGCCATCATGGAGCGAATGACGCCGATGATGGCCATGAGCGCGCCACCGCCAACGCCGCCACCCGCCATCTGTCCGATGATGGCGCCGATATCGATGCCAGCCCCGCCCGTCTTGCTGGCGGCAACCGCGCCGAGCGACGGAACGAGAATGCCCAGGAGTTTGCCGCCAAGCCCGCCGCCGACAATGCCGGCCACCGAGTTCCACAAGGTACCGAGGCTGAGGTTTTTCAAAACTGAGCCCGCAATGTTGCCACCGGCGGCACCGCTGATCAGTGATACGATGATGTTGATGAGGCTTGCATCCATGGTCGGTTCCCTTTACGTTCCTGTTGTCAGCCGACGCGCGGCGGAGGATCGACCGCTAACATGGTTCGCGGACAGTTGGAAGACAACGCGTTCGACTTGATTGAGGTGGTGCGGACGCTGGCTAGGTGTGCGGCCTGTCTGCTTGAGCAGCCTCGATACTGCTTGGGGACGGCGATGACATCACCGCGTACCTACTGATCGGCCGTAATGCCGGCTTTTGCAATCACATCGGACCAGAGCTTCACGTCACCTGCGATGAATTGCGCGAACTCTTCCGGGCTCGACGTGGTGGGCGCTAAGCCCAAACCTTCGAGACGCGCACGCACGTCATCAAGTTTCAATATTGCCACCAGCTCGGCGTTGAGCCGCGCGACGATCGGCGCCGGGGTCCCTGCGGCCACGAAGAAGCCCTGCCAATTTACGGCATCGTAGCCGGCAACGCCCGACTCCGCGAGCGTCGGGATGTCCTTGATCTGGGGTAGGCGGACGCCAGCCGTCTGGGCCAGAATCACGACACTCCCCGCCTTGGCGTGCTCGAGGATCGCCGTGTCGGTGACGGCCAACAGCAGCTGCCCCGAGACGAGATCCGCGACCGCCGGGCCGCTCCCCTTGTAGGGAACGTGCACGATGTCGACCTTCGCCATGAGCTTGAACAGCTCACCTGCCAGGTGCAGTGACGTTCCAACGCCACCGGAACCATAGGCCAGCTTGCCGGGTTGCGCTTTCGCCTTGGCGATCAGCTCGGCAACGCTTTTTACGCCAAGGCTTGGATGGACAACGAGCAGGTTCGAAACGCGCGTCGCGAGCATCACGGGCGCCAAATCGCGCACGGGATCATAGGGCAACGCCTTATAGAGCGAACCAGCCGACGAGATATTGCCCACGGCACCGACGAGAACCGTATATCCGTCCTTCAGCGACTTGGCGACGTAGTCTCCGGCAATCGTCCCGCCCGCCCCGGTGCGGTTCTCGACATACACGCTTTGCCCCAGACGCTGCTGCAGATGCGGCGCAACCGCCCGCGCCAGAGCATCAACTGTCCCACCAGGAGGATAGGCGGCGATGACTTTAACGGGCTTTTCCGGCCATGTTTGTGCGCTGAGTGAACAAGGCGCGAGCAACGCCCAAGCGAAAGCAAGGCCGAGCGAACCGAGAGCCGAAAGCAACGTGCGCATGTCACCCCTCCAGTGCCGTCCCCGAACTCTAGTTCGCGAACCTGGTCAAGGCCAAGCGAATACATGAGATGAGCGCCGCGCGGTTTCATTGGCGCCCTGCAAGTGTTGCTTCGGCACGGGTCGCTTGATCGAGCATTGCATCTGGACATAACGTGAGTTCACATGAACTGAGGGCCAGAAACGAGGTCGGGCATGAAGCTGTGGTACCAGAGCATGACGCGTGAGGGAAACTCGTGGGGCAACTACCCCAAAGCCTTGCGGCAAGTGCTCGATAAGGTGAAGGCGCCCGGAACGGAAATCGAAGTCCACGGACTGACGAAGACCGGCGGCGCGGGCGACCAATACCGCTACCTCGAGTTCCTGGAGACAGCAGAGGTTCTGGATAACGTGCATATCGCCATGGAGCGCAAGTTCGATGCGTTCCTCATCGGAATCATTTGCGATCCCGGGCTGCGTGAGGCCAGGGAATTCGCGAATATTCCCGTCCTTGGCCTTTGCGAGAGTTCGCTGCATCTTGCCTGCATGATGGGCGCCTCGTTCTCACTCGTCACGATCAATTCGAAATTCACGCCGCGCATCGTCGAAAACGTTGAACGGTACGGACTGAAAGGACGTTTGGCGGCCGTCAGTCGCATGCAGGTCGAGCGCCTTCTCGATCTCTCCGCCGCCTTCGAGGACAAAGAAATCTGCGACCGCCTTGCCGCCGAGTTCGACCGGGCCGCAGCCGCCAACGCAGAAGCCGGCGCCGAGGTCGTCATTGCCGCCGGCGGCGTGGTCATGGCCCTGCTGGCCCACGCGGACAAACACGAGGCCGGCGGTGGCCTGCCCATTCTCAACGGCATCACGGCGTTGGTGAAAGCTGGCGAAATGGCCGTCGGCCTGTCGCGCGTCATGGGCGGGCGCTTCGCGAGCCGTGTGCGCTCCTACGCACCGCCGCCGCCCGATCAGATCGACGAACTGCGGAAATTCTACAACCCCGGCATCTATCCCGGCGTCCGCGGCACGTAAGCCGATCGTTCGTATGCGAGCTTAGGCCGGACAAAAAACGATTACCGACGCGAGGGCGTCATGTCCGTCATTGACGTTCGACAACGAAACATCTCGTGACAACAAAACGTCGCAGCGCAGGTCAGCAGGTCAATGGAGCGAGTTCGATGACCGACAATCTTTTCCGTCTGGACGGTAAGTCCGCCATCGTCGTCGGCGCGGCGCTCGGCATCGGCCGGGCCATCGCGTTGGCCTTCGCGGGGGCTGGCGCGAAAGTCGCCTGCCTGGACATCGACGAAGCCGCCGCAAGCGAAACAATGGCCCTCATCAAGAAATCCGGCGGCACAGCGATGGCGCACCGGTGCGACGTCACGAGCGAGGCCAGCATCGCCGATGCTGTCAAAGCCGCAATCGCGGCGCACGGTGGGCCCCGCGTCCTCGTCAACGGCGCCGCCATGCGCGAGCCGAACGGCACGATCACCCAGCTTGACCCTGCCGACTGGAACCGGGCCATCGCCATCAATCTCACCGGCGCCTATCTGATGAGCCGCGTTGTTATTCCGCACATGGCCGGCGTGGGTGGCGGCAGTATCATTCATATCGCCTCGCAAATGGGCCGTGTCGGCGCGGCCGGACGCGGCGTTTATTGTGCAACCAAGGGCGCGCTCATCCAGCTCGCCAAGGTGATGGCCGTCGACCACGCCCGCGATAACATTCGCGTCAATACGTTGTCGCCCGGCGCCATTGAGACTGAGCGCGTCTCTCACCGGTATGGGAGCATGGCCGACGCCCGGGCGCACTCGGTCCCGAAACATCCAATCGGCCGCCTTGGTCAGGTCGACGAGATCGGCCGCGCCGCCCTCTATCTCGCGAGTGACGCTTCGAGCTTCATGACTGGCTCTGACCTGTTGATCGACGGCGGCTATACGGCTGTCTGATGTACCGGGCAACAGGAACGGCCGCTGGGCGATCGCGCCATTGCATGGCTCTGAAAAATGGGCAGTTCTGTAAAAACGACTGGCGAGCGACCAGCGCTCTGCTTGCCAGCGCTCCGATCGATGCGAAAACGTCTCAATGCAGCGCGTTTGCTCGACTGTTCGTGGGCACTCACTCGGCGCGGATGTTGAACGCGCTGATGATCTGGCTGTACTTGTCGTAATCTGAACGCAAGAGTGCCGCGAGCTCAGCCGGCGAGCCGGCGTTGGGAACCATAGCGAAGCTGAGCAGCAGTTTCCTGATCTCTGCGTCACCTGATACCTGATTGAATGCTGCAGCCAGCTTGGCGATGATTGGCTCCGGCGTGCCGCCAGGCGCTAAAATGGAAAACCAGACGGTCACGTTGATCGAGGGGTGGATTTCCTGTAGTCGCGGCGTGTCGGGATTATCAGGGCGCCGCGACTTGCTGACCACGGCGAGCAACTTGGCTTTACCGGCGGGCACGTGCGCGAACACCGGCGGATCTGCATTGATGTGCCTCCAGGTCGATGCCTTCATCAAAGTTCCGACGGATGTACGAGAGCGCTATGCGCAAGTTGCGGTTTCCCTTGACGACGGCAGCCCGTGATGCCGATGCGACTGCCACGTCCCTCGTCCCACTCAGACGGACGGAACAAGTAGCGCGCCGATCTCGCGCACGTCGCCGAGGTGTTCGATTGCATCCAGCATCTCGATCAGGCGATCCGAGTTGTCAGGCGGCAACGGAAGCAGCGCGGTCTCGAAATTATGGCGGAACTTGGCGAGATGGGCCTCCCGTGTCATCGGCTTCGCCGGATTGCCGTAGACTGTATCGATGGTTCGCGACAGCGCGCGGCCATCCTTCAACCGCACGACCACTGTGATCGGCGTCAGCGCATTCGCGTCTGGATTGCCGTCGACGACGGCCTTGATGCGCCGGCCGAGCGCCAGCGTCTGGGGATCGCAGCGACGCTCGTCGCTGAAGTCGTCGATGCCGAGCCGTCCGCTCAGCAGCGCCCGGGCCGAAACATAAGAACCGCACAGGCGCGCGTAGTTGGGAGACATGTCGTCGATAACAGGCCGGCCGACGAGATGGTGGGTGAGTGGCGGAATCCGGGCCTCCGCACTGTCGATCTCGGCGGCGTTGAACCCATGCGCGGCCTGCAGCTCCATGAAGCCGTCGAGCATGCCGTGTGTGGCGCGCCCACTCGGAAAAGGCTTGTGCGCAACCTCGGTTATCCGCCAGAGCTTGCCGATATCGCCAAGCACGCGCGCCATGTCGCCCTTGGCTTCGATCATGCCGAAGTAACCAAACGGCCCTTCGAGGGTGTTCTCGATGCTTGGAATGCCGCGTTGTGCGAGATCGGCCGCGATCAGTGCGTTGCGCGCATTGAAACCAATCTGCAGACCCAGCAACATCGAGCCCTCGGTATGCGGCTGCATGGTCCCGCACAGCTGGCCGTAGACATGGCCGAACAGAGCCTGCTGACGGCCGGCGTCGAAGCGGAGCACGCTTCCAAGGCCAGCCGCGGCCGCAAAGATGCCGGCTGTGGCGGGACGGAAGAAGCGCAGGCCTGATGTCGTCGCAACGCCGAGATGGCACGCCACGTCGACGCCCAACACGACCGCAGTCACGAGATCGCGCCCGCTGACACCGCCGATACGATCGGCATGCGCCATCACGGCCGCAAGGCAGACCGTCACGGGATGAATGACGGCCGCCTCATGCACGCAGTCGAATTCGGAGTTATGGATCTGGTAGCCGTTGACCATAGCCGCACCCGGCGCCGATAGTGACCGCCGGTGCCCCCAGCATTGCGCCGTCCCCTCGCCCAGCATCGCAGCCGATGCCTCGATCAGCTCGCGAACGCGCGGGCCGTTGGTGCCGGCAAGCCCGACGCCCAGGGTATCGAGGATGAAGATGCGTGCGGCGCGGACGGCCGTCTCGGGCAGATCCTCGTAGTGCGTGCGGCTCACGTGCTCGGCAAATACCCGGATCGGGTCGCTCATTGTGATGGCTCCTGCTCAGCGCCCAGATAGCGGCAAATTCCGGCCCCGCGTGGCGCAATCTCGATGCGTCCACGCCATCCGGCCACGCACAGGTGCAGCCCGCGAGACATCATGCATGGCGCCTGCGCGCGCTCGAAGCAAAAGCAAATTTAACGTGATTGCCGCGTACTGCAACCGGTCGGACTGCGCCATCGCAGGAAACGTCCATAGTCCCAAGCTGTGGCAGTCGCTTGATCGCCGCTCTCCGATTTTCGGTTTGGCACAAAGCGGGCAGAGACCGAACCCGTTCACGCGCATGGGTGACGTGAGAAAGGCGGCGACCGCAACCCGATGAGCGTGATGGTGCTGGCGAACCGCCGGGATGATGGTCGCAAGCATCAACAAAAGGATCTCGATCGCGACGAAGAGCCGCATTCTGCGCGCAAGTGGCAGCTCGTTGAGCCAGTTGCCGGCGACCTCCCTCAGCGATTTCGGAGCGACGGTTCAAGCCGCAGCCTCGATCGGAACAGAAGATCACCAAACTTGACTGCCAGGATCACAACCCCGTCTTCCACCGCACGGCGGAGAATTCAAAGAACGTTAGGGTCGCATCGCATCGACATGCCCCTGCGGACTAATCGGCCTTACGGATCGGCGCTGATAGATCCCGCAACAGCCGGGCGAGAGCCGCCTGATCATTGGCGCCGGTCTTGCTGAAGACACGTTCGAGGTGTGATTTGACAGTGCTGTCGGCGATGCCGAGCGTGGCCGCCGCCTCGGCGCGGTTGCGACCCTCAGCGATCTGCATGAGGACGCGCGCTTCCATCGCGGTCAGGCCATAAAGCGCCGTCAGCGCGGCAGCCGACGGCAGGCTGTATTGCACGGGCGAAACGAATACCGCGGCCGTTGCGCGGGTTCCCCAGTCGCGCTGGCGCCGGCCTTGCTGCAATGGCAGAACATGTGCGATGGCCGGACCGCCGCTGCGGCTCCTGAGCGGCACATCGATCCCGTTGGCACCCAACTTGTTCACGGGGTCTTCGGATTGGACGATTGCGGTGCGCAAGGCCCTGGTTGCCGGCAGTTGCCGGGTGCGCAACTGGCCGTCCTCGGTATCGATCAATGCGCCGCTACGCAACAGCGCGTCACCGGCCGCATTGCAATGCACCACGCGGGCGTCGGCGTCGGTTACGACAACCGCGGCGCTGACCGTGTCCAGCGTGGCCTGCAATGTCTGTGCTTTTGATGTCGCCTGATCCAGCAGATCGCCGATCGTCACGGCACGGCGGACATGCGGCACGAGCAAAGCGCCGATTGCCAACTCGCGGGGCCCGACCAGATCTCGGCTCGTCGGAGTGTGCATGGCAAATATTCCAACGCGATCAGACTTCTTCATAACGACGCTGCCGATGGTATCCTTACGTCCAGATGGCAACGCCCATTCTTTGAAAAACGGGTGCTCATAGACGTTCTGAAGGCCGATCATTTCGGCCATCTGCGCCGTGTTCCGGACTTCACCGATCTCGAACTGTTGCATCAGCCCAAAGAAGGGCATCAACGCCGCGTATTTCTCGTCGAGCAGCTTGCGCCACTTGGGCCAGTCCGGCGACGACGTCCATTCGGTGGCGAACCTGATTTCGCGACGGGTCGTGTCAAGCACACTTATCGAACCTTGGCACGCATCGACGTGCCGGCACATGGATTCCAGCGCCGTTGGCCAGACCGAAGGATCGATCGCGCAATCATAAATGAGACCGATCGTCTCGTGCAAAGCCGCTTCCGACATATCTCGCATCGAGCCTCCATTTGTGCCGTAAGCTCGCACACGTCCTTTCGCGGCGCTATCCGCCGCGCGGGGGATGTCTGTCGCAGCGCAGAAGCGTGGTCGATTGATCACGTTGAAGCGCGCCGAGGCCTAGCACGCAAGCGCCGGCAGCTCGTTCAACAGGACTGACTTAAGACGGATGCACGCTTTTCGGAACAGGAGGTCAGACAATTTTTCAGATTGGCGACATGTTCTGGAAAATATCCTTTGGAATCATGGCGCTCCCTACGGGAGTCGAACCCGTCTTTTCAGATTGAAAATCTGACGTCCTAACCGATAGACGAAGGGAGCGTGGTCGTGGGCCTTCTCTGGCGTGGTGCGCCGTCCGGAGGTCCTGGCCCGTCCTGTCCGCGGCCGGACACGACGGTCCAGCGCTTTGAAGCAGATCGGGCGCCGCCCTTCTAGCAGGTCATTTGCTCGGGGGCAAACGGGTGTGACGCGATGCCCATTTGGGGGGCAGACGAGGTCCAGGAGCAATGCAAATCCCGCCGGTTGGATTGGTCCTGGGTTAGCGGCGTTTGGCGTGGTCGCTACCGGAATTTCGCACCAAGCGGATTGTTCCGATATGTTTGCGGGGCAAACCCAGGACCAGATTGGTGGCGTTGCTTCCGATCTCCGCCCACCACGGGCTGCAGCGTGGTTCTCCACGTACGTGCGCCATTGAAGTGCCCCTGGCGCCACGAGCGTGCCGTTGATCGGCGGGTGGGAAAAATTATGGGGCAGCTTGATTTTTGACAGGCCGCCCCGAATCCGGCGATATGCAACTCGGATGGGACCAGTCAGATGACGATCAAGGCGACATTCGAACTGGAAGCGAACGAGCTGCAACTGGGCCATGGCCCGGTGGCTGGCGTCGACGAGGCGGGGCGTGGGCCCTGGGCGGGGCCGGTTGTCGCCGCAGCGGTCATTCTCGATCCCGACCGCATTCCGCTGAGCATCGCTGATTCGAAGGTTCTGCTGCCGGAGGAGCGGGAGGCGATCTTTCCGCGCATTATGGCGGCAGCGCATGTGGGGATCGGCATCGCCGGCGTCGAGCGCATCGACCGCGACAACATTCTCAACGCCACGATGTGGGCGATGGCGCAGGCGGTTGCAGCGCTCGACGTCAAACCGAAGCTTGTGCTGATCGACGGCAACCGCGCGCCGAAGCTGGCCATGGAGCACCGTACGATTGTCAAAGGCGACGGCAGGTGTTTGTCCATCGCGGCGGCGTCGATCATCGCCAAGGTGACGCGCGACCGCTTGATGGTGGACCTGGGGCGCCAGTTTCCCATGTACGGCTTCGAACGCCACAAAGGCTATGGCACGCCCGAGCATCAGGACGCCCTGCGCCGTCATGGCGTGACCGATCATCACCGCAGCTCGTTCAAGCCGGTGCAGTTGGCGTTGAGGTTGGTTTAACGCCGAGCGTCCGACGTCCGGCCGCTGTGTTGCGGCGCTTCAGCCCACAATTATCATTCCGCGTCAATCTTGGCGTCGTGCACCCTGACGCCGAGTGCGGATGATGGCTGCAACTCGCGCGAGGCTAATTCGATTTCAGAATAGCGATGGAATTCGGTGCGTTCGACGGGCGGAAACTGGCCTTCTTCGCGGTATTGATGGTACTCATGGCTTCACATTGTAACTCCCGGACTTCAAATGGCCGGTAAGTGGCGCCACGGCAGCCCGGTGTATTGCGGCACACCACGGCGTATCCGGCGCTGGAATCGGATGCCACGAATTTGATCACCTGGCCGTCCAGCAACCAGCCTTCATAGATATCGAAACCGTTCTCGGTTCGGTCGGGTCTCACACCAAGCATTTCAGGCGGCACCAGCACGATTTCGGCCTTGGCGGCTAGCTCCGGCGCGGCCGATTGCGCCTTCACCCCCGAACGCCACCCCGAGTCTTGCCGTCGCAGCGCGATGCTGTCGAAATGTTGGCACATCCCCATCTGCGGCAATTTCTTGCCGTGCTGGAAACCGACGCAGCGCACATCGCTCTCGCAGCCGGCGCGGCAAGCCTCGACGTTCGGCTGGTTCGACTGCCTGATGATGGTGCCATCGATCCAGACATCCTGATCGATCGTGAAGGCCGTCGGCGCCTTGGCCGGCGGTTTGGGCAGAATCGGGGGGAGCGGACTGGCTCCGGCTGCAGCACTGGCCCCGCTCCCAGATCGCTTGTTCGCATCATCCTCGAGCTTCTTCAGCCGCTCCTGCAGCGCTGCGACGTCGGCGGGCGAGCCTGGAGCCGGTGCCGCTGTCGTCGCCACCGCCGTGCCCGGCTTGAAAAAGAAATCCCCCGTCAATGCCGAATGATCCCATGGCACCTGCTTGCCATCGGTCACCGCAACCACGTCCTTGCGGACTTCGATCATGGTGGCGGGCAGGTTGCGGCCCTGGAAGCCCATGTGCCGGACGAGTGCCGACGTGAACGGCGAATTGCGCCCCGCACCGTCGAGCGCGACATTGCCGGGTTGGGTGGCGTAGGCGATGAAGGTGCCAAGCCCGGTCGCAGCGGCAGCGAGGCCACGGCCAACGGCGGCGGAGCGGGTGCCCATGGATCGGGCGAGGTTGCGCGCCAGCGGATTGTCACGGCATGCATCGAGGATGACGATCGAGGTTTTGCCCTCGCGGTCGATTTCCATCTGGCGCAGCACGAAATTGAGCCTGACAGCCTCGAATTCGAGATTGCGCTCGCGCTCGAGTTTGGCGTCGATGGGAACAATGTAGTTCTCCTGTCCGACCTGCAACCCGTGACCGGCGTAGAAGAACAGCGCAACGTCGGCGCCCGTCAGCCGCTCGGTAAAGTCGCGCAAGGCCTGATCAAGCTTAGCCTTGCCAGCGTCCAGCGACGCCACGACGTCGAAGCCGTTGGCCTTGAGGGCGGCGATCATGTCGGTTGCGTCGTTGGCCGGGTTTGCGAGCGCGCCAGCATGGACATAGGCGCCATTGCCAATGACCAAGGCAACGCGTTTTTCGGCCAATGCGGGGCCGCTGCCGAGGGCCACCAGACCCAGAACCAAGACGCAGGTGAGCAAGACGAAACCAAATCGTATGAACCGCATTTTGCGTTTCCTGAGCGTTGCCCGGCACGTTCGGTAAGGCATGGACCCAATCGGCTCGCCAATGCTAGGCGATCCCTCGGACGGCTGCCACTGCCCGCACCACTGTCGATCAGCACCACTGTCGATCAGCACCACTGGCACACGGAGCCATGTGATGCATGTGGCATCGCAGAGGTATTGTTCCGAAAATCAACGGGTCAATCCAGGCTCCTGCTTGATGCTGAGGGGCGGGCGGGCTAGGTGTTGCAGTAGTCAGCGTTAGCGCCAGTCGGGAAGATCATGCTCGGTAATATCGTCAGCTTCTTGATTGTGCATGCCGTAGCCATCATTCCATTGATATTGTTCGTTCTTATTCTGTTTTTTCACCCTGTGCGCGTTGCCGTGTGTGCGGTTTTGCGGGTTATTGCCCGGCCGTTGCTGCTGATCGCCGTGGTAGCTCTCGTCTATGATGGAACGCGCACGCTGGCCGGTGGCTCGGGCCTGGTTCTCACGCCGATGGCCGAGCATTGGCAGGCCTTGCATCCCCAAAGCCTGGCCGGTTTCAAAGCCCTGTTGGGGAGGCTGCACCCCCTCGCCTGGGAGCTTGGCGGGCAACGCCTGGTCCGGCTGCCGGCGTGGGCCGTGGTGGGCGTACTCGGGCTCGGCCTGGCCTGGATCGGCCGCAAACGCCACACGCCCAACGTTTACATCAATTGAGGGTCACGCGCTGGCCGCACCCGCCAGCCAGTGCGTCATCACGGTGGCGGCATCCAGGAAATCGTCGATCTCCATGGCCTCGTGCGGGTTGTGGCTGCCGTTGGCGTTGCGCACGAACAGCATGCACGAAGGCACACCCGCGACTGTGAACGTGGCGGTGTCGTGCGAGGCCGGGCTCGCCAGCGGCATGGATTTGAGCCCCATGGCGTTAGCCGAGCCGGTCAAGGCCGAGAACAGCGCCGGGTTCGAGGGGGCGACCTCGGCCGAGGCGCGGGCCCCCAGATCGATGCGCACACCGCGCTTGGCCTCGATCGCACGGGTGAGCCCGAGAATGCGCCGTTCCAAGCCGGCGAGGTGGGCCTTGTCGTAAGCGCGGACATCGAGCGACAGCGTCATCAGGCCCGCGACCTTGGTCAGCGCATGTTCGCTCGCATCGCTGAAACAGCGCCCGATCGTGAAGGCCATTGGCCGTTTCGCGGCGTCCTCGCCTTGCCAGATCTCGTCCAGGCCGAGTGCGAAATCGCTGGCGGCCAGCACGGCATCGTGGCGGAACCGTCGCGGCAAGCCGACGTGCGCCCATTCGCCGTGGATCCTGACCTCGGGATAGCGGAAGTTTCCGGGTACACCGGTGCCAATGGCGACGGAAACGCCCGCTTCGATCAACTGCGGCGCCTGCTCGATGTGAATTTCAACCCACGCCTTGATGTCTCTGGCCGCGAGGTGAGCTTTGCGTGCGCGGACGGCTGCAACATCGGCGCCGCACTCTGTCATGTGCTCCGCGAGCGTGCGGCCGGTGTCGACGCGGCGGGCGTCGAGAGCGCCGTCGGGCAGCACGCCGAACGCCGCGCGGCTGCCGATATAGGAGACCTCGAACCACACGCTTTCCTCAGCCCGGATGGCCATGGTCGTGACGTCGCATGCAGGTGTGAGCCCGAGCGTCTTTAGCGCCTGCTGCGCAACCAGCCCGCCGATGACACCGGCCGCGCCATCGAAATTGCCGCCGTTACCGACGGAGTCCAGATGCGATCCCGTCATGAGGCGCGGTGCGGCGCGATCGCGTCCGGGCAGCGTCATGTAGAGGTTGGCGGCGTGGTCGCGCTGCAGCTCCAAGCCCAGGCTTCGCGCGTGCGCCTCGATGACGCGATAGCCGAATTGCTCACCGGCGCCGTAGGTATCGCGCGTGACGCCAAGCCCCGATTTGTCGAGGCTGCCGGCACGCAATTCATCGAACAGTTTTGCGACCTGGGCCTTTTGGGCCACGACGGCGCGACGGATGTCTGTGGGCGAGTGCGGCACGGTCGTCGTCCTCGATTGCTGTTTCCCGCGCAGGTGTCACTGGTCGAGCCACACATCCACCAGGTCCTGCGACAGGTAATGCGATGGTGTCATGCCCCAGCCCTGCACCTTCTTCGGCATCACGACGATGCGCTGGGTCCACAGGAATGGCACCGAATAGGCTGTCGTCTGCACGTAGCTGTCGAGCTCGCGTACGATGACCGTTCGTGCAACGGGATCGAGCGTGCGTTGCTGCTTCTGGTAGAGGTCGTCGATCTTCGTATCCTCGTGGCCGGAGTAGCCGAGCGGGGACAGTTTCTTCGACAGGAACTTGACGAAGTTCTGCGTGGGATCGTCGAGGTAATCCGAAATGAACTCCATCGCGACGTCGAAATTGCCCGTCGCGAGATTGTCCAGATAGAGTTTCGTCTCCAGCTGCTCGTGCGTCGCTTTCAGGCCGACGCGCCGCCACTGGTCGATGGCGTAGATGCCGCCCGTCGTATAGCTCTCGATGCCGGAGCGATTGAGGAACTTGAATTCCAGGTTCTCTTGGCCCGCCTCCTTCAGGAGGCGTCTTGCTTCGGCGCGCGCCTTTTCCGGGTCGCGGCCGTAGCCCGGAAGCTTGACCAGATCTGCTTCGGGAAGTGCCATCGCCGACCCGGGCCTGCTGACACCGCCGATAAACCGCAGCGAGGAGATTTTGCCGATGTTGTCGCCGCCGTTCCACCGGTCGATGGCCAGCGACAAGGCCTGCCGGACGCGGATGTCGTCGAACGGTTTCTTCTTGGTGTTGAAGACGAAGATGTTGCCAGCCAGCAGCGGCAACTCGTACACGGCCACCTTGTCGCCGAGCTTTTCGACGAGCATGTTGCGTTCAGGCGGCGAGATGAAGCGGAATTCCGCGTCGAACTGGCCGCCGAGGAGGCCTGGGATGACCGCGGTCGATTTGACGAAGTACGCCTTGAAGCCGTCGAGATAGGGGCGGCCGGGTTTGAAATAACCGTCGAAGCGCTTGGCCGTCCAATGCGAGCCCTGCACGTGCTCGACGAACTGAAAGGCGCCGGAGCCCATGATTTCCTTGGCGGGGTATCCCCCGCCCGCCTGCAGTTTCTGGGCGCTGTAGATGCAGTTGAACGGCGACGCCAGCAGCTCGAGAACGCCGGCAACGGGCGATTTCATTTTGAAGACGACCGTCGCGTCGTCGGGCGTTTCGATGTCGCCGAAATCCGCATAGTAGGATTTGCGCACCGACGTGACGCCAGCAGGCGGCCGGATGATGCGCTCGTAGGTGGCCTTGACGTCGGCCGAGGTCAGGGGCGAGCCGTCGTGAAACTTGACGCCTTTGTGCAACTTGAATGTGTAGCTGAGGCCATCAGCTGCGGCCGACCAGCTCTCGGCGAGATCGCCTGCCATCTTGGGGAAGTTCGCGCCGTCGATCTTCAGCAACAATGAGTAATGCGGCGCGATCGGGTGGACAGCGCCGAACGTGATCTCGGCATGGCAATCGTAGCTCGGTGGACTGGCGACGACGGCGAAGTTGAGAATACCGCCGGACTTCGGTGGTTTGGCCGACGTCTGGGCGGCGGCCGGCGTCAGGGCCGCGAGTGCACCCGCAAGAAACGTCGTCGCTGCGCGTGCACCGAACGCGCGACTGATCAGTTTCCGCCGCATGGCGACCTCCCCATCTCATTTGTGATTGGGATGAGGCTAACCCAAGTTTGCGGCGGAAGGAAACGGCGATGCTGTGCAGCTGATGCTGTGCGGCGATGCAGTGCGGTGCGTTGTGAGCATCGCGGTCAATACCGATAGCGCGAGCGCCCGTCGGGCCCGTAACCGGGGCCTTCGAAAGGCCTCAGCGCATCACGCGGTAGGCGATCCACGACAACCACTGCGGTGCCCTTGCCGACCCGGCTTGCCAAATCGACGACGTGGCCGTTGAGCATCCGGAAACACCCGGAGGATGAGGCGTGGCCGATGCTTTTGGCATCGTTGGTACCGTGGATGCGATAAAGTGTATCGCCGAGATAAAGCGCTTTTGCGCCCAGCGGATTGCGCAGTCCACCCGTCATTTTTTCAGGCAGCTTCGGATCGCGCTCGCGCATCTGCTCGGGCGGGTGCCAGTCCGGCCAATCGGCGATCCGAGAAATATGCTCGGTGCCCGTCCAGGTGAATCCGTCGCGGCCAACGCTGATCGGATAGCGCAGCGCCTCACCCACCCGCGTCACCAGCAACAATTGCCGTCCCGATGTTTCAATGATGATCGTGCCCGGCGCGTATTTGCCAACGAACGCGACACGCTGTGGCGGGATCGGCCTGATATCCGGTTGTGGACCGCCATCCATGACTTTCTGGCCGCGCGGCTGTTCGAGGCCGGCCGTCCGCTGCCGGCGCTGGGGCGGTTCGTCATCGTCCTCGTTGGCGATCGGCGGCCGTCGATTGGGCGCAAGCTGGCGCGGGTCACGGTCTTCGGAGCCTTGCCAATTCTGGCGGCCGCGCCACGGGGGTGGCTCTGAGTAATCTTCCGGTTGGCGCCAGGGTCTGAGATAACGCGGTGCTGCCGCCGGCGCGTTGTCGTCCCAGCGATTGTCCCAACGGGATTGCGCCAGGGCCCCGTCGGCCGTTAACATCAGGAACATCACGATCTGCGCGGCTGATGCACGGTACATGGTTGAGCCTTCCAGTGGTCACAGTCGTGCCAGTTGACGCGGTTTTGGGCAGCGCTTCCGATGATCGGACGGAACAGAGTACGGCGTCCATCCAAAGCGTAACTTGATTATTCAATAAAATCAACGACCTATTGTCACGCTTGCAATCGCCTGGAGCAGAAGGGACACGCCTGATGTCGAACGAAATTCCGGCCATCGAAAGCGTCGTGCAGACCTATTTCGACGGTCTCTATGAGGGCGACACCAAGAAGCTCGGTGCTGCTTTCCACGAGGTGAGCCATCTCTATTCGATGGGTCCCGGCGGCGTCGTCGATCTGCCGCGCGCGAAATGGTTCGAGATGGTCGCGAGCCGCGGTTCGGGCAAAACGAAAGGTCTAACGCGCCGCGACCGCATCGTATCCATCGATATGAGCGGGCCGGAGACCGCTTTCGTGAAGGTCGAATGCCAGCTGCCGCCGCGCTATTTCACCGACTACTTGCTGCTTCTGAAGGGCAACGACGGGTGGAAAATCGTCTCCAAATCCTTCCGCGCCGACGTGCGGGAATGAACGTGTGGGGCAGCGCGACCGGCAACAGATGCCTCCTTCGCCGACAGTTCTGTGACTGACGGATCGGCAGCAGGTTGCCCAAGGGCCGATGCCAAGGCTGTTGCAAGTGTTGGGTGCTTGAAATGAAAGCCCGAGGTCAGCGCCTTCGCCGGCGTAACGGGCTGACCGGAGAGCAGGATCTCCTCGGCCATCTGCCCGCCAACAAGGCGCAGCAGCCAGGCCGGCACGGCGAGAACAGCCGGTCGCTTCAACGCTTTGCCAAGCGCGTGAGCGAAGTCCTGGCCGCGAACGGGTGCGGGCGCGGTTGCGTTGACGGCCCCCTCCAGGGTTTCGGTCACGACCGCGTGCGCGATCAGGCGGACGAGATCGTCGCGGCTGATCCAGCTCATCCATTGCCGACCCGAACCCATGGGTCCGCCGAGGCCCAGATCAAAGGCGGGCAGCATACGGGCAAGCACGCCGCCGGCCCGGTCGAGTACGAGGCCGATGCGCAGATTGACGACACGCAGGCCGTGCGCGGAGGCCCGCAATGCCTCGGACTCGACGACGCGGCACGTCAACCCGGCGAAGCCGTCGCCGGCAGGCGCTTGCTCCGTCAGCATCTGGTCGGCGAGCACAGGGTCGGCCTGAGGGCCGTACCAGCCGATGGCCGATGCGGAGATCAGAACACGCGGCGGCGTATGCAACCGGGCGAGCCAAGCATTGAGCCGGCGCAACGTCTTGAGGCGCGAATGCAGAATGCGGAATCGGTTGGCGCGCGTCCATGGCCAATCAGCGACTGGGGCACCGGCAAGATTGATCACTGCGTCGAGGCGTGTGTCGGGCGGAAGTTGCTCGAGGCTCGTGATCAGCCTGATCGGCATGCCGAGCTTTGCAGCTTTTTCCGGCGAACGGACAAGGGCGGTAACCTCATGGCCACTGGCGCTCAACGCAGCCAACAGACGCTCGCCGACGAATCCCGTGGCCCCGGTGATCAGGATGCGCTGGTGGTCCGGAAGTGCGTCAGCCAGCGAGGCTGCCGGTGTGGTGACGAAGGCCGCAGCGCGGCGCATCGCAAACCAGTCGCGGATGCCGAACAGGGAAACGCCCAGTGCTGCGGCGGATAGCAGAAAACTACCGTAGCCATGCGAAACCGCCGTCCATCCGGTCTGCATGTGCGCCCAGCCCCACAGGATTGGAATGAGCAACGAGAGGATGGCACCATAGTTGAGCGCAAGCAGCGTGTGCGTGACGCGTTCGGTGGCGGGCAGCCGCCGCGTCAGGTCCTCCTCGACGAAATCCCAAAGCGTGATGCCGATCTCGATGACAAGCGCGACGAGCAACGCCGCAGCCAAAAGGCCGTGCGGTTCGCACCAGGCGAGCGTCAGGAAAATCGCCCCATAAAAACCATTGCGGACGGCATGCAGCGCCAATTCCTGGCCGGCGTTCGGACGCCATGCCAGCCGCTCCGTGAATTCGTGGTGATAGAGTGTATCGAAGGCGCCCATCGCGATCTGCAAGGCGACCAGTGCCCAAAGCGTCAAGTCCGTCATAACGCGACCTCCTCGAAATACGCCACCTGATAGGCAAGCCGCCCGAGCCACGGGTGATCGAGCGCCAGAGTGAAGCTGAAACGGCTCGCACCTTCGGCGCGATGCGTGATGCTGCAGTCGCCAGGCGTGAGCGCGCGCGGCAGGGGCAAGCGCACGCTGGCCAAGACGAGATCGTAGCCAGCGCTGCGAAACACCAGCGCGCCGCCTTCCGCATTGAGCGTCAAGCGCATGACGAGGCCGCGGCCGAGAAATTCCTCGAGACCTGTCGGCCCCGAAAAACGTTTCACCGAGTTGATGGTCTGCGGGAAGGTGCCCGGCCGCGCGTAGGTACGGGTCCAGATCTGGCCGCCGAGTTCTTCGTCCTCCGTCACGACGACGGTGGCTGGCCCCGTGGCGCCGTTCGTATCGGGCAGCGGGCCGCCAACGAGCCGCGCGAGCCGGGCCAGGATCCGGCCGGCTCCGGACAGGGTGGTTTCGGTGACCGTGCCAACGAAAACCCGGGTTGCGGCGGGCGCCAGAACTTTCGAGAACCGGTCGCGGACAACCCGGGGGAGCGAGCCCCAAGCGTCCGGCCCGAGCAGGCGACGAAAACGGTCGTCGTGGTGCGGCAGCGGCTCATCGGCAAGACCGGCTTTGGACTGGCCTGCTGCAGGATGCTCTTCGATTTGAACCGTTAATTCTGTCATGACAGAAACGTCCATGTAAAAAAACGGCCTCACAGGTCAGGTGAAATTTTCGATCCGGCCGGCTTCGGCGTCTCGGGGGCAGCACCGAAAACTTTGGCCGGCAGGAAACGTAGGATGGCGCTGCCGAGCTTCATGAGGCCGGCGAGCTTCGCCCGGGGAACCCGGCGCATGTCGGTCGCCCAGGTGTCGATCATCTGCGAGAAGGCCAGCATGGCGGCGATCCGCTCGCGCGATGTGGCGCTCATGAAGCGGTCGGCGTCGGCTTCGGCCATGCAGGTCTTGAGCATGGCGAGGGTCGGGTCCAATTCCCTTGATTTCCTGCCCTCGGCGATGCGCGCAACCATTTCCCAAAGATCGCCTTCGGCCTCGTAGAAATCGCGCCGGTCGCCCAGCACGGAGACGCGCCGGATGAGTGCCCACTGCAGCAGCTCCTTCAGCGAATTGGAGACATTGGAGCGGGCGAGCCCGAGCGTGTCGGCGAGGTCTTCCGCCGTCAACGGGCGCTCAGAGAGGTAGAGCAGCGCATGGATCTGGCCGATGGAGCGGTTGACACCCCACACGGTGCCCATTTCCCCCCAGTGCAGGACAAACCGTTGCACGGCGGCAGGCAGGGGCGTTTTCCTGTTTTCAATTTCTGTCATGACAGAAATATCGCACGAAACCGATTGGAAGTCCAGTGTCACCAGGAGGTCATTGTTTGGGCCGCTCCGATGCGGCAAGCTTCCGGACAGCCGGCGATATTTCCATTGTGGACAGGGTTCGAGAACGATGCCTCGGGGCGACGTGAGATCTGCCGATCGCGAAATCGTGCTCGTGCACAGTTCAGACTTGCATATCGACGACGACATCGAGCCGGGCCGCTATCACGGCCTCGAAGGGCTTCGTTATGTGCTCGCGGCGGCCGACGCTGTCGGCGCGGACGTCGTGTTGCTGGCGGGTGATACCTTCGACAATGGGCGCGTCGCTGAGCCAATCGCGCGCCAAGCCGGCGCTTTGCTGGCGCAAGCCCGAATGCCTGTCGTGTTGCTGCCGGGCAATCACGACCCAGCCACGCCGGACGGCATCTTTCATCGCTCTGGCATCCTCGGTTTGGAGCAGGCCCTCGTGATCGGCCATACCCACCCCGAGAGCATCGTGCTGGACGAACTCGGCCTCGAAATCCTGGGCCGGCCGCATCGCAACTACCATGACATGGCGCCGCTCCCCGAGGTCGCGGCGCGCAAAACGCGCTGGCAGGTGATCATCGCGCACGGTCATTATGTGCCGCCCGAGGACTGGGCCGACGAGTCCCATCGCTCCTGGCGCATCAGTGAAGCCGACCTTCGCAGGACTGGCGTCGACTACGTGGCGCTGGGCCATTGGGATCGGCCGGTCGCGGTCGGCGACGGCACCGTCGAGGCCCATTATTCTGGCGCACCGGACTTGGCGCAAACCGTCAACGTCGTCCGCTTGAGCCCCCGATTGGGTCCTGGCGCCGGTGTCCGCGTCGAGCGACAGCCGCTCGGCATGCCCTATCCGCCCCGATGGTAGTTGGAGCAGAGCGGCAGTCTTACCGCTGGTCGCAAATTAACTTGGCTCGATTGGCATCCTTGCGATGCTGAGCCAGGCGATCGGCGCACCGGCCTTCTTGGCGGCTTCAGGCGCGGGCAATCCCAAGTTCCAGTCGGCGGCAATGAAGCGTTGGCCGTTGACCGCACGCGCTTCGTCCGAAAGCAGCCAGAGCAGCGGCGGCACCATGATGGCGGGTTTCAGCATTTTGTCCCGCTGACCGGCTTCCCCCACAAGCGGTGTGTCGGTCACGCCACCGGGTACCAGCACGTTCGAGGTCACGCCTGTTCCGGCCAGATCCGCCGCCAGCACCGCCATCGCGGATTCCGCCGCCGCCTTGGATGAGCCGTAGAGCAGATAACCCTCGCGCACCATCGTCCCGAGACTGGTGGTGACGGTCAGAATACGGCCGCGCTTGGCAGCCAACATATACGGCAGGACCGAGCGCGCCATATTGATTGGCGCTGCCGCATTGATTGCAATGAAGCGACCCCATTGGTCGGGCGTGGTTTCCCAGAACCGGATCGGCTTGCGTGTGCCATTTTGCACGGACGCTTGGCCGATGCCCGCGTTGTTGACCAGAACATCGATCCGGCCGAATTTGACCAGCGCCGTACCCGTGATGTGTGCAAAACTATCCGCGAGCGCCAGATCGGCCGCGACCGTTTCCACGGTGCCCTCCAGGCCTGCTGCCAGCTGCACAAGTGCCGCAAGCGCCGCAGCGTTCCGGTCGACAGCGATCACGTCGTGCCCCGCCTCGAGCAGACCCTTGGTCATTGCCAGGCCGATGCCGCTGGCCGCTCCGGTGACGATCACAACTTTGTTGTCCGAGGCCATTGTATTTTCTCCCGCCAAGGCACGATGAGGTGAAGCTGCTCCAAACCAATGTTACCCGCAATCAATCCTTTTTCAGCATGCCAAGTTTTCCGAGCATGTCGCGCTCGTCCGCCACCAGCTTGCTTGCAAGCGCTGTGAAGCCGGCGCTGTCGATGTAACGGCGGCTGAACAGGATCCGCTTGTAGAGTTCAGTTGCATTTGGATCGTCCATCGCCTTTTTGAAGGCATCATGCAGCGTCTTGACGATGGCCGGATCCATGCCTTTTGGGCCGACAAGGCCTGTCGGTGAGTCGAAGACGTAGGCATATCCGACATCCTTCATCGACGGCACATCGGGCCACTGTTGCTCACGCTCGCTGCCAAGCACCATTAGCAGGCGCAGCTTGCCAGCGACCACCATAGGTGCCCACGCCGGGCTCTCGACGATCATGTCGACATGATTGCCCAGCAGCGCCGCGATCGACTCGCCGCCGCCTTTCGACGGAATGTGTGTCATTTGAATTTGCGCCTCGCGGCTGGCAATTTCCATAGCCATGTTGGGCGTAGTTGCCGCGCCGAGCGTCGAGTATTTGAGCTTGCCTGGATTGGCCTTGGCGAATTCGATGACATCCTGCCAGCGTTTGAACTGGCTGTCGGCATTGACGACGGCGCCGACCTGATAGCCCGCGACTACCATGATGTAGGTGAAGTCCGTCAACGGGTCGAACGTCGACTTCTGCATAAGGGGCAAACGGAACATCGGCAGCGCCGACTGGCAAATCGTGTAGCCGTCAGGTTTGGCAGTCGCGGCCATTTGCGCCACGCCGAGCGTACCGCTGCCGCCGGCCCGGTTCTCGACGACGATGGGCTGGCCGAGATGCTTGGTTGCGATCTCGGCGAGACCGCGGAACAAGAGATCGACGCTGACGCCCGCGGCATACGGGATGATCAGCGTCACCGGGCGGTTCGGATAGCCGGCGGCAGTCTGAGCAAAAGCCGGATTGGCGGCGCCGACTGCTACCAAAATGGCCACCATTGCGCTCAACAGTTTGCGTTTGAGTTGCATGCCAGTCTCCTGATTCTTGCGTCATCCCCGCATGATCATTTAGCCTCGTTGGAACGGTCCACCGCCGGGCGCCCAGGTAGGTAAGATGCCGCGATCATGGCCAAGGCTGCAAGGGCCGAAAGCACCCAGAATGTGACGGCGTATCCCGTCGCGGGAACAGTTGCGCGGGCGATTGCAAATTGCAGGCAGATCGCTAGTCCCGCGGTCGCGACCGGTCCACCGAAGCGCTGGCAGATATTGATCGCTGTTGTCGCATGGCCAAGGGCTTCCCGCGGGACGGAGGCGTAGGCGGCGGCAGCAGACGGGATCGTGATCGATCCAATCCCGAACCCTCTGACGAGCAGCGCCAGGCTCAAGCCGGCCAATGGTGTTTCAGAGCCGGCCAGCGCAAACGGCAACGTACCCGCCAAAGCCAGCATCGCGCCGGTGCCGGAAATCGCACGGGCACCGAGGCGTTCGCTGAGGCGGCTCATGATCGGCAATGCGAAGAAGAACCCGAGGGCCATCGGTGCAAGGAGGAGGCCGGCATGCGCCGGTGAGAGCTGTCGCACGTTCAGGAAATATAGCGGAATCAGCAGCTGGCCGCCGAAATTGATCGCATGCGAGAGAAATTGCGTGGCTGCCGCCGCGCGGAATGTCGTGCCTCGAAATAATCGCAAGTCGACCAGCGCCTGCTCGGGGCGACGCGTTGCATGGATTGCAAAGCCGGCGAGCAGACCGGCACTCGCCGCCAAACTGAGAATTGCGCCTGATTCTCCATGGGCGAGGGCAGCAAGGCCTTGCAACAAAAGCGCGAGCCCCGGCGCTATCAGAGCAAACCCGGCGAGATCGAGACGGCGCGGCATGGTTGGTTCGTCAGCTGGCAGAACGTGCCATGCAAACGCTATCGCAAGCATGCCGATCGGCACGTTCACGAAGAAGATCCACCGCCAGTCCAGGTACGCCAGAATGAGGCCGCCGAGGCTCGGCCCAAGCATTTGTCCAATCATAACCGGCATTGCGGCAACGCCGATGACCCGCGCCATCTGCCGGCCAGCGTGGCGCGCCATCATCATCTGCATCATCGGCGCCAGCAGCCCGCCCGCAATGCCCTGAGCCACGCGAAACGCGATCAAAGCGCCGGCCGAGGTCGCGCTGGAGGCGAGCATCGAGCAGACTATAAATCCTGCAAAGCAGCCGAGGAAAATCCGGCGCGCGCCAACCCTGTCGACGAGCCAACCTGTCAATGGCAACGCCAGCGCGAGCGCCAGCAGATAGCCGGTCGTAACCCACTGGATGGTACCCAACGGCGATTGGAACGCCTGACCGATCGAAGCCAACGACACATTGACCATCGTGGCGTCGAGTCCGGACATCAATGGACCGCACGCGCAGGCCGCAGCGATGGTCCAGACCTTGCGCTCGACACCGCCGTCACTTGTGTCCATTACGCTCTCGTCAGAGAAATCCAAGTCTCGGCAATCCGATGCGCACCTAGCTCTTGAGAAGCGGCAGGTTGCGGACGCGCGCGCACTGCTCGAGTAGCGCAGGTGGCGGTGTTCGGTAAAGCCGGCGACGGCTGACGTGCACGCCTGTAAGGCGCTTCATCGCAACCCATGCTTCGGCCGTCTTCACGAGTAGCCGGTAAGAGTCGAGTATGGGCACGCCGTCGATCTCATGGATGCCTGCTTGCGCCATCATGGCCGCAGCGGGGCCGGGACAAATCACGACCTCGGCGCCGGTCGCGATCACACGGCGGCACGCATCCTCGATCTGCTTGAGCAACGCGCCCCCGGCCTTGAAGGCCGGTCCGATATCCCGCACGTTCTCGTAGGGCAAAGCCTCGATCCCGGTCAGCCGGTCACGCATGCCGTAGCGAACGACAATTTCCTTGTAGTGAGCGGCGAACTTGTCGTTTGGTACGACGAGGCCGAAACTGTCGCCCATCATTAGAGCCGTCGAGCAGGACACCTCCATGAATGAGAGAACCGGAATGTCCAGGATCTCGCGCAATTCTGTCAGCCCGGGATCGAGCGAATTGGCAATGACGAACGCGTCATATCCGCCGGATTGCCGGATCCTCAAGCCGTTGTCGATGACTTCGCGCGCGTCATAGTGCCAGAAGAGCCGGAAATCGTCGCCGAGCGCGCCGTCCTTGGTGCCTCGCACTTCGACCGTGGTTCCGGGACTGGCAGCCGTATCGACCAAGGCCTGCGTGCCCGCAATAACATCCCGCATCGCCGTTTCAGAAGATAGCAATTGATACCAGATCTTCATTGCACGCTCTCCGTTCGGAGGATCGATTTACCGGCACGCGGCGGCCCGCGCCAGCGTTTGAGCCAGTGTCCGAGCCATGACTTGATCGCGAAGCGAGAGACTGGTCAACCACCAAGCGGCCGGTTCGCGGTTGTCGGCTCCGGGTCGTCCTGTCGGGTAGCCCTTGACCACCCACGTCATAGCAGACAACCTCGACCAAGTTAGCTCTGTGAAAAACACAGCTACGGTTCGTCTGCAAACACGAGCGAGATCGCCATGCGCCAAGTTCATTTCGTCGCCTTCCTGCAGGCTCAGAACTGTACGACGCTGCCGGCGGCCTGGCGCCATCCGGACGCGCGCACCGACACCTATTCGCCTGAGTACTACCAGCACATCGCCAGAGTTCTGGAAGCCGGCAAATTCGACATCGGTTTTTTCGACGATCGCTTGGCCATGCCGGATATGTATCGGGGCGACCATGCCCACACCGTCGAAAATGGCATCCGCTGCGTCAAGCTCGACGCGGTCACCTGCCTGATGACGATGGCGGCTGTGACGAAGCATCTGGGCCTTGGCGCCACGTACTCGACCACCTACTACGAACCGTTCCACGTCGCGCGCCTGTTCCAGACCGTCGACCTGATGACCAAGGGTCGCGCCGGCTGGAACGTCGTCACCTCGGTCAACGACAACGAGGCGCGCAACATGGGGCGCGGCGACGAGCATCTCGAACACGACATGCGTTACGACCGCGCCGACGAGTTCATGGAGGTCGTGCTCGGTCATTGGGACAGCTGGGACGACGACGCCATCGTCGCCGACAAGGCCCGCAACCTCTATGCTCACGCGGACAAGGTTCGCCGCATCGACTACAAGGGCAAGTTTCTCGCATCGCGGGGCCCATTCACCGTGCCGCGCTCCGTGCAGGGTCATCCGGTCGTCATCCAAGCCGGTATGAGCGGGCGGGGCCAGACGTTCGCGGCCCGTTGGGGCGAATTGCTGTTTGTCGTCTATCACGACTTGGGCACGGCCAAGGCCGAGTACGCGAAGGCCAAGGCGGCCGTTGCAGCGTGCGGCCGCGATCCCGCGAGCCAGAAGATCTGCGCGCTGTTCTATCCAGTGTGTGCTGCAACCAAAGCCGAGGCCGAGGACAAGAAGGCGGCCTACGACAAGTTGCCAAACGAGATCGACCAGCTCTCGCTGTTGTCTGAGGCGCTTAACTACGATTTCGCCAAGAAGGGACTGGACGAACCCTTCACCGACGCCGAATTAACAGGTCTCGGCGGCATGCAGTCGATGCGCGACCGGGTCCTGCGCGCGGGCAAGAAAAATCCGACCGTCCGTGACTTCATGCAGATCACGGGCCGCGGCTTGCTGCGCGAGGCCTGGATCGGTGGCCCCAAGGAAATCGCCGACAAGATCGAGGAATGGTGGTCGGCGCCGGCTTGCGACGGCTTCGTCATCGGGCCGACCCACCAGCCCGGCGGTTTCGAGGACTTCGTCAAGTTCGTGATCCCCGAGCTGCAGCGCCGTGGCATCTACCGGAAGGAATACACGGGCACCACGTTGCGCCATCACCTGGGGTTGGCGAAGCCTGCGATCGGTGACTGGAAGACGCGGGGCGCAACAAAGACTTGAACCGTTGCGGGCTTGGCCAGCGATGCTGAGCTCACAACGGCTGCGTCACGCGATGGCTGCTTCACGCAACCGGCGGTAGGCCTTCGCTCGCGCGGATGTCGTTGATGACCTCCTTCACGCGCTGGCGCAACGGCTTATATTGCAGGCCGAACTCCTCGATCAGGCGGCGGTTGTCGATCAGGTAGTTCCCCGATGTCGCACGGCCGCAGGTCTGCGCCTTGAAGCGGATATCGGCGTCGGGCAGGAACTCGCGTACCAGCGTCGCCAGTTCGCCGAGGCTGATTGTCGTGCCGCCGGAATTGTAGGTCGTCTGCTTCGGCTTGTCGGCGAGCAACACGCGGGCGAAGGCCTCGGCCATGTCCTCCACGTGGATCATGTTGCGCATCGTATCTGCGTGCGGGAATTCGACGGCTTTTCCGCGCGCCGGCTCGCACATGCAGTTCACGTGGTCGATCGAGCCGAACTTCTTGTCCGGGCCGGTGACGTTGGCCGGCCGGATGCAGGTGATCGTCATACCGTAGGCGCGACGATAGTCGTGCGCCTGCCATTCGTTCATGATCTTGTTGACGGCGTACTGAGTATCGCCGCGCCGCTCGTCCGTTTCGTCGACCATGCGTTCGCCGAAATGCGATTGCTGGCCGCTGACGGCCACGGAGCTGGCAAACACCGTGTGTTGGACGTTACAGCGCCTGGCTGCTTCGAAACAGTTGTCCATGCCCTGGATGTCGAGCTTGAAAGCCACATGCGGCGCGAGATCGCCGATGAAATACGAGAGATTGACCACCCGTTCCGCGCGCGACTCCTGTACCGCGCCGATCACGTCGTCGAATTGCGTGACGTCGCCGCGCACCACCTTCACCTTGTCGCCGAGCGGCGCGAACGCCGCCGTCGCGCCTGCTACATCGATATCCATGCACGTGACGTGATGGCCGGCCTTCGCCAGAATTGGGATCATCCGCCGCCCAATGAAGCCTGCACCACCGATCGCCAGAATGGACATGGTTTGCGTTTCCTCGTTTTTTGACGCCGCGAGTATCCCGCAGTCATGACTGAGGGCAGGATATCAGCATCGCTAGCGATCGCGAAAGTTTTAGATCAGCAATAGCCAGTGATTGGACACGAAGCGAACCGTGCAGGATGTGCTGGCGCCGACTACTCGTTGCAATGGGTCGTAGGTTCGCGAAGCGGCGCGTCAATGTTTGCGGCATAGATGAGAGCACTGGCTCGCGTTCGCTCAGGGTGCCAACCATGTGGCGGATAGGTTTTCTGGAATACCTACCGCTTACCCCGTGGGGCGGGCCGCAAATAAGGGCCCGTCGTCATACATCGCCACCACCATCTCGACCGGTATGTCCGGGGCGAACTGAGCGGGATCGCCGAGCAGGCGGCACATCAACCGAACGCCATCGGCCAGATCGACGATGGCGAAATCGTAGAGCCCGTCGGCGACGAAGGCGCGCGGCAGAACATGCACGCGCGTGTAGCTGTAGAGCACGCCCGAAGGCCGCAACTCACGCCAATCGTAGTCCTCGGACCAGCATCCGCGGCAAACGAGTTTGGGTGGAAATGTCAGCCGGCCGCAGGCGCGGCAGGCCGTTGTGATCAGCCGGCCCTCGCCAAGCGTTGTCCAGAACGGACGGGTGAATGCGGAGACGCGCGGCGGAAACGGCCTGAGCCCCGCCCGCTTCAGGATCGGCATGCGCGGAGATTGAGCGCTCACGGCCGCCCCTCCAGGATATGCGCGATGGCCGCGTTGTAATTGCCAAGCTCCGACACGGTCATACCCACCCGCGCATTCGGCACCTGACGCTCCCCGGCCAGCCCCAGCACCTGAATGCAGGCTTCGACTACGTCGTAAAGTGGCGTCGCTTCGGGTGGATGACCGCGCGAGAGGAGACCGCCCGACGTATTGACGGGACGCGAGCCATCGAAGGCCGAACGGCCATCGGCTGCGGCCGCCCAGCCTTTCCCCCGCGGAAAGAGCCCCATGGATTCAGTCGCCATCACCTCGACGATTGTGCACGGTGCATAGATCTGAAAGACATCGACGTCGTCGAGCCCGATATTGGCGCGCTCCAGAGCTGTTTTGGTTGCGATGCGAATGCTCTGATAGTCCGTCATGTCGGTGTGGCGATCCGGAATCTGATGCTCGCCTTCGTGATAGAAGCCGCGCGAGCGCACCAGAACATGCGGCCGGCCGGACTTCTGCGCCAACTCTTCGGACGTTATCACGAGGGCGACCGCACCGTCGGCGCGGCCCGGCACCTCGAGCAGGCCCAGCGGTTCGACGATCATGCGCTGCGCCAGGACTTCGTCGAGAGTCACTGGGGTGCGGTACTGGGCGAGAGGGTTGAGCGCCGCTTGCCGGCGATTCTTGACCGCGACTTCAGCGATCTGGGCGCGGCTCACGCTGTGCTCGTGCATGTAGCGGCGCGCGCTCATGGCGTACCAGGCGATCGGAACGGCGCCGAAAATCGATTGGAAATCGACGTCGCCCGTCAAGCGGATGCTGAAATTCAAGTGGTCGGCGGTGGGCGTTCCGGACTCGAAATGCGCTGCAATCACGACCACGCAGTCGGTCTCGCCGCCGCGCACGAGACGCAGTCCCTCGTCGAACGCAAGTCCCGCCGTCATACCGTTGCCGAGCACTTGCACGACCGTCGAGCGCGATGTCAGGCCGAGATAGGCCGTTAAGAACGTGTGGAAATAGCCCTGCTTGGTGTGGTCGCCGGGATGAGCCACGACGACGCCGTTGAGATCTTCCTTGCGCAGCCCCGCCATGCGCACGGCGTCCAGCACCACGCGGACGGCAAGCTCATGCTCCAGCGGCGGATCGCTGCCGTCCTTGACGCGTTGATAGATGCCGACGGGAACGGCGCCGTACCCGAGAATTGCTGCGTTCCGCATCGATGATCCCAGCCCTTGCTTGTTTGACTGACCTGAGATCGCGCGCATTGGCCCGCGGCTCAAGTTTGTTGTTTCGCCCGTTCGCGATCGCGCAGTGTCTTGCGCACAATCTTGCCGGTCGCCGTCAACGGCAACTCCGTAACGAACTCCACGTCGCGTGGATACTGGTACGGCGCCACCCGCGTCTTGACGAACGCTTGGATCTCCAGCGCCAACGCGCGATCGCTCGAAAAGCCCGGATTCACGACGACGAACGCCTTGGGGACTTCGCCGCGCACGGCGTCCGGCACACCGATCACAGCGGCCATGGCGACGGCCGGATGCTTCAAAATGCAATCCTCGATCTCGCCGGGGCCGATCCGGTACGACCCCGATGAGATGACGTCGTCGTCCCGTCCCTGGAACCAAATGAACCCATCCTCATCCTTGCGCGCGATGTCGCCCGTCAGCCACCAGTCGCCCCGGTATTTGTCCCGCGTGCCTTGAGGGTTTCGCCAGTATTCGAGCAGGAATACTGGATCCGGCCCCCGCGCGGCCAACACCCCCCATTCGCCCGGCGGCAGCACACGGCCATCTTCGGCAATCACCTCGACATCGTGGCCGGGTATCGGCCGGCCGAGCGAGCCTGGACGGATCGCGTGGACGACGCCGGAATTGCCGCACAGCAGGTTGGTCTCGGTCTGACCCCAGAACTCATTCAAGGTAACGCCGAACGTGGAATGGCCCCACTCGATCAGCTCAGCGCCGACCGTTTCGCCGCCTGTCGCGATCGAACGGGGACGGGCGCCAAGCCGTTGCGGGTTGCCGACCTGACGCATCAATTTCAACGCTGTCGGCGGCAGGAAAGTATTGCGAACTCCATGCCGGGCCATCATCGCAAGCGCTTGTTCCGGATCGAACCGCGGCGCCCGGTAAGCCAGAACCGGCACGCCGTAGTGCCACGCCGGCAGGAGGCAATCAAGCAGACCACCACCCCACGCCCAATCGGCCGGCGTCCAGAAGAGATCGCCGGGTTGGGGAAAGAAATCGTGCGTGAACTCGATGCCGGGATAGTGCCCCCACATCACACGATGGGCATGCAGCGCCCCCTTGGGTGGCCCCGTCGTGCCTGACGTGTAGATCACGAGCGCCGGCTCGTCAGCCAGCGTATCGACGGGCTCGAACGCCGCCCCGCCACGTTCCAGCAATCGCCAGAACTCGTGATCGCCGGCATCGCCTTCGGGCTCGGTGACGATAATGGTCCGGAGCGCCGGCAGCCGGTCCTTGATCTCGCGGATTTTTGCGACATTGGCGCCATCGGTGATGACAACCTTGGCTTCCGCGTTGCCCAGTCGCCAGGCCAGTGCATCCGGCCCGAACTGCGTGAACAACGGCAAGGCGATGGCGCCCATCCGGTAGACGGTAACATGCGTCAGCGCTGTTTCCGGTCGCTGTCCGAGCAGGATGCCGACCCGATCGCCGCGCCCAATCCCGATGCCTGTGAAGGCGTTGGCCAGGCGATTGGACAACTGCGCGAGATCGCCGAACGTGTAGTGGCGGACCTCGCCCGCAGGGTCTTCGTAGACCAGCGCCAGCGCCGTCGGGTCTTGCGCGTCGATGGCATCGACGCCGATATTGAACCTCGCTGGCACCCGATGCCGGAACTCGGATATCAGCTCAGCGTAACTCGCCCCCTGTCGCAACAGCCTCACGCGGCCTCCGCAATTGCCGGGCGCGCCCAAGGCGCGCGACTTGCCGCGTATCGGAGTGGTCAAGCGATTTGGCCACTCCACCGAAAGTATTTTACGCTCAGCCCGCGCGCACCAGACGGCCCGGAGTAGCACCGGTGAAGACGCCGCCCGCGAATGTCTCGACACCCGATACGAACGTGTGCTTGTAGCCGTCGGCCCGCTGCACGAGCCGCCGGCCGTTCATCGGCAAATCATAGCGCACCTCGGGAACATGCAACTTGAGGTTCTTGTAGTCGATCACGTTCACGTCCGCCTTCAAGCCCTCGCGCAGCACCCCGCGATCGTGGAAACCGAAGAACGCCGCTGTGTCGCTGGTCTGGCGTTTCACCATCTTCTCCAGCGGTAGGCGCGGACCACGGCTGCGGTCGCGCGCCCAATGCATCAGCATCCAGGTCGGCACACCGGCGTCGATGATCGACGAGCAGTGCGCGCCGCCATCTGAGAGACCAAGCAAAGTGGTCTCGTCCTCCAGCATGGTCTGGATGATGTTGAGGTTGTCCTCGTTGTAACCGACAACGGGGAAGAACAAGAAGCGGTCGGCACTGGCGGAGAGGTAGTCGTAGGCCACCTCGTCGGGCGTGCGGTTCGAGCGGGCGGCGATCCCGGCGATGCTGTCCTCCTTGCGCGGCTCGTAGTTCGGCGGGTCGGTCAGGGGGAACATCCGGTCCCAGGCCGTCGTGATGAATTTCCGGAATTGCGTCAGCCGGTTCAGCAATTCGGGCGACGGCGCTTCCTTCAGAACTTGCGCGCGGAAGGCAGGATCCTGCACTCGCTTCATCCGCTCGCCCACCGGCAACTCCAGCAGCGCCTGATAGCTCGGCCGGATTGAGAATGGGTTCAACGCGGTGTCGATGCCAAGCAGCACGCCGACGGGCCGGCCGGCGATTTGCGCGGTGACCATCGCCCCCTCTTTACGGGCCTTGTGTACGCCCTTCATCAGGCGTTCCCAACGCGCCCTGTCGGTTGGCCGGTCCGTCAGCAGGAACCAGATCGGGCGGCCGGTTTCGCGGCCGAACTTGGTCATCCACTCCAGTTCCGCCGGTTCCTCGTCGAAGTCGCTGTTCATGCCGAAGGCGCCGTGCTTCAGCCCTTTGAATGCCGAGCCGATGCCGAGCAACTCCTGCACTTCCGAATAGCGTCCTGGCACCATGTCGCCGGTCGGCGTCTTGTGGCTGTTGGTGCGTGATGTCGTGAAGCCGAAGGCGCCCGCGTCCAGTGCCTGGCGCACGGCATCGCGCATCGTCTGGATATCGTCAGGGGTCGCCGCCTCGCGCCGGACGGCCCGCTCGCCCATCACGTAGACGCGCAGCGGATGGTGCGGAATTTGCGCGGCAACGTCGATCGCGCGCGGCATCTCAGCCAGCGCATCCATGTATTCGGGAAAGGTTTCCCAGTTCCACTTCAGCCCGTCGGCGAGCGCGATGCCGGGGATTTCCTCGATCGACTCCATCATACCGATGAGATCGGAATGTTCGCTCTGGCTCCGCTTCACGGGCGCAAACCCGACGCCGCAGTTGCCCATCAGCACCGTGGTGACGCCATGCCAGGAGGAGGGCGCCAGCTCCTTGTCCCAGGTCGCCTGGCCGTCGTAGTGGGTGTGCACATCGACCCAACCCGGCGTGACCAGCAGCCCATTGGCGTCGATCTCGCGGTTGCCACGGCCGGCTTTGCCGCCGACCTCAGCGATCTTGCCGTCCTTCAACGCCACGTCGCCGGTATAGCCGGGCTTGCCCGTTCCATCGACGATGGTACCGCCTCTGATGACCGTATCGTGCATCGGTTTCCTCCTCGGTGAGTAATGTTGGACGACGTCCTAACTCTCCACGCAATCGTGCTCTCTGTTCGTGTATTGGCCGCTGATTGATCTGCGCGGCCTTATTGCGGGCGCTTCTTCGCCCAATCGGTGTATTTTCGCGCCCGCTCGTGCTGCTCTTTCCAGAACGCCGCGAACTCGGCTGCGAGCATCGGCCTGACGCCGAGGCCCTGCTCTTCCATTCTCCGCTGGTGCTCGGGATCGTCCATCGCCTGCTTGAAGACATCGCCAAGTTTCTTGACGATGGCCTCGGGTGTCCCCTTTGGTGCCGCGAGCCCACGTGTCGAGCTTGAGATGATCGCTGGGAAGCCTTGTTCCTTGGTGGTTGGAATATCGGGAAGGAACTTGGAGCGCTCGGGATCGGTGATGGCGAGAACGCGGATCTGGCCGGCCTTGAGCGGCTTGACCACGCTGCCCACGTTGTCGAACGACACATCGACATTGCCGCCAAGCGTCTCCTTCAACTGGTTCGACGCGCCATCGAGATGCACGATCCGGAATTTGACGTTGGCTGCTTCCTCGGTGATCAGAATGTTGAGGTGGTCGTCG
>JANXRM010000350.1 GCA_025353015.1 Hyphomicrobiales bacterium
TGGTTGGGAGTATAAAGGAGTATATCCTTATCCTGGCCGATATTGGGCATATTCGAAGGATAATATGATAAAATTTGCCAAAGATCAAAGGCTTCGGCACACCTTCGAGGGAATGCCCGAATACGTTAGATTTTTGGATGAGATGCCGGGAGTTCCACTTCAAGATGTTTGGATCGATATTCGACCATTAATGGGGCACGAGCGATTGGGTTACCCTACTGAAAAACCCGTCGCCCTGCTCGAACGCATCCTGTCTGCCTCCTCCAATCCCGGCGACGTCGTGCTCGATCCCTTCTGTGGTTGCGGCACGACTGTCCATGCCGCCGAAAAGCTCGGCCGCCAGTGGATCGGCATCGACGTCACGCACTTGTCGATCTCGCTGATCGAGAAACGCCTGAAGGACGCCTTCGAAGGCATCACGTTCGAGGTCCATGGCGCACCGAAAGATCTCGAAGGTGCCCGCGATCTGTCGAACCGCGACAAATACCAGTTCCAGTGGTGGGCGGTGTCGCTGGTCGATGCCGTGCCCTTCGGTGGCAAAAAGAAGGGCGCGGACGGCGGCATCGACGGCCACATCTTTTTCCGCTCCGGCGCCAAAACGACCGAGAAAGCCATCGTCTCGGTCAAGGGCGGCGGCGTCGGCGTCAAGGACGTTCGCGAGTTGATCGCCGTGGTCGATCGCGAACGGGCTAAAATCGGCGTCTATATCTCGTTGGAGCCCCACACGGAGCCGATGAAAAAGGAAGCCGCCGGAGCAGGTCTCTATGACGGCCCGACCGGCAAGGTGCCGAAGATACAACTCTTCACCATCGAAGAGCTATTCGCCGGAAAGAAACCGCAGATCCCCTTGATGGAGCGCGGGTTCAAGGCGGCCGCCCGCGAGCAGCGGAACGACCAGCCGGAATTCGATCTCTGAAATGCATGCTGCCGCCACCCCCTCCCGCAAAGCTCCCCCCATGTCCCCTCAACTGACCGTGACCGCCTGGCAGACCTACCTTCGCGCACTCAGGCTGCTCACCGTCGAGCGCTCGCTGGCTGGCGGTCTCGTGGCGGCAGGCATGGTGATCGCTATCATCCAGGTAATCGAGCAGGCCATGTTCGGCTGGGTGGTCGATGCGCTGGCCAAGGGCGACGGCGCGTTTCCCATCATCGGGCTTTGGGCCGCGCTCGGTTTTGTCGGCATCATTGCCAGCGTCATTGTCGCCGTCGCCGCTGATCGCATGGCGCACCGCCGGCGCCTGGCCGCCATGGGTGACGCCTTTGAGCGCGCCATCACGTTGCCGATCAGCTATCACGCGGAGAAAGGCTCCGGCACCGTCGTTCGCGCCATTCTGTCGGGCACGGATACGCTGTTTTGGAACTGGTTGTCGTTCCTGCGCGAGCAGTTGACGGCTATCGTCGGCATACTGTTCCTCGTGCCGACCGCCATTGCCATGGACTGGCGAATGGCGTCGATCCTCGGCGGGTTGGCCGTGGTCTACCTGTTTCTCAACATGGCGGTCGTTCGCCGTACCAACGACGGCCAGGCCGCCGTCGAGCAATACCATTCGCGGGTGTTCGGCCGAGTCGGCGACGTGCTCGGCAACGTCACGATCGTGCAAAGCTACACGCGGCTCGGTGCCGAGATGCAGGCCATGAAGGACATGATGGGCCAGTTGCTGTCGGCCCAGTATCCCGTGCTCACCTGGTGGGGCCTGTTGACGGTGCTGACGCGCGCCGCCGCCACCATCACCATGGTCTTGATCTTCGCCGTCGGCGCCGTGCTTTCAGCGCGCGGAGAAATCACCGTTGGCGCCATCGTCTCCTTCGTCGGCTTCGCCAACCTTTTGATCGGCAAGCTCGACCAGCTGTCGGGCTTTTTCGTCCGCATCAACCAGCAAGCGCCGACGTTGCGGACCTATTTCGATCTGATTGACGCGCATGGCCTCGTCACCGAGAAGCCCGGCGCAATGCCGCTCGAAGGCGTCAAGGGCGGCATCGCGTTCGACAAGGTCTCCTATCGCTATGGCCCGGGCGCCCAAGGCATTTTCGACATTGATTTTATGGCTCGGTCAGGCGAAACCGTAGCGCTTGTCGGCCCGACTGGCTCCGGCAAAACAACGACCCTTGCCCTGCTGCAACGCATGCGCCAACCCGATGCCGGCCGCATCCTGATCGATGGCACCGATATCGCCGACGTGACGCTCAACTCCGTCCGGCACGCCATCGCCGTCGTCTTCCAGGACGCGGGCCTCTTCAACCGGACGATCGCGGAGAATATCCGCGTCGGCCGGCCGGACGCGCCTGATAACGAGGTCGAACGTGCCGCACGCCTCGCCGAAGCCCATGACTTCATCATGAAGAAGCCGGGCGGCTATGGCTTCGTCATCGGCGAGCGGGGCCAGTCGTTGTCCGGTGGCGAGCGCCAGCGCATCGCCATTGCCCGCGCCATTCTCAAGGATGCGCCGATCCTCATTCTCGACGAGGCGACGAGCGCGCTCGACAGCGAGACCGAAGGCAAGATCAAACGCGCGCTCGATGCGCTGCGCGAGAATCGCACGACCTTCATCATTGCCCACCGCTTGTCGACGGTGGCCGACGCCGACCGGATCATCGTTCTCGACCAGGGGCGCATCGCTGAGAGCGGCCGGTTCCGCGAGTTGGTCAAAAACGGCGGCCTCTTTTCGCGCCTCGTTTCCGAGGGCGGTTTTACCGAGCCGGTGGAATCGGAAGACGCGGATGTGCTGAAGGCGACAGCGCCCGCTGTATCCGGTAACGGGGCATGAGGTGCGGCCGAGATAATGCGATCAACACGACGAGGCGGCGGGGCGCCCGAGCCTTGGCGCCGGTGCCGGCCGGTTGCCCGCTTGCTCGGCCAAGCCGTCGTCAGCGGCCCACGTCAAGCCCTTGTAGTTGAAGCCGTCTGCGAGCGTCGGCTTGACGATCTCGAAATAGGGCGAGAGGTCGAAATCGGCCGGCGCGTAGAGGCTGTGGTGGCGGATGTGCAGGATCTCCTGGCGCCGGAACCGGCTGAGGCCGCTTTCTCCGCGCGCAGGCAGTTCCACGCGCGGCAAGATCGGATAGCGCACCCGGTCGAAGGCTTCCGCGATGAGCGACGAGCAGATGGCTCGCGTCGGCTCGCCTGAGCCAAGTGCGATCATGCGCCGGCGCCAGCTTGCCGGCACGGGCGGCGTCG
>JANXRM010000097.1 GCA_025353015.1 Hyphomicrobiales bacterium
GGAGAGAACGCCATGCAGCGTCCTAATCCCGCCGCGCCTAATTCCGCAGTCCTGGCTCCCGATCCGCGCCTGCAGGGTTCAGGTCCCATCGAGGAGATCGCAGCCGATCTTTGCATCATCGGTGCCGGTTCGGGCGGGTTGTCGCTGGCAGCGTCGACAGCCCAGCTCGGGTTGAAGGTGGTGCTCATCGAAAAGCACAAGATGGGCGGTGACTGCCTGAACTACGGCTGTGTACCATCAAAGGCGCTGATCGCCGCTGGTCGGCGCGCGCATCTGATGCGCACCAGCGGCCCGTTCGGCATCGTGCCCGTGGAGCCGCAAATCGATACCCGCGCCGTCCACGATCACGTCAAATCCGTTATCGCGGCCATCGCGCCTAACGACAGTGTCGAGCGATTCACGGGGCTCGGCGTCCGCGTCATCGAAGGTACCGGGCGCTTCGTCGACCGCAACACGGTCGCGGCCGGCGATAAGCTCATTCGCGCCCAGAAGTTCTGCATTGCCACCGGCTCGGGGCCCGCGGTGCCCCCCATTCCCGGGCTCGAAAAAGTCGCGTATTTCACCAACGAAACGATTTTCGACAATGTCCGCCCGATTAGCCATCTGATCGTGATCGGCGGCGGACCGATCGGGATGGAACTGGCGCAGGCGCATCTGCGGCTCGGCGCACAAGTCACCGTTCTCGAGGGGATGAAGGCGCTCGGCAAGGATGATCCGGAACTGGCCGACGTCGTCCTGAAAAAGCTGCGCTCTGAAGGTCTGATTGTCCGCGAGGGCGCCAAGGTCGAGAAGGTGGAAGGACGGGCCGGTGCCGTCCGCGTGACGATCGCGACGGCAGAGGGCACAGCCGAGATCGACGGCACGCATCTGCTCGTCGCGGCGGGCCGCAAACCGAACATCGCCGATCTCAACCTCGAAGCGGCCGCCATCAAATACGACCGGCGCGGTATTCAGGTGTCGAACACCCTCGCAACGTCCAATTCCAAGGTCTTCGCCATCGGCGACGTGACCGGCGGGTTGCAGTTCACGCACGTGGCCAACTACCACGCCGGCATCGTGTTCCGGCGGTTGCTGCTCAAAGGCCTGGCAAGCTTCGACGGTGGCGCCGGCGTCCGCGATGACCATGTCCCCTGGGTCACGTACACATCACCCGAGCTTGCCAACGTCGGCCTGTCCGAAGATCAGGCGAAAGCGAAATTCGGCAAGGTCAATGTCTATCGATGGCCCTTCCACGAAAACGATCGCGCCCAGGCCGAGCGCGAGACGGAGGGCTTCGTCAAGGTCATCACGACCGCGAAAGGTCAGATCGTCGGGGCGGCAATGGTCGGCGAGCATGCCGGCGAGCTCATCCAAATGTGGTCGTTGGCAATTTCGCAGCGCATGAACATTACGGCGATGACCCAATGGATCTCGCCTTATCCGACGCTATCGGAGGTGAATAAGCGGGCCGCACTCGGCTATTATGCGCAGAAAGCTGCAAGCCCCGTGGTGCGCCGCGCCGTATCGATCCTGCGCAAATTCGGCTAAACGCCAGTGTGCTGAGATCAAGTTTGCTGAGATCAAGTCTGCAGGGATCAAGTCCTCTGGTACATTGTATCCAGGCGAATGGCCGGTGCCCTTCGGGCGAGTGCAACGCGGGAGCCTGTCTGGTTTGGATCAGAAAGTCGACACGCCGGTATCGTCAGCGACGCCGACCGCCGCATCAGCGCCAGCCCGTTTGTGGCGGCTCGCGCGCGCGAGCTTGGAACGGCTACGCCATCTCGGTCTGTCGTCGAAACTCCTGCTTCTGACGACGACGTTCGTCATGCTGGCGGAAATCCTGATCTTCGTGCCGTCCGTGGCGAATTTCCGCATCAACTGGCTGACGGACCGGTTGATGGCCGCGCAATTGGCCTCGCTCGCGGCCGAAGCGTCGCCTGTCGGCGGCGTACCTCAAGGGCTGCAGAACGAACTGTTGCGCACGGCGCAGGTGCGCGCAGTTGCCCTCAAGCGTAACGATCAGCGGTTGCTGATCCTGCAGAGCGAAATGCCGGCAGCCATCGACCGGACCTATGACTTGACGATGGCAGAGGGCCGCGGGTTCGGGGCGGCCGTCGGCGCGCGTGTTGCCGCCATTTGGGATGCGATCGTCGTCTTCACCGGCCCTGGCGATCGCATGCTGCGCATTGTCGGCAGTCCTGGCGGCGGCGCCGGCGACCTGATCGAGATTGTCCTTCCGGAACGACCGCTGAAGGCCGCCATGGTCCGCTTTGGTCTCAATATTCTGGGCCTCTCTGTGATCATCTCACTGATCACCGCGGCGATGGTCTATATGGCGCTAAACCGGTTGCTGGTTCGCCCGATGATGCGAATTGCGGCCAATATGCTGCGCTTCAGCGAGAATCCGGAGGATCGCAGCCGCATCATCGAGCCATCGGCGCGCGGCGACGAAATCGGCGTTGCCGAGCGCGAATTGGCGCACATGCAGGGTGAGCTGGCGCAGCTGCTCGCGCAGAAAAATCGCTTGGCGGCGCTCGGTTTGGCTGTCAGCAAGATCAATCATGATTTGCGCAACCTGCTGGCCAACACCCAGTTGTTGTCCGACCGGCTAATATCCAGTCCCGATCCGACCGTGCAGCGCTTCGCGCCGAAATTCATCGCCTCGCTCGATCGCGCGATTGCCTTCTGCAACAACACGCTGAAGTTCGGCAAGGCTGCCGAGCAGGCACCACGGCGTGAATTGTTTCTGCTTGGCGAACTCGTCGATGAGGTCGCCGATGGGCTCGGATTGCCACGCGACGATGGCATCGGCTGGCGCTCGGACGTGCCCCCGGCACTGCGTGTCGACGCCGACCGCGATCATCTCTACCGCATCTTGACCAACCTGGTGCGCAACGCGGTGCAAGCCATCGAGGCCCGAGGCGGTTCAGAAAAGAGCAGCACCGTCGCGGCGGAAGCGGGCAAGGGGTTGGTATCAGTCTCGGCCGATCGCGAGGGTGCGCTGGTGCGCCTCAGGGTCGCTGATGACGGCCCTGGCGTCCCGCCCAAGGCGCGCGCGCATTTGTTCCAGGCCTTTCAGGGTTCGGCCCGCAAAGGCGGCACGGGCCTGGGCCTTGCGATCGCGGCGGAGCTGGCAACGGCGCACGGCGGCAGCCTGGAACTGCTCGACACACCGACCGGCGCCGTCTTCGAGATCAAGATTCCCGACCGTGGGGCCTGAAGACTGCCGGCGCAGGGTCACCGGCCCGCAAATGCCCGGCAAATACCATGAGGATAGCGTTTTGAGCGGCCTTCATCGTGGCTGAGTGCGGTGCTAGCGTCGCGCTTCGATTCTGGCAGTCGCGATCTGATTGCCCCTTCTGCCGTGGTTCATCGCACCTCCTGATCTGAAAAGGCCCGCCAATGGATATGAACGTGGACAAGATCAACGCTCAGATCGCCCGCGAATTGTCGGTGGGTGTCAATCAGGTGGCCGCCGCCGTCGAACTGCTGGGCGAAGGCTCGACGGTTCCGTTCATATCGCGCTACCGCAAGGAAAAGACCGGCGGCCTCGACGACACACAGTTGCGCAAACTCGAGGAGCGGCTCGGCTATCTGCGCGAGCTAGAGGACCGGCGCGGCGCAGTGCTGAAAAGCATCGAGGAACAAGGTAAGCTGACGCCCGAATTGACGCGCTCCATCAAGGGCGCGGAGACCAAGGTGGCACTGGAAGACCTCTACGCCCCCTTCAAGATCAAGCGGCGCACTAAGGCACAGATCGCCCGCGAGGCAGGCCTCGAGCCGCTGCTCGACCAGATCCTCGCCGATCCGGCAAAAGTGCCTGATGCCCTCGCGTCGACGTTTGTGGCCGCCGACAAAGGTGTGGCCGACGCCAAGGTCGCCTTGGACGGCGCCCGCGCGATCCTGATCGAGCGCATCGGCGAAAACCCGCCGCTGGTCGGTAACTTGCGTGAGTGGCTGTGGGGCGACGGCTTCATCATCTCCAAGGTCGTGAAGGGCAAAGACGCCGAAGGCGCCAAGTTCTCGGACTATTTTGATTTCAAGCAAAAGATCCGCGATTTACCGTCCCACCGTGCGCTGGCGCTGATGCGCGGCCGCAACGAAGGCATTCTCGATCTCGAGCTGGATGTGGAGGCGCCCGAGGGCCAGCCCCATCCGGCCGAAGGCAAGATCCGCGTGTCCATGGGCCTCGCCGACAAGGGCCGCGCGGCCGACAAGTGGCTCGGCGAGGGCGTGCGGCTCGCCTGGAAGGCGCGGCTGCACGTCGGCCTCGGCGTCGATCTCTTCGGCCGCTCGAAAGATCATTCCGATTCCGAGGCGATATCGGTGTTCTCCAAGAACCTGAAGGACCTGCTGTTGGCAGCGCCCGCTGGTCCGCGCGTTACTATGGGCGTCGATCCTGGTATTCGTACGGGCTGCAAGCTCGCCGTCGTCGATGCCACGGGCAAGGTGCTGGACACCGCGACCATCTACCCGCTGGAGCCGAGAAATGACTGGCAAGGCTCATTGGCGACGCTCGCAGCACTCGCTATGAAACACAAGGTTGAGATCGTCTCGATCGGCAACGGCACCGGCAGCCGCGAGACGGACAAGCTGATCGCCGAGCTGATGAAAAAGATGCCGCAGCTGAACCTGACCAAGGTCATGGTGTCGGAAGCGGGCGCCTCGGTTTATTCCGCGTCGGAACTGGCGGCCCTGGAATTCCCTGATCTCGATGTGACGTTGCGCGGCGCGGTCTCGATCGCCCGGCGCTTGCAGGATCCGTTGGCGGAGCTGGTGAAGATCGATCCGAAAGCCATCGGCGTCGGCCAGTATCAGCACGACGTTGACCAGCCAGCCCTGGCTCGCTCGCTCGATTCGGTGATCGAGGATTGCGTCAACTCGGTCGGCGTCGATGTGAACACGGCGTCGCCACCACTGCTGTCGCGCGTGTCCGGTCTAAACAAGACGCTTGCCGACAACATCGTGCAGTTCCGCAACGAGCACGGTGCCTTCAAGAGCCGCGCGGCGCTGAAAAAAGTGCCGCGCCTCGGCCCCAAGACGTTCGAACAGGCGGCCGGTTTTCTGCGCATCATGGGCGGTAAAAACCCGCTCGATGGCTCGGCCGTACATCCGGAGGCCTATGACCTCGTCGAGAAAATCGCGGAGGCGACCAAACGGCCAGTCCAGTCCATGATCGGCGATAAGGCGTTCCTGAAAAGCCTGAAGGCCCAACAGTTCGCCGATGACCGTTTCGGCGTGCCGACCGTGACCGACATTCTGGCCGAGCTGGAAAAGCCGGGTCGCGACCCCCGCCCGGAATTCAAGACGGCGACGTTCCAGGAGGGTGTCGAAAAGATCTCAGACCTGAAGCCAGGCATGAAACTCGAAGGCCAGGTAACAAACGTCACCAATTTCGGCGCGTTCGTCGACATCGGTGTGCACCAGGACGGCCTCGTGCACATCTCGCAGCTAGCCGACAAGTTCGTGAAGGACCCGCGCGAAGTGGTGAAGGCCGGCGATATCGTCGACGTGCGTGTGGTCGAGGTCGACGTGGCCCGCAAGCGCATCGCGTTGACCATGAAGTCAGGCGCCATCGACGCCCGCGCGGCGGGCGAACAAGGGCGCCCCGCCAGCGCTGGTTCCGGCGGTGGCTACAGCGGCGGTCGCATGGCCGCATCGCCGCCGCAGGCGAGTGGCGCGCGAACACCTAGTGCACGACCGGCACAATCCAGCACCGCAAGTGGAAGTGGCGGCGGCGGCGGCGGCGAGAACGCCTTTGCGGCAGCGCTACGCCGCGCCCAGGAGGGCAAGCAGTAAGTGTCAAACGCCCTTGCCTAACCCGCCGCTCAGCTCTCTTTGCCTGTTTCCGGGTTGAGGAGTTTATGCATATGCACGATAAAGTAGCGCATGTGCGCGTTGTCAACCGTCCGTTGTGCAGCAGCCTTCCAGGCTTTGTGCGCTTCGGCGTAATTCGGGTAAATCCCGACGATATCGAGCTTGGACAGGTCCGAGAATTCGATCTTGCTCAGCGAATTCAGCTCGCCGCCAAAGACGAGGTGGAGTAGCTGCGTGGCTGGCGTGCCGGTTGGCGCGGTAGTCATGGGATTTTCTCGCTCAACTCGATGGATTTAAACCCGTTCCTGCCGTGATTTTGGACCAAGGAGCAAGCCTCCATTCCCGGCAGCGCGCCGCTTGGGCAACATTCAAGACCTTTCGAGACCCCCATTGACTTCCCAATTGCCCGCGACTATCAAATCGGCGGCCCTTGGCACTCCACCGTTTCGAGTGCTAACAGTCGCCTCCCACATCCCGCGCTTGGCCGTTTTCGGTCGGGCCCCACGAATTCGGAGCACGTCTTTCAATGAAGTTTCGTCCCCTCCACGACCGCGTCGTTGTGCGTCGCACCGACAGCGAGACCAAGACAGCCGGTGGCATAATCATTCCAGATACCGCCGCCGAGAAACCCCAGCAAGGCGAAGTGATCGCCGTTGGCCCGGGCGCCCGCGACGAGAGCGGCAAGCTCATCGCCATCGACCTCAAGAAGGGCGACAAGGTCCTCTTCGGCAAGTGGTCCGGCACCGAGGTCAAGATCGACGGCGCCGAGCTGCTGATCATGAAGGAAAGCGACATCATGGGCGTGCTGGAGAAGTAAGTGCAGGCGTGAAGTCGTGAAATGGTGAATTCGTGAAGTCGTGGCAGCGCCACCTTTACCGTTCCCATGGCGCACGATTTCACGATCTCGCGACTTCACCATTTCACGCTTTCTAATTCATCTCCTCCTCAAAGGACCCCGATCCATGTCAGCCAAGGAAGTCAAATTCTCCTCGGATGCTCGCGACCGCATGATGCGTGGCGTCGACATCCTCGCCAACGCCGTCAAGGTCACGCTCGGCCCGAAGGGCCGTAACGTCATCATCGAGAAGAGCTTCGGCGCCCCGCGCACGACCAAGGACGGCGTCACCGTCGCCAAGGAAATCGAGCTGGAGGACAAGTTCGAGAACATGGGCGCCCAGATGGTGCGCGAAGTGGCCTCGAAGACCAACGACGTCGCTGGCGACGGCACCACGACGGCGACGGTTCTGGCCCAGGCAATTGTTCGCGAAGGCTTGAAGTCGGTCGCGGCCGGTATGAACCCGATGGATTTGAAGCGCGGCATCGACAAGGCCGTGATCCAGGTCATAGAGGAGATCAAGAAGAAGTCGAAGAAGGTCAAGAATTCCGAGGAGATCGCCCAGGTCGGCACCATCTCGGCCAACGGCGAGGCTGCCATCGGCGAAATGATCGCCGAGGCCATGCAGAAAGTCGGCAACGAAGGCGTCATCACCGTGGAAGAGGCCAAGAGCCTCGAGACGGAACTGACCGTCGTCGAAGGCATGCAGTTCGACCGCGGCTATCTCTCGCCCTATTTCATCACCAATGCCGAGAAGATGATCGCCGAGCTCGACGACGCCTACATTCTCATCCACGAGAAGAAACTCTCGGGCCTGCAGCCGATGCTGCCGCTGCTCGAAGCCGTCGTCCAGACGGGCAAGCCGCTCATCATCATCGCCGAAGAGGTCGAGGGTGAGGCTCTGGCCACGCTCGTCGTCAATAAGCTGCGCGGCGGCCTCAAGGTTGCAGCCGTCAAGGCTCCAGGCTTCGGCGACCGCCGCAAGGCCATGCTGGAGGACATCGCTTGCCTGACGCAGGGCCAGGTGATCTCGGAAGATCTCGGAATCAAGCTCGAGAACGTCACGATCGACATGCTCGGCCGCGCCAAGCGCGTGATGATCGAGAAGGAGAACACCACGATCGTCGACGGCGCCGGCAAGAAGAAGGACATCGAGGCCCGCGTCAATCAGATCAAGGCGCAGATCGAGGAAACGACGTCCGACTACGACCGTGAGAAGCTGCAGGAGCGTCTGGCCAAGCTCGCCGGCGGTGTTGCTGTCATCAAGGTCGGCGGCGCGACCGAAGTGGAGGTGAAGGAGCGCAAGGACCGCGTCGACGACGCGCTCAATGCGACCCGCGCCGCGGTCGAGGAAGGCATCGTTCCCGGCGGCGGCGTCGCGCTGCTCAAGGCAACGGCTGCCATCACCGTCAAGGGTGACAACGAGGACCAGGACGCCGGCATCCAGATCGTCCGTCGCGCATTGCAGGCTCCGATCCGCCAGATCGCCGAGAACGCAGGCGTCGAAGGCTCGATCGTGGTCGGCAAGGTCATGGAAGCCCGCGGCGCGTCGTTCGGTTACGACGCCCAGGCCGACGAGTATGGCGACATGATCGAGAAGGGCATCATCGACCCGGCCAAGGTTGTGCGCACGGCACTACAGGACGCGGCGTCGATCGCAGGCCTCCTGATCACCACGGAAGCCGGCGTTGCCGACGCACCGAAGAAGAAAGACGCGCATGCAGGCCACGACCATGGTGGCGGCGGCATGGGTGGCATGATGTAAGAGCGCTTTCCTGGCGCCTTCAGTTGCCCACCAGCAACCGGCGCGTGGATACGGC
>JANXRM010000380.1 GCA_025353015.1 Hyphomicrobiales bacterium
CCGACGGCCATGTCGGCGCGCAACTGGATGCTCAGGCGCTTGCTCATCGATACGGTGCGCAGCGATCCGGACTTCAACGATGGCAACTACACAACGCAGCCGAAATCGATGCGGATGGCCAATGTTTTCTACGCAGTCGCAACCAACGGCGGTACGCTGGCCTACCACGCCCAGGCGCCGACGCGGAGCGCCGCCGACAAGCTTGTGGATGAGCGGTTGGCCGCGCCCTTTGCCGCCGACGCAAACGACTTCTTGGCCATGTGGGCCTCGTCGCGCGACTACAATCCAGCCCCCGAGCTTGGCCGCATCAGTGCGGCGCTGCTGGCCATCAACGCGGCAGACGACGAGCGCAATCCAATTGAGCTTGGATTGATGGAGCGCGAGATCAAGCGCATCAAGGGCGCGCGCTACTACTTGATACCGGGGAGTGCCGAAACACGCGGGCATGGCACGACCGGCATGGCCAAGTTCTGGAAGGAGGAGTTGCGCCAGTTCCTGCAATCGGCGCCGAAACGGGCCTCTTGAGAGGCATGCGTGCATCCGTGCCAATAGTGCCGGACGGCATAATCATCGGGACGCAACCGGGCGAAACGCTGGCAGCTGTCAGGGAGCTGACAACGGCGCGGTTGGTCGGTGCTGGAAAGCCACGGCAGCTCTGGCCGATGCGGAATGACAAGGCGATGAGTCCCACGGCGCGCGCAAGCTTGCTACAATCAGGCTATCGGGACGGCGCACCATGGACCTAAACGTGAGGTGTGCTTGGCCGACGCCCGATGCCGGCATAGTGGTGAGCGGCCGGTCGTATTGGATACGGGTCGTATTGGACAGGGAGTGATACTCATGACACGACGCAATTGGTTGTCACTGGCGTTCAGCGTGGGGGCTTTGGCTGGGCTTCTGATCGCGGGGCCACAGCAGGCTGCCGCCCAGAATCCGAACGCTGGCACTGACATCTCGGGCAAGCCCGTGTATCTGCGCAAGCTCAGCGTTCTGCGTTACACCGACAGCTTCGTTGGCCGCATCTACACGCTGACTCGCGTGACGCTGGAAGTCCAAGGCCGTGGCGTCTGCACGGACGGCTGGTGCCCGCTGATGCACAACAAGGTGCCGCTGTTCGCGCGCCGCACGCATATCGATGTATCGGTTCCGCAGGGAGCGATCGTCGTGTCCGAGCGCACGCTTCGCGCTGGCGATACCGGCGAGGACGTCAAGGCGATCCAGGACGTCCTGATCAAAAAGGGCTACAAGCTCGGCATCAAGGGCGCAGACGGCGTCTACGGTCTCGACACGGCCGCGGCCGTCCGCGACTTCCAGCAGAAGAACGGCTTGGTCGTCGATGGCGAAGTCGGCCCCGAGACGCGCAAGCGCATGGTTGGCTGATCGTATTGCCGACAGGACGGCCAGAATGGTGAGAGGCCCCGGAGTTCGCTCCGGGGCCTCTTTTGCGCTCAGTCCTTGGTTTCAATCTGCGGCAGTTTGTAGCGGTCTTGGGGATCGTGCCAACCTTTGAAGTGCGGCTTTCGTTTCGCCGCAAAGGCTGCTCGCGACTCCATCAGGTCGCCCTTGTCGCCATGGTCATGAAGCTTGTCCGCGAGACGCTTTTGCGCGGCCGTCGGTTCGGGCCGCATCTGGCGCATCATGTGCACCGTGTTGACGCGCGAGGCCGGCGGCAACGACAGCAGGTGGTCCGCCATCTGCAAAGCGGTGGGCAGCAATTCGGCCTGCGGCACGAGCCGGTTCAGAAAACCCAACTGATGGAAGCGCTCCGCGGTAAAGCGGAAGCCCAACGCCATCTCCATGGCGACGGGGTAGGGAAGATTGGCGAGATGCCCGTGATTGTAGCCACCGAGCAGCCAGCGCTTGGCTTCCGAGACCTCGAATATCGCTTCCGGAACGGACACGCGCAGATCGGTGCGCTCGACCAGCATAAACCCGCCGCCCATGGCGAAACCGTTGACGGCCGCGATGACGGGCTTTTCCAGCGTGCCGTCATTGAATGGATTGGGGATGTCGCGCCGCCCGCCGGGGACACCCGTGGTCAGCGTTTCCTTCATGTCCTCGCCGGCGCAGAAGCCGCGCCCGGTGCCGGTGAGGATCGCGACCTCCAGGTCCTTGTCGTGCCGGAACATCGTCCAGGCTTCGGCCAGCGCCAAACGCATCTCTGTATTGAGCGCATTGAGACGTTCCGGCCGGTTCATGCGAACGACCAGAGTTTGACCGTGACGTTCGGTTTCGACGACAGCCATGGGGCTGGTCCTTTCGCGGTTTACCCCGCTCTGAGGTTACGCAATACGTGTCCAGCACCGAGGCTTGCGGGCTGCGTCGCCGGATAGCGATTGAGTTAATGCAGTTTGACGCCGGTCATGGCGGCCAACTCGTCGCGCGTGACGCCGGGCGCTAGCTCAAGGAGCTTGAGGCCGCCTTTCGTCACTTCCATCACTGCGAGGTCGGTGATGATGGTGTTGACGACGCCAAGCCCAGTCAGTGGCAACGTGCATTTCGGCAGGATCTTCTGGTCGATCGAGCCGTCCTTCTTTTTCGCCGTGTGCTCCATCACGACCACCACGCGCTCGACGCCGGCGACCAGATCCATGGCGCCTCCCATGCCCTTGACCATCTTTCCGGGGATCATCCAATTGGCAAGGTCGCCGGTTTCCGAAACCTGCATGGCGCCGAGAATGGCGAGGTTGATATGGCCGCCGCGGATCATGCCGAAGCTGTCGGCGGACGAAAAAAAGCTCGAGCCCTTCAGCGTCGTCACCGTCTGCTTGCCGGCGTTGATGAGATCGGCGTCGACCTCGTTCTCGGTCGGGAACGGACCGATGCCGAGCAGCCCGTTTTCGGACTGGAGCATCACGTCCATGCCTTTGGGGATGTAGTTGGCAACCAGCGTCGGCAAGCCGATGCCAAGGTTCACATAAAATCCGTCGCGCAGCTCTTTCGCGGCGCGCTCGGCCATCTGTTCGCGGGTCCAGGCCATGGAGGGCTCCAGGTTAGGGAGTAGATGATAGGGAGTTGGGACTAGGCAAGTCTCAGGTACGGCGAACTGGATGCGGGATTTCAGCGACCTACGCCCTACGCCCAGTTTCCACTGCACTTCACTTTCTTACTGTTCTCTGTTCGATGCGTTTTTCCGGCGTCCGGTTCTCGATGATGCGGGCAACGAAAATTCCGGGGGTGTGGATGTGATCGGCGTCG
>JANXRM010000406.1 GCA_025353015.1 Hyphomicrobiales bacterium
GAAATGTGGGGTCCGGCTAAGCTGGGCCCCTTTGTTTTTGGGCCGCTTCATTCCACCCATTTCATCCCGAGAGCCTTTGGTCTAGGCCGCAATGCTCGCTTCTACGGAGAGCGCTCAAAAACAAACTCGCAAATAATTTCCGCTTGTGATGGGGCGCACAGCCGGGGGGCGGTTGATCAGGCATCTTGGTGTCATCGGAACAGGGCAACGCCGGACGGACAGGCCGGCAGCCAACCACAGACACGCAAGTGCAGATACTGGATTTCAGCACCCAACCCCACACACCCACCGGAGACCCGCCATGATTGCCAGCATCAACAAGATTGCTCTCGCGACCCTCGCAGGCGCCCTCGCCATCCTCGCCACGCCGGCTTCGGCTGGCGGCTACGCCGACAGCTACGGCCACGGCCATAGCCATGGCCACGTGCGCTACGCCCACGTCCAGCACCACAGCCACCACAGCCAGCACTCGTACCACAAGCCGACATACTCGTACGGCCACGTCCACCACCAGCCGGTGCACTACAAGCCGCACTACGTCAAGCCGGCGTATGTGGAGACGAAGACCTCCTACGAGAAGCGCCCGGCCTACGTCTACCAGAAGGTGTCTGGCTACTGCGTCGACGTGGTCAAGACCCACGGCTACCAGCAGCACCGCAAGACGGTCGAGTGCAAGGCCGGCGAGTACAAGAAGGCCGAAGCGCCGGTCGAGCAAGCCCCGGCACCCGAGCAGCCCCCGGTCGAGCCGCAGAAGTAAGACGCGCGATTAAAGCAAGGCCCGCACCCGCCCACATTTTGGGACGAAGGCGGGTCTTGCCGTTATTTACCGCTGTCGAGCTTGGCGTTGATGTCCTTCTTGAACGACAGGCCGAGACCGGGTGCGCTGGGCACCGTCATCCAGCTCTTTTCCGGTACGGGCGGATTGTCGAAAAGTTCCTTGGTCCACGGCATGTATTCGACGATCTCGCCATTAGGGATGGCGGCGATCAGGTGCACGTGAACTTCCGGAATAAGATGCGAGACGACGGGCATGTTGAACGCTTCGGCCATGCCGGCGATTTTCATCCACTGCGTGATTCCGCCGGCGCGGATCAGGTCGATCATGACGATGTCGACGGAGCGGGCCTCCAGCATCTGGCGGAAGGGCGCGATGCCGTAGACGTATTCGCCGCCGGCGACCGGGGTCTTCAGGGCATGCGTGACGCGCGCAAGGCCGTCGTAGTCGTCGCAGGTGGTGACGTCCTCGAGCCAATGCAGGTTGTACTGCTCGATGCGCTTGCCGATTTCGATGGCCTGATACACGTTCCAGCGCTGATTGATGTCGCACATGAGCTGGATGTCGGGGCCGATGGCCTCGCGGATCACCTTGATGCGGTTGACTTCGATTTCAGGCGAGGTTTTGCCGGGCAGCGCCAACTGGGTCTTCATGGAGGTCCAGCCGCGCTCGACGAGCGTGCGCGCGGATTTTTCCACCTCCTTCAACGATTGCTGACGCATCAATGCGCCGCTGGCATAGGCCGGCACCTTATCGCGGTGGCCGCCAAGGAGTTGCGCAACGGGGGTACCTAGCGCTTTGCCTTTGATATCCCAAAGTGCGGTATCAATCGCGGAGAGTGCCAGGGAAAAAACGCCGCCGGGGCCGCAGCTGCTGGCAGCTTCACGCAGCTTCTGGGCGATGCGTTCAGTGAGCCGTGGGTCGTCGCCGATAATCAGGGCACCCAAGTCGTCGACAGCCTGTTTCAAGGCATTCGTCATGGCGGCGCCGAAAAAGCTGACGCCGATCCCTTCGATGCCGTCCGACGTCGTGATCTTGACGCACACCAGGTCGCGCGTGGTGCCGGGGGCGACTGTGCCGTTGGCGAGGGGCTCGTCGCCGGGCAATTTGACGATCTCGGATCGAATGCGTTTGATTTTCATGGGGGTCTCCATCCTTGAATTCTCGTCGTGTTTTAAGACGTCATCGAGGTCAGGCGGCAGCCGGCGACTTGCCGGCCAAAATAGTCGCGTGGTGACTATCGCCCGCGGTTCCTGTCCTGGGAAGGCGGAATGGCAACTGGTGCGCGGTCGAGGGCCGCGGTAAGGTCGCGGCGGCTGCGTTCGTCAAGAGAGAGTTCGCCGATGCTCGCATGGGTTCGGGTGGTGTTTGGGTTGGCCGCAGTGGTTTTGGGGAGCGTGCCGGTGGTCGCGCAAGACCTGTTTTTGAAGCCGGTCCGGCTGATCGTGCCCTTCGCGGCGGGTGGCCCGGCCGACGTCTATGCCCGGATCGTTGGCCAGCAACTGAGTGAAGCCTTGAAGGTGCCGTTCATCGTCGACAATAAACCGGGCGCCGGCTCGATCGTCGGCACGGCGGAAGCCGCCAAAGCGGTGGCCGACGGATCGACGCTGCTCATGATGTCGAATACGCATACGACGAACGAATCGCTGGTTCCGGACAAGCCCTTTAAGCTCATGCGCGATTTCGTAGCTGTTGCGCCTGTGAATGCATCGGATCTCGTGCTTGTGGCGCATAAATCCTTGGGGATCAGCACGATCAAGGATTTGGTTGCGCAGGCGAAGGCAAATCCCGGAAAACTGAATTACGCATCATCGGGAAACGGCACGCCCTACCACATGGCGGGTGAGTTGTTCAAAGCCATGAGCGGAACGGACATCCTGCACGTGCCGTTTAAAGGCAGCTCGGGGGCCCGGAACGACGTCATGGCGGGCCAGGTCAACATGATGTTCGATGCTATTTCGACGATGGCGGGGATCATCGAGGCCAAGCAGGTGGTGGCCTTGGCAACGACGGGCAAGGTGCGCTCGGCGGTGCTACCTGATGTGCCGACGATGGCGGAAGCCGGATTGCCCGAGTATGAGGCGACCATCTGGCTCGGGCTGATGGCGCCGAAGGGCACGCCGCAGCCGATCGTGGACCGTCTCAATGAGGAGGTTGGCCGCATTCTGACGCGGTCTGAGGTCAAGGATGCGTGGACAAAGCAGGGCGCGGTGCCGATGAACATGACGCCGGCGGACTTCACCCGATATCTCGAGGCGGACATCGAGAAATGGGCGCGTATCGTAAAGATTTCGGGCGCCAAGCCGGACTGATGAGGAGGGCCTCGCGGCGGTTCGCGACTTGAGACAATTCGGATGAGGACCAGCATGGAATTGACGATCCTGAGCGGCGGCGCTGCGCATGGCCTGGTGGCAGCAATGGCACCGCAACTGGAGCGCAGCAACGGAGCAACCATCGATGGGACATTCGGCGCAGTTGGTGCCATGCGCGAGAAACTTGCCGCGGGTGCGCCCACCGATCTCCTGATCCTGACCAAGGCGATGATCGAGGCATTGATCGTCGCTGGTGATATCGTTCCTGGATCGGCGGTGGATCTGGGGTCGGTCGCAACGGCTGTCGCGGTCCGAAAGGGCGATCCACTGCCACTGATCGGCAATCCGGACCTCCTCAAGGAGGCTCTGCTCGCGGCCGACGTGATCTTTTTTCCCGATCCGAAATTGGCAACGGCTGGCATTCATGTGGCCGGCGTGATCGCGTCGCTTGGCATCGAACGGGAAACGCGGGGGCGTGTGCGTCACTATCCCAATGGTGCCGCAGCGATGAAGGCGCTGGCGGAAGCGAAAGACGTCAACCGACCGATCGGTTTGACGCAGGCCTCGGAAATTCTGGCGACGCAGGGTGTGACGCTGGTGGCGCCGTTGGTTGCGCCTTTTGATCTGGCGACGGTTTATACAGCTGGTATCGCTACGCGAGCGCGGCAACCAGGTCTCGCCCGTCAGTTTGCGGCCATGCTTGCCGATCCGGCAGCCGCAGGCACGCGCGCCAAAGCTGGGTTCGATGGCGGTTGATAGCGTGTTGCTCAGCTGCCTGATGTCACCACTAGTCCGCTGACGAACTGGTTGACTTGGTTCGCACGCGCTTCGCGACCACCTTTGCGATCTGCTTGGTCGGCGGCTTGATCTTGGCGACAGCCGGTGGCGTACAGGGGGCGGGTTTAGTTTTGCTGCTTTTGGCGGCAAGTCTTGCTTTTGCGGTCTTGGACAGGCGAACCTGCTGGCAAACGGGATTGCCGTCGGCATCCAGCTCAGGCGGTGGCGGCAGGCAATCCTTGTATCGCTTGGTGAGGTTCAACGCGCGCACCGCATCGGCGTCGAAAGACTCGACTGGAAGGGCGTCAAGCAGAACCGGTGTTGGTGCGGGCGTGGCTTCTGGCGTCGATGCTGGGGATGGTCCCAAAGTCCGGAAGCCATTCTCGAGCAGGGTGGTCGCGCGCGCAGCACGCTTGGCAGACGTTTGCTCGCCGAGCACGACCGCGACCAGCCTGTGGCCGTCACGTGTGGCGCTGGCAACGATGTTGTAGCCGGCGGAGCAGGTGAAGCCGGTCTTCATGCCGTCGCCGCCGGGCAGGTGCAACAAAACCGGATTGTGCGTAGCGACGGTGCGTCCTGCGACAGGGGCCGTCTTCATCGAGAACAGCCCGGCCCGCTCGGGAAACTGCTGCAGGATGACGTTGGTCAGAATGGCGAGGTCGCGCGCCGTCGTGGACTGGCCTTCGCCGGGCAACCCATTCGCGTTGATGAAATGCGTGGAGGTCATGCCGAGTTGCTTCGTGGCGACGTTCATCTGCTCGACAAAGGCTGCTTCGCTACCCGCGATCGCCTCGGCCAGTGCCACCGCGATATCATTCGCCGAGTGCAGGATGAGAGCGGACATCGCCTCTTCATAGGTGAGTACTTTGCCCGTCCCAAGCCCCAGACGCATTTTGGGACGGCTGTTGGCCTTGGCCGAGATGGTGAGCGTGCTCGTTGGCTCGGCCTTCCCGGACTTCCAGGATTGGAACACGAGATAGGCCGTCATCAGTTTGGCGAGCGAAGCGGGGTACCAAGGGTGGTCGGCTTGTTCCGCGTAGAGAACTTGCCGCGTCGTTGCGTCAAACACCAATGCCGGGCCGGCCGACGCCGGTGTCATCGTCCAGAGCCAACAGGCCATCGCGGCAATAAGCAATTGGCGCTTATCCGGTTTCATCGCTCACCTGCATGCAATGACGCAAAAAATTTTTGGAAATCCGATTCGAAACACTCTTGCCGCGAATGCGGCGTTTCTGCCAGTGGCGCCGTCCCGAATTGCAAGCGGTCGTGGCTAAATTGTCGCGACACACGGGCGGGAGATCCCGCTACGGGCGGCGAATGCAGCCTCAGGCGGCGCGCCTGCCAGGACCAGTCATTCAGACCAGCATCGTTTGCCAGGCCTGCGAAAGCTTGCTTGGATGGGCGAGATCAACCAACGAGGGAATGCCGATGCCTGATATGGGTCTCACTGGAAAAGTCGCCATCGTCACGGGTGCAGGCTCGCGAGCGGACGGTATCGGCAACGGGCGTGCGGCTGCGATCCTGCTGGCCCGCGAAGGCGTGAAGGTGCTGCTGATCGACGCTACGGTCAAAAATGCCGAAGCGACCAAGGCGGTGATCGACAAGGAGGGCAACACCTCGATGGTCGTCGAAGCCGATGTCACAGTGCCCAAATCGTGCGAGGCGGCCGTCGCGCGCACGGTGGCTGCGTGGGGGCGGCTCGATATTCTTGTCAACAACGTGGGCGTCGGCGGCAGCGGCGGCAACGCCGTGGATCTCGATCTCGAGGCCTGGGACCGGGACCTGCGCATCAACGTCACGTCGATGATGCTGATGGCGCGATACGCAATTCCTGAAATGCGCAAGCAGAAGGGCGGCGCGATCGTCAATATCGCGTCGGTGGCTGGCCTCAGAGGTGGTCATTCGGGGCTGCTTTATCCGACGTCGAAGGGCGCCGTCGTCAACATGACGCGGGCGATGGCGGCGCATCACGGGCCCGAAGGCATCCGGGTCAATTGCATCGCGCCGGGCATGGTCTACACGCCGATGGTTTATGCGCGCGGCAACGGCATGAGCGAGGAATTGCGCGATTCGCGCCGTAAGCGCTCCTTGCTGCAAACGGAAGGCTCGGGCTGGGACATCGGCAATGGCGTCGTCTACCTCGTTTCGGACATGGCGCGCTGGGTAACCGGCGTCATTCATCCGATCGATGCCGGTGCGACGGCCGGGTCGCTCGGTTCACCGTCGCCGCCGCCGGACAAGCGGTAAATTCTCGCAGCGAAGCCGAATTTAGCGCCGCATGGAATATATTCTGTGGGTAAACTTCCGTCGCTATTGCGCGTGTTAGGTGAACCTCCAATCGTAGAGCGATGGAGGCGCCAATGGCTCACGAAAACAAAACAATCAGTGGTTGTGGTTTGTCGGCGACTGCGATCGTTTGGCTTGTCGTGGGTGCGACCAACGTGCATGCCCAGGCGGTTCCTGGGAATGATGGCGGGGCGAGCGACAAGCCGAACCCGTTGGCGCATGCGGCACCTGCTGTCGTGACGACGGCGGTATCGTTTTTGCCGCCAGACATTGGTCCGATCGTTGTCCCGCCCTTCGTAGAACGGCCGGCATTGAGAGTTGAGCCGCGTGGTCTCAGCGTTCCAACGGCTGCTTCTTCCAGGTCGGCGCCGTCCGCGCCAGCGCCGGAAACACGTGCAAGCGACCAGCCAGAGGAGGGCAACCGGGAGAATGGATCTGCGCGAGAGGAACTGGAGCCGCGTCATGGCCGCGAGACGCTGTCAGGGCTGAGCCAGAACTCGCCTTGAGGCTGGCTGCTGTATGCGACCGCATCTTGCAGCGACTTCTTACATGATTGGGCGATGGGGGCGACGCCGCATTCGGTTTCTCTGTGAGCATGCCGACGCGCCGGGCGATCGCAGGTGGTAAATCATCCAAAACCAAATAACCAAACTACACATGTTATATTATATATAAATAACGATTTGAATAATTTTTAAATTTAACGATTCATTAATATTTATGATTGATTTTGTATTAACCAATTATGCCTGGATAGCCGGTGAGGCCAGCCCGCCCGCACTGTTTGCAAGGCATTTGGTTGACGACGGTTTTTCTTGCGTGGTGGTGCGTTCATGGAAGCTTCCGATTTTATTATTGTTGTCGCTGGATTATTTTTTGCTGGACTCATCAAAGGAACAACAGGAATTGGCTATTCGACGTGCGCCATTCCTTTCCTTGTCGCCGGTGTTGGCCTGAAGGCGGCGATGGCTATCGTTCTCGTGCCGGCAATAGCCAGCAATGGAGCGGTGATTTTCAATTCGGGCGGGCTATCGATCGTCGCCCTGCGCTTCTGGCGTTTCTACGGCGGAATCATTCCTGGCATCGCAGGAGGTACCTACGCCCTCACGGCGGTGAATGCTGGATCGGCGACGCAACTCCTGGGTTGGATCACAATGATATACGTCGTGCTGGCATTGCTCCGGCCCGATATGACATTGCCGCCCAAACTCGAACGCGTTCTCGCCCTGCCTGCCGGCTTGCTGAACGGATTTTTGACCGGGCTAACCGGCTCGCAAATCCTGCCGCTGATGCCGTACATGATGGCTCTTCGCCTTCCGGCGGAGCAGCAAATTCAAGCTGTCAATCTTGCGGTCACCCTCGCCTCGGTCGTGATGGCGGTGAGCTTGCTCAGCGCCGGGATCATGACGGTCGAACTGTTGGCGCTCTCCGTGGTTGGCGCCATTCCCGCTCTCATGGGGGTCGCTGCAGGATCGCATCTGCGTCCCTATCTCTCGCCCCAGGCATTCCGGTTCGTGACCTTGGGACTCCTAGGCATCATCGGTGCTGCACTCGTCGGTTATCACCCGCCGGCCGTTGCTGCCCGTGCCTCTCAAATCGCGCCACGAAAGCATTCCGTCTGGACACCCGATGCCGCCGAGACGGCACCGGCCTTTCGCCGACGGCTCGAGCGTCAAATGCATGGCGACGAGAGGAGTGCTGCAACAATGACCTGATAAAGGAACAGCTGAAGCAACTTATCGAGTTTGTGAGACTTCCCACGCGTAACGAGTAACAACTTCGATGACCCAAAGCAAAATACGACACATCTTCGTGTATGGCACATTGATGGCGAGAGCGGATGATCCGGTTGGCGGTGATGAGCGGAAAATGATGCGTCTTATGGCGCGGTATGTCGGACCTGCAGCGATCCCTGGTCTCATGTATGACGCGGGAACATGCCCCGCGGCCGTCAGCGTTGACGGCCGAATTTTTCGAGATGCCAAAGTGCAAGGAGAGCTGTGGCAACTGCCGGCTAATGCAAGCGTGCTGATGGACGCGCTCGATCGTTACGAAGGCTGCAGCCGCGAGTCTGTGAAGCCCTACCGATACATACGAACGCAGCGTTGTATCCGGCTGGTGGATGGTCGCCGGGTGACCGCTTGGATCTATGTTTGGAACATGCCGACGGATCGGATGCCGAAAATCGACAGCGGGCGCTGGCTATCGAAGCCGGACAAGGGACCTACCATCAATCAACGTTCAGCGGTCAAGGAGGACGCAAGCGGGGCAGCGCAACCGGGGCACTAGTTCGACGGCCTGGGAGGCGTGACTTTGCGTGGCCATACGAATTGGCGCCTGGATGATCGCGCTATGATGACCTTCGCGTGC
>JANXRM010000487.1 GCA_025353015.1 Hyphomicrobiales bacterium
CTCGTTCAGATCGTTCGGCAGATGGCCGTCGTCGTGCGCCATCGTGAAATTCAGCGCGTCGATGCGGCGGAAATAGTCGGCGTCGAGCACGTGCTGGCCGGCGACGATGGGCGTCTGTGGCTGGCCGAGGTAGGATTCGAACACCTTCATGATCGGCTCGAGCACGTGCAGGCAGGGCACCTTAAGATCACGGCAGCGGCGCTCGATCTCGACTTGCAATTCCACTTTCACGACTGTGTAAAGCACGATGCCGGGGGCCGACGCGATTTCCTGCAGGACGCGTTCGAGTTGGCGGGGCGTACGCACAAGCGGGTGGACGTGCTCGATGGGGCGAACCTGCGCGTACTGGACGGCGGCCGCCTTGGCGATGGTGGTCAATGTTTCGCCCGTCGCATCCGAGATCAGATGCAGGTGAAAGTAGCTCGGCAAAACGTTGGCCATGGCGCGCCTATTATGGGAACCGATGAGCGTACAACCGAGCCCGGCCGATGGCGCGGCGTCAAGCTGTATTGCGGGGCAACTCCGAGATCGATCGGGGGCCCGTCGGCCTGTTGACGAGTTGTGGACAGAAATGCGGGTTATCCTCAGCGGGTGGAAGAAGGGTCAGGAACACTCAGGTATGCCTTGGGTTCTCCACAGAACCATCCCAAAGAAGACCGGCAGGGAGTGCAAAGCAGCAGACAACACGTTGTATCCACCGGCGTAGCTCGATATCCGATGCTTGTTCCCGAGTTATCCCCGTCCAGCCGCGCCGAGGCTGGCATTGCAACTCGCGGCGAGACGCTTGAAAGTGCACCTGGAATCCGGCCTTGTAGGTTTTCGAGCGCCGGAGTACTCGATCTAGATCGGCGATTGACTACGGACGCGAAAGCTCTGGACAAAGCGAGCGAAAAAAAGAATTCCCGCAATCCACCTCTCTAAGAGTCTTAAACAGAAACCTTAGATCTACCTTGAAAGATTAAGTTCAAGATGGCCGTGAAACCAGGCACTGCCCCAAAAGGCCGCCTTCTCCAGCCCTTCGCTGGACAGAGCTTGGCGACGCCACCGATTTGGCTGATGCGGCAGGCTGGCCGCTACCTGCCGGAGTACCGGGCGGTGCGCGCAAAGGCCGGCGGGTTTTTGGATCTGGTCTACAATCCAGCGTTGGCGGCCGATGTGACGTTGCAGCCGATCCGGCGGTATGGGTTTGATGCCGCGATTTTGTTTTCGGATATCCTGGTCGTGCCGGATGCGCTCGGCCAGCCCTTGCGGTTCGCGGAGGGCGAGGGGCCGCTGCTCGAGCCTATCGGTGATGTGAAAAATCTTTCGCGCTTGCGGGCATCCGCGACTCGCCCCAAGTTCCAGCTTGTCGCCGAAACGGTGCAGAGGCTCCGGCAGGATTTGCCGTCCGAGACCGCATTGATCGGGTTTTGCGGCGCGCCGTGGACAGTCGCGACGTACATGGTCGAGGGCAAGGGGTCGAAGGATCAGGCGGCGGCCAGGTTGTGGGCCTATCGGGATCGCGACGGTTTCCAGAAGCTGATCGATCTGCTGGTCGAAGTGTCGATCGATTACCTCACCTGCCAAGTCGAAGCCGGCGCGGACGTGCTGCAGATTTTCGATACCTGGGCTGGCAGCCTGCCCGACGACGAATTCGACCGGTGGGTGGTCGAGCCGACCAAGGCCATCGTGGCGGCGATGAAGGAAAAGCATCCTGACGTGCCGATTGTCGGGTTTCCGCGCGGCGCGGGTGGTGCAGCCCTCTGGTATGTGACGGAAACCGGCGTCGACGGGCTCGGCTGCGATACGGCGATGCCGCCCTATATGATGGGTGAAGCGTTCGACGGCGAACTGCGGACTTTCGGGCCTACGGGCAAAGAAAAAATCGTGATCCAGGGCAATCTCGATCCGCTACTGCTGGTGGTTGGCGGGCCAGCGATGGAAGAGCGCGTCACTGAGATTCTCGACCTAATGGCGGGCAAACCTTTCATCTTCAACCTCGGCCACGGGATCGTGCCGCAAACGCCGCCTGAAAACGTGGCACGGCTGGTGGAGCTGGTGCGGGCGTGGAAGGCTGGGTGATGACCGTGACTAAAATACAAAATTTGTCATCCTTGGGCGTGTCCCGAGGACCCATTTGTCCGCAGGTCCACGGAATCGTGTGGAGCGATGCGTTGCAAAGGTGCGACCGATCATCAGCATTTGCGCAAGCTGAGGAATGTGCCCTCGCGACCCTCGGCCTGCGCCGAGGGCAGGCAAGCGCGAGAATGACACCGTGATTTCATCGCCGGCCTTGCGTGCCGGGGTAGCACTTTCTTTGACGGCTGCTGGTGCGTTGCTCGGAGCGGCTCTCGTCGGTCAGCGCGCCTATGACTGGATTAAGGCGTTGCATGTCATTGCCATCGTGTCGTGGATGGCCGGCATGCTCTATCTGCCGCGGCTTTTCATTTATCATTGCGACGCCGAGACAGGTTCGAAGCAGTCCGAGACCTTCAAGGTGATGGAAGGCCGGCTGCTGCGGGTGATCATCAACCCGGCGATGATTTTCGCGTGGGTGACCGGGCTCTGGCTCGCGTGGCAATCGGGTTTCTATAAAGCCGGCTGGTTCCACGGCAAGATTCTGCTGGTGCTGCTGCTCTCTGGCGCGCACGGGTATCTGTCTGCCAACGTCCGGGCGTTCGCCGAGGACCGCAACCTGAAGTCACCGCGCCACTGGCGGATCGTCAACGAGGTGCCGACAGTGTTGATGATCGGCATCATCGTGCTGGTAATCGTCAAGCCGTTTTGAGGCCGGCGCTATCAGCGCTTTACTTCTTAACCCTCCAAGCGTATCAAATCGAATATAGACGCCATTGCTCCTGCAGCTCTGCTGCCTCGCGAGTAGATGTCCGGTGGGCTGTCGTTGCCGCTGGTGGTCATAGCGCCCTGCATGACCGGCGTGTCTTACCTGCTTTCTCCTGTGCACGGCTCTCCCCGTTCTCAACGCTCCCCGTTCTCGACTTTGGTCCACTCAGCGACCGCACCAACTCCTCCGAGAGTTTTTCATGCAAGATACCCCCACGCCGCCCACCGCGCCGACGGTTTCAGTTGGAATTTCCGTACCCGTTGGGCCCGCCATCAAAGAAATGAAGCTGCAGGATCTGAAGGCGAAGACGCCGACGGAGCTATTGAGCTTTGCCGAGGAAGTCGGTGTCGAGAACGCGAGCACGATGCGCAAGCAAGAGCTCATGTTCGCGACGCTGAAACAGCTGGCGGCGAAGGAAATCGATATTCTCGGCATCGGCGTGGTCGAGGTGCTGCAGGACGGCTTTGCCTTCCTGCGATCGCCGGATGCCAACTACCTGCCGGGGCCTGACGACATCTATGTGTCGCCGTCGCAGATCCGGCGGTTTGCGCTGCGCACGGGTGACACTGTGGAAGGCCAGATTCGCTCACCCAAAGACGGCGAGCGGTATTTTGCGCTGATCAAGGTCAACCAGATCAACTTCGAGGATCCCGAGCAAACCAAGCACAAGGTTCACTTCGACAACCTGACGCCGCTTTATCCGACCAAGTGGCTGAAGATGGAAGTCGAGGATCCGACGGTGAAGGATCTGTCACCGCGGGTGATCGATATCGTGGCGCCGATCGGCAAGGGCCAGCGTGGCCTCATCGTAGCGCCGCCCAGGACCGGCAAGACGGTGCTGCTGCAGAACATCGCGCATTCAATTACGGCCAATAATCCGGAAGTTTTCCTGATCGTGCTGCTGATCGACGAGCGGCCCGAAGAAGTCACGGACATGCAACGGACAGTGAAGGGCGAGGTGATTGCGTCAACCTTCGACGAACCGCCCTCGCGGCATGTGCAGGTGACGGAAATGGTGATCGAGAAAGCGAAACGTCTGGTCGAGCACAAGCGCGACGTGGTGATCCTACTCGACTCGATCACGCGGTTGGGGCGCGCCTATAATACCGTCGTGCCATCGTCGGGTAAGGTGCTGACGGGCGGCGTGGATTCCAATGCGTTGCAGCGGCCGAAGCGGTTCTTCGGTGCGGCGCGCAACATCGAGGAAGGTGGCTCGCTTACGATCATCGCGACGGCGCTGGTGGATACCGGCTCGCGCATGGACGAGGTGATCTTCGAAGAATTCAAGGGCACCGGCAACTCGGAAATCATTCTCGACCGCAAGGTTTCCGACAAGCGCGTGTTCCCCGCCATCGACGTGGCGCGGTCCGGCACGCGCAAGGACGAATTGCTGCTGCCGAAGGATCAACTGCGCAAGGGCCATCTGCTGCGCCGCATCCTCAACCCGATGGGCACCATGGACGCCATGGAGTTCCTCATCGACAAGCTCAAGTCGACCAAGACCAACGGCGACTTCTTCAACAGTATGAATACGTAGTTTTTGCGCCTTCAGATGCCCACAATTTTTGTGGTGCTTCGGTTGCCTACTTTTCAACCGCGCGTGGATACGGGTTCGCTCGGGAAACCGGGCGGGCCCTTTTTTTGCGCGGTTATCCGCGTTCGGCCTTCGCTGGGATGACGTGAAAACGAACATCGGGTGCTATAGCGGTTGCGACCGCCGTTCCCCATGGTGACATCCCGCCCATTGCCTGCGATGCTTGGATTTTGGGCAGGCTGGCGGGAGTTTCGGCGCGGTGGGGCGGCAAGGCGGAGGGTTGCAGGTTCTGGCGCCGTTTGGCGTGCGTAGTTTCCGGTTGCAGTGGCCGGCGGACCTGACGACGTCGCTCGCCTTCGAGATGGAGACGCTGATCCTCGGCTGGTACGTCCTGGTTGAATCCGGTTCGGTGGTCTGGCTCACGGCCTTTGGCGCGCTACTATTCCACGGAACGCTGATTTCGCCTGTGATTGGCGCCATCGGTGACCGGATCGGTCACCGTAACCTGCTTTGCTGCATGCGCGCGGTCTATCTGTTGTTGGCGCTGGTCATGATGGCTGCGGCTTCCACTGGCATTCTCGGGCCCGGCCTGGTGCTTTGCCTTGCAGCGCTG
>JANXRM010000005.1 GCA_025353015.1 Hyphomicrobiales bacterium
TATTCGCCAGTCCATGGGACAGCACGCGGCGGCGTTCATGGACTATGACCGGGCGGCGAACCTTGGCGGCGAGCGAATGGTGAAGATCTACCAGTGCGGATTGGCGTCCGCCGGCCTCTACAAAGGCCGTATGGATGGTAACTATACCAACGAGGTGCGCACCGCGTTGCAGGCCTGCGCCAATTCGAAGACCTGCGATCCGCTGCCCGCCGACGAGGAATGCAAGGATCCGACCTCGTAAATCCGGCCGCTGTTATCCGATGGTCTTCGGCCCTAAGTCCGCTGGCCGAGAGACTACTCACCCTGAATTGGATCTCGCCCGTGTCAGATCGCGACCTGGAGGACAAGGACCTGGAGACCGCGCCGCACGCCGGGCTCGAGATCGAGTTGCGCGTACGCCGCATTCATCGCCGTGACCTCAACAAGGTATGGGATTTCCTGAAGAAGGTGTTCCGCGATGTCATCCGCGAGACGGTCGAATATCAGCGGCCTCGGCTGAAGAAGCATTTCTTTGAAATCTACGAGGAGGACGGCGTCGAGCAGCTTTTGTTCGAGGCCAAGAAGGGCAACAAGTTCGAACTGATCGGCTATGCCGAATTCGCCTACGAGATCGTCGGCACCGACAACTGGATGAACCACCGCTATTTCGACCGGCGGAACATGCGGCCACTTTTTGTTGAAGAATTGGCCGTACATCCCGACTACGCGGGCATGGGTGTCGGCTCGTTCATGCTGGAGCAGATCGACCATGCGGCTCGCCTGCGCGGCTGCACGCACGTGGTTCTCGAGGTGGCGGAGAACAACGAAGACGCGTTGAAATTCTATCGGAAGCGCAATTTCCAGAAACTCGATGCGGCGATCTTTCTGGCCCGTCGTCTCAACGTCGATGAAGAGTTGCTGGGCCCGCGCACGATCAAGATGAAGAAGAAGCCCAAGGCGGACGTCAAAGCCGAGCCGAAGGTTAAACCGGACACCGAATAAGGGAGTATTTCATGCGGGGGCTGAAGGGCAAGGTCGCCATCGTTACGGGCGGGGCAGGCGGGATCGGCAGTGCCATCTGCCGCCGGCTGGCCGAGGAAGGCGTCAAGGTCGGTGTGTTCGATCTGCGCGTCGAAGCAGCGGCCAAAGTCGCGGCCGGGATCGGCGGCGGCGCCAGACCCCAAGCCTGCGATATCACGGATCATGCAGCGGTCATCGCGGCCGTCCAGGCGTTCGAGGCTGAATGCGGCCCGACCGATATTCTGGTCAACAACGCGGGCTGGGACAAGTTCGCGTATTTCCTCGATACCGACCCTGCCCTTTGGGAGCAGATCATCTCGATCAACCTGCGCGGCCCCATCAACCTGCATCATGCGGTTCTAAAGGGCATGCAGCAGCGCCGCCACGGTCGCGTCGTCAACATCGCCTCGGACGCCGGTCGCGTCGGCTCGTCGATGGAGGCCGTCTATTCGGCCTGCAAGGGCGGTATTATCGCGTTCTCGAAGACCATGGCGCGCGAGATGGCGCGCTCGAACGTCACCGTCAACTGCGTGTGCCCAGGGCCAACGGATACGCCGCTGCTGGCGGCGTTCTTCGGCGAGGGCGAGCAGGGCCAGAAGGCGGCTGAGGGCATGAAGCGTTCCATCCCGCTGAAGCGCTTGGGCCAGCCCGACGACCTGCCCGGCATCGTCGCCTTCCTGGCGAGCGACGATGCCGCCTATATCACCGGTCAGGTGATCTCGGTCTCGGGCGGACTGACCATGGCCGGCTGAAGCGTGCCGGAGCCGAGAGCCGGCTCAATATTCCAGCGTGTCGTCGTGCACGAGGTGCGAGGGAACGGCTTCGAGCTTGAGGCGGGCCAAAAGTTCGTCGGTGGCGGCGAACGTGCGGCGTGATTGCGTCAAATCGCGCAATTCCTGCAGCAGAGCGGCGAGTTTTCCGACCTCGTCCGCCGAAAGGTATTGCCCCGCGAAAACGGCTGACCGTGCGTGTTCAATGTGCTCCGCGATCTGCATGTTCGTCTCCTGCCGCCGTCGTGTTGCTCCTGGCTTCTCGATCTGGTCATGGATGAGTTGACGTAGACGTCAACCCATATCCGTCAGATGATGCTACCTGAACGACGTTTCAAGACCGTTACCGGGCTGTGACGCCAAAGTGATCAGGCGTGTGCGGCCGGTGATGACGTTCCGGGCATAGCGGCCCAACTGAAAACCCGGCGCCACGCGGAGTGGCGCCGGGTTCCATATGCTCGAAGGGAAAGTCCGCAGCCTACTCCGCCGCAACCGGCCGCTTCTTCAGGTCCTTGGAATAGGCGATGCCGACAGGGGCGTCCGCCTCGAAGGGGCTCTTGAGATCGAGTTCCTTTGCCCACTCGCGGATCTGCGGGAAGACTTCCTGGCCGAGCAGGCGGATGCAGGTTTTGCTGTCTTCGTGCGATACATTTCCGTCCTGAGCCCACACCGAGAGGATGCCCGGTCGCGTTTCCTCCAGCAGGTGGCGGATCCGCGGCAGCACCTGCTTCGGCGTGCCGGCCATGATCATGCCGGACTGGAGCTGCTCCTCGAAGCTCATGGCACCGCGCGGGTTCTTCGAGCGGCCAACGGCGAATTCGACGAAGTTGCGCCGGCCCGAGGGCGAGAAGTAGCCCGATGGGTTGGCCCAGACGGGATGCGCAAGGCCGGTGAATTCGCCTTGCATCCAGGTGAACTGGCGGGCGTTCTCGATGGCCTTTTCCTCGGTCTCGGCGACGTGGATGCGGGCGAGATAGCCGCGGTTTTCCGAGCCCGACGTGTAGCCGACCTCCTCGGCGGTCTTGTCGTAGAGCTCCCAGATCTTCTTTGTCTGCTCGATCGAGGTGTTGAGCGCGATGTAGGGGTAGCGCTTCTTGGCGGCCCAAATGATCGTCTCGGTCGAAATGACGCCGGGAATCCAGATGCGCGGATGCGGCTGCTGCAGGGGCAGCGCCCAGGGGTTGACGACGCGGTGCTGGTAGTGCGTGCCCTCCCAGCGGAAGGGACCCGGTTGTGTCCAGGTCTTGACGATGAGGTCGTGGGCCTCCTCGAAGCGCTCGCGGTTGTAAGCCGGATTGACGCCTGACGAAAGTTGCTCCTGGCCGCCGCCGCGCACGAAGCCCGAGACCAACCGGCCCTTCGAGATCATGTCGATCATGGCCAGTTCTTCGGCGAGCCGGATCGGGTTTTCGGCCAGTGGCAGCGGATTGCCGAGGATGACGATCTTCACCTTCTTGGTGACGGCCGCGAGGATCGACGCAAAGACGTTGGTTTTCGCCTGCATGCAGAACGGCGCGTTGTGATGCTCGTTGAGCATGATGCCGTCAATGCCGACTTCTTCGACGTACTGGTACTGCTCCAGATACTCGTTGTAGAGGCGGCTGCCTTCCTTGGGGTC
>JANXRM010000024.1 GCA_025353015.1 Hyphomicrobiales bacterium
CCGAAAGGGGCCATGCTGACGCACGCGAACGTGGGGATCAACGTTCAACAGGCGGTTGCATGGGTCCCGGGCCTGCAGCTGGGCAAGGAACGCGTTTTGGGAGGACTGCCGTTCTTCCACGTGTTCGCCATGACGGCCGTCATGAATTTTGCCATCGCCACCGCCTCCGAAATCCTGATCATGCCGCGGTTCGTGCTGGCCGATGCCCTCGCTCTGATCTCCAAGAGCCGGCCGACGATCATGCCCGGCGTGCCGACGATGTTCATCGCCATGCTCAATCATCCAAAACTCAAGAGCTTCGATCTCTCGTCGCTGAAATTCTGCCTGTCGGGCGGCGCGCCGCTGCTGCTGGAAACCAAGCAGAAATTCGAAGCCCTGACCGGCTGCAAGGTGGTCGAGGCCTACGGCCTGTCGGAAGCGTCGCCAGCAGTCACCATCAACCCGCCCGATGGCCCGGTTAAGGACGCCTCGATCGGACAACCGATCCCTGGCACCATCGTTTCGTTACGCAATCCCGGGAACCCGATCGAAGAGGTTCCGCTCGGTGACAAGGGCGAGATCTGCATCCGGGGGCCGCAGGTTATGCTCGGTTATTGGAAGAAACCGGAAGAGACGGCGGCGCAATTGACGCCCGACGGCTTTTTGCGCACCGGCGATATCGCGACGATGGACGCCGACGGCTTCATTTTCATCGTCGACCGCATCAAGGACCTGATCATCTGCTCCGGCTACAATGTCTATCCGCGCAACGTGGAAGAAGCGATCTCGACACATCCGGCCGTGGAAGAAGTGACTGTCATAGGCATCAAGGACGCCTATCGCGGCGAAGCACCGAAGGCGTTTATCAAGGTTCGCGCCGGCATGACCGCAACGCCGGAGGATATCCTCAAGCACCTCGAAAAGAAGCTGTCGCGGATCGAGATGCCTGCGGCGGTCGAGTTCCGGGCTGCGTTGCCGAAGACACTGATCGGCAAGCTTTCGAAGAAAGAACTGAAGGAGGAGGAGGCGCAGCGCCAGAAAGCCCAATGAAATTACCCCCACGAAGTCCCGTGCCGGCTATGCCGGCGATAAAATCCCCAGCGCTGGCAGCGACAGCGCTCGAGCCGGACGTCCAGGATGGGCGGCTGTGGACCATCGGCGAACTTGCAGCCGAACTCGGGCTGACGACCCGCGCGATCCGCTTTTATGAGGCGCGCGGCTTGATCGCCCCAAAGCGCCGCGGCGTCGCGCGCTGCTATTCGCGCCGCGACCGCGGCCGCATGCTGCTGATCCTGCGCGGCAAAAACCTCGGTTTCACGCTCGAGGACATCAGGGATTACCTGGAACTCTATGATGCGGACCCGGCGCACCGCGCGCAGCTCGAGATGCTCGCCGCCAAGGTGGACGCGCATATCGCCGATCTCGATCGCAAACGCGCCGACATCGACCGGACGCTCGCCGAACTGAAGGACATCCGCGCCCAGGTCGACGCGCAATTCGCCCGACAGGACCGGAAAGGCTGAACTTCAGCCGCCGCGATGCCCGCGGGCGCTTGCGCCTCACACCGCGGGCCGCACCCCATCCGCGCTTTCCATGATGGCGGCGACGCCCATGCCGCCAGCCGTACACACTGAGATCAACCCGCGGCCGCCGTTCTGTCCGAGCAGTTTGGCGAGATTACCGACGACGCGGGCACCGGTCGCAGCAAAGGGATGGCCGAGGGCAAGGCTTGATCCGCGGACGTTGAGCTTGGCGCGGTCGATCGAGCCGAGCGGGGTATCCCGGCCGAGGCGCGTTTTGCAGTAGTCCGCGTCCTCCCACGCTTTCAGCGTCGCCAGGACTTGCGCGGCAAACGCCTCGTGGATCTCGTAGTAATCGAAGTCCTGGAGTTTCAAGCCGGCACGGTCGAGCATGCGGGAGACGGCAATGGTCGGTGCCATCAGCAAGCCTTCGCCGGCGACGAAATCGTTGGCGGCGGTTTGGGCGTAGGCGAGGCGCGCCAGGATTGGAAGGCCGCGCTTCATCGCCCACTCCTCCGACGCGAGCAGGACAGCCGCAGCACCGTCAGTCAACGGCGTCGAGTTGGCGGCGGTCAATGTGCCGCGCTCGGTCCGGTCGAAGGCTGGCTTCAGCGTCGAGATCTTCTCGATCGTCATGTCCTCGCGCAAATTATTGTCGCGAAACACGCCAGCACATGGCACCAGCAAATCATCCATGTAGCCCGACTTGTAGGCCGCCGCGGCTTTGCAATGACTGTCGAACGCGAGTTGATCCTGCTCGGCGCGCGTAATCTTCCACTGCTGCGCCATCAGCTCGCAGTGCTGGCCCATGGAGAGGCCGGTCCTGGGCTCGGCGACCGACGGCGGCTGCGGGGCCAACTCGC
>JANXRM010000046.1 GCA_025353015.1 Hyphomicrobiales bacterium
GCCATGCTCATCGAGAATGACCGAAAGCGGCAGATCGTCTTCTTCCGCCGTGGCTGCGGGCGTAGTGGCGTCGGCAGCAACAGCCGGTAGCTCGGGCGTCGGACCCCAGCCTGACCAGTCGGCATTGCCCGGCGGCAGCACGCCGGATTGCATGGGAGGCACAGCAACTGCAGCGGCGGGGCGTTGCGCGGCGCTTGCGACAGGTTGCGTGTTGTCGACGCGCAGTGTCGGCCGGCCGAGCAGATCGAGGCGCAGCAGTTGGATGATTGCGGCCAGGCTCGACAGCAGTTTTGCCTGCTCCGACCAGACGCCGAAACCTGGGTCGTTTTTGTGGCGGGTCTGGAACTCGCGCACGGTCATCATGCGCTCCCAGTCGGGAATCGGCACCAGGATCGAGCGGCCGCCGTCGTCGCGGAACTTGCGGAAAGCCTGCGCCGTCTGATTCTTGCGGTTCGGCGGGAAATCCGAGGCGCGCAGCATGAACGCCGTGCGCCCGCCCATGGAGGCGAGGACGCGATCAATCTGGCGCTTCAAGCCGCCGCCCTGCGTCGGCCGGTTGCAGATGAAGACGCGCGCTTCCTGCACCGCCCCCGATGCATGCGTGACCGTCAGATCCATGGCCGGCACATCGTCGGCCAGCGTCAGTTTATTCAGCGACAGCTTCACGACCGGGCCCCACTCGTCGCGGGCGAGCGTGAGCGCACTGGACAGCACACCGAGCAGGTCGTGATCGTCTGATGGCATCTCGGCTTCCGAGCCCGATTGGAAGCGTTCCCAGAGCTCGCGGAAGTCGATATCGAAGGCCTCGCTTGCACTGTCGGCCGCTGGCGCCTCGTCGGCCGGGCCACCGAAGCCGAGTGCTGCCGCCAGCGTCGAGATGAAGGCATTGCCGGCGACGGGGGTGGGCTGATCGTCAGCCTCGCCTGTGATCTTGGCTTTGACGCGATTCTGGGCGTGCTCGAGTAGGCGGCGCGTCGAAAGCCCGCCGAACTCCTCGAAGAACTCCGGCCCGAAATAGTTGGCTGGATCGGGATCGCCGACATGGTCGCGACCGTGCTGCTCCAGGCGCTTGCCGATGATCAGGCGTGCCTCGTTGGAACTGCGGCTCTCCAGCAGCGCCACCGGGCCAGCCTTCTCGATACGATCGATGTAGGATTGCGCCAGCACGCTGCGCACCTGATCGTAGAAATCGCCAAGGCACGAGATGATGATCATGGCCGACGGCACGCGGTTGGCGATCTGGATGAGATCGCGAACGGCCTTCTGGAAGCGCTCCTCGGCGTTGTCGAAGAAGCGCAAGTCCTCGACCTGATCGATGCAAAAGACGAGCGCGGCCCGGTCGACGGACCAAGCGAGCTTGCCGAGGCTCTCGATGATCTCGAAGGCGCGGCCGTCGCCCGTGTTGGGATCAAGCGCCGCGACGGCTTGCCCTGAGAGTTCGTTCAAGGCGCGGCCTTGCAAGTATTGGCGCACGCGCTGATCGATACGCGGGTCCGAGCGCTGCAGATAGAGCAGGGCCCTGACGATATTGATGTCGAGTTCCTGCGCCGCGAATTTGGGGCTCGCGACGATATCGTCAGCGAGGTTGAGCACGAAGCGGGCAAGGCCGGCTTCGTCGAGTTGCGCCTCGCGCAGTTTCGTCAGGTCATCGAGGGCGAGCGCGCCGGAATCGACGACGAGCTTGTTGGTCAATCGCGTCAGCGCGCTGGTCGGATCAGCGCCGTCGGGATCGTAGGGCTTCTCGAACGAGTTGATCAGCCGCTTCAAGTAGTAATCGGCGTAGTTGGTGACGTCTGGCGTCATCTGGGCATAGCCGAAATAGGCCTTGCCGGCGCGATGCGAAACCGTGCGCAGCGCGCGGATGAGATGCGTCTTTCCGGCGCCGGATTGGCCGTGGAACAGCAGGATGCGGGCCTGCGTGCTCGCCGTCTTAGCCGCGATGATGGCATCGAGCACGCTCACGAACTTCGTCCGGGCCGGCCTGTGCACCAGCTCGACGTCGAACGGATCGGCGCGCCAGATATCGTCTTCCCAGGTGATCGAATGCTCGAATGCCTGGGAGAGCCGCTCGGCGGCAGCTGCCTGGGAGGCGTCGGACTTCAACGGCATGGGCTCTGTTCCTTGGCGCGGACGATGGATGGATCGGCGGTGTGACCCGCGATCAATCCTCGGCGCGGACGTAGTGCCAGACGGTGTTCTTGTAGGTGATTGCGGAAGCCTGGACGGTCTCGAGTTGCCGTTTGTCCTTGAGATCTGCATTCATCAGCACGACCAGGCCCAAGCGATGTGCTTCGGTCAACATTGCCTTGAACTCGATGTCGGTAACACCCCACTCCGGGTGCTGTTGGCTGATCTGGCCCCAAACGGCGGACACGAATGCGCGGCGATTGCCGGCCCAGCCCTCGGCACAGGTGGCGGCCGCCAACTTGACCGCGCGCGCAAAGCCCGCGGGATCGGGCCGTTGCACGCGGATCGGGATGACAGTTGCCGTGTGGGTTTGGGATGCTGCCGCCGCTGAGCCGGTGTGGATGCGATCGATGGGTGCCGGCGAATGCGTTGCCTCAGGCACTCGCACGGCCACCGCGACAGATGCCGCCGCGAAAGATGGCGCCGCGACAGATGCCGCTGTGCTGACGCCGTCTGCGGGCGCATCGCCCAGGAAGCGACCGAGGACTCCCAGGCGCAAATGCGTGAGGTCGGCGCGCTTTGTACCTGCGGCTTCGAGCGCGAGCGCGGTGACGAGACGCGCGTCGGTCCGGAAGTCGCGCGGTTTTTTCGACAATTGGCCCGCGAGCAGGCGGCTGGCCTTCGCAGAGAGCGCCGACTTGGCGCCAAGCTCACTCTTGATCTGGTTGCCAAAGGCGCGTTCCAGTGCCACCAGCGCCAAAGCCGTTCGCAGACGCGACGCCGACGGCTTGCCTTTGAGTTTCAGCTTCCAATGGCTCTCGACGATCAAGGCAGAAAGGCCGTCGACTTTGAACAAGGCTTTCATACGAGCCTGCGCCGCACCGGCGAGGCCGAGCGCCTTGGCGACGAGCAGGACGTCGCGAACGGTGCCCCAATCCTGATCCAACGGTTTGCGACACCCGAGGAACGCGACCGCAGCAGTCTGGCCAGCAGCCGTTGCCGCCAACTTGTCGCCCTGCCGCTCCACCTGACCCGCTGCCGTCAAAGCCGCAATCAGGCGCGCCATCTGCGTGTGCCAAGCGTCGCCCGATGGTTGTAACGGCATTAACGCATGGACATCCCGAGCGATCTGGCTTTCGCGGCCGCCACCGGCAGCGATCCGCACCAGCAGCACCTGCGCCAAGCGATTGGGCGCGCTCTGCGTAGCAGTCTGCGGCGAATGGCCCATGGGTTGACCTGATGTCCGGCTGCTGGGAACCGTGCTGTTCATGGCGCGCCTATCCTCCGTCGCCACGCCTTCACGGGCGTGGGAAATGCCGCCGTCCGGTGCGTGAGCCGCGATCCGGAGGCTGCTTTATCTTTTCAGGATGCCGGACGCGCGAATCACCGGACATCGAAGTCATTGTGGGGAAAGGAACTCATTCGGCCAAGCGGCTAATGCCCATGCCGCTTCAGGTGGATTGCGAAGCGCTGGTTGCTGATGCCGGCAAGACGCATCGCGTCAGGTGGCGACAGTGGATAAACGGGTTGCCGCGACCTATTCCGCTTGCAGTTTTGAACATGTGCAGGCGCAACTCTAATCATCATGACGTCACAATCGAGCCTCGGTAGCGCCAATAACTTCAGGCCTTATCTCACGCCAAAGCATCCAAGCACCACCCCCATGGCCGAAGCGGCCGGGACGTGGACGAGGGGATAGATACCGCCGGTTGAGGAACGGCCGCGTGCTCAGGAATGGCCGCGCGCGCGTTGATAGCCTGATGGTTGATGAAAGATGTACTCGCGATGTCGAGCGGACAATGACCGTGCAACTTGCCGTTTCCCTTAATGGCCGATTAACCAGGTCGAGGCATGATCATGGCTCAGGAAGCGCGCGCCGTATGGCGGGAGTAGTGTGCATGTCTCGCGTTTTGTTGCCGGTGGCCATAGCGGTCGTCATTGCCGGTTGTTCGATGAATTCCAAGCCGTTGAGCACGGCGTTCAGCGATTCCAACATCGGGTCTACGGCATCGACGTCGCGCCAAGGCGCACTCGGTGGAGAGCCGGCGACGCGGGCGTCAGCGAAAACACAGGGTTCGGCTTCGGGCAGTTCGGCGCCATCGTCGAATGCTTCGTCCGGCACGAAAGTGGCGTCGGCTGATCGTGCGATGCCCGGGGCATCGGAAAAAGCACCGAAGGGGGCGCTTGCAGACCGGGACTATAGCCAGACCAAGCTCGATGCCGAAGCCGCGCTCGAGCTGGTCAATCAATACCGCAAACAGAACGGCTTGAAGCCGTTGAAGCTCAATGCGTCGCTATCGGAAGCTGCCAAGAACCACTCGCGCGATCTGGCGAAATGGGATCGGATTTCGCATTTTGGATCCGATGGCTCCAATCCATGGGATCGCGTGAAGCGGACCGGCTACAACGCGCGGCTGGCGGCCGAAAATGTCGGTACGGGCCAAGCCACGATCGATGAAGTCTTCAAGGGCTGGAAGGAAAGCCCCGGCCACAACAAGAATCTGTTGCTGGCGGATGCCGAGCACATGGGCATTGCCCTGGTGCAGGAGCCCAAGACGGAATTCAAGACATTCTGGACCCTGGTTTTCGGCGCGTCGCTTTGAACAGAGACGCAATCGTGACCGGGTGTCCAGTCTGAGGTTCTACGAGGAAGTCGGTCGACCACACGTTCGGACATAAACGAGGCCCGGCCCATGTAGCCGGGCCCTTTTATTTTTGCGCCACGGCTTGCCGTGTCATGCCGGTCTTGGGTGCATTCGGGCCCGCATAGGCCTCAGTGGAGGAAACCCGATCCGTGCAAGGGCCAGTTCCAAGCGGACGGCGATGCCAATCGGGAGCTGCGCGGCGGCTGAAATGGTGCGAGCCAAGCGGCCGTGACCTGGTTGCCGACTGGGGCCATCATGTTGGCCATGGTGGGTATTTGCCCGAGCCAATCCCATGGATTTCCGCTGAAGATGGGGTTGGTCGCGATGAATGGGTTGGCTGTCAAGCCGACGCCCGACTGGGCCCAATGCCAAACCCGAGCCCAAGGATTGGCGTTCCAAAGATTGCCACTGGGGGTGAAGCTGGAGCCGAACAGATTGAGGCCGAATGCAGGCTGGCCGATCAGGTGATTACCCATAAATCCGTGATCACCCATAAAGGCGGCCCATGGCACGCCAACCCCCACGTTCGCCAACCAAGGGTTAACCCAAGGATTGGAGGAGGCTCCGAACGAGCCCATGAACTGGCCTGTGTTCTGGCGGCCGTTGATCAGTTCCGCCAAAGGCGCGAAGGTAGTCCTGTCGACCGCGACGAAGGGATTGGCCCAATCGAACAAGGCGGCAAAAGGAGATGGCGGCTCCGGCTCCGGCTGCACGGCCTCGATGGCAGTTTCTACTGCGGTGCTGAACAACCGGATATTCGCCTCGGTCAGTTCAAGCAGCGAACGTGACCACTCCGCCTGCATTTCGAGCCAGAACATTGAACCATCCCCCCTCGCGTCAGGGGCGGGACGATAACACGCATTTTGCAGCGCAACAATAAATGTCGCGCTGCAGAAGAGTGGGCGGCGAGACCTGGTTCGCTCAGGCCTTCTTCGGCTGGTTGCCGGAGCTCGGCACCGACGACGCCGTCTTCGGCTTATCCATGCTTGACGCAGGTTTCGTGGCATCCACATGCTTGACCGGCGGTTTGCCCTTGTCGCCGCTCATGCCGCCTGTCTTCGAGCCGCCGGTATTGGTTGCCATCGGGCCACCGGCCGAACGGCCAGCGAACAGCCAGTAGACCAAGCCGCCGACGAAGCCGGCGGTCAAAAAGGCCGTCAATGCGTAATTGTTGACGATCGTCGGTGCGCCCGGGTTCTCATTCGAATAATGCGACAGGAAGCCGATCAGCGAAATCGCAACGCCGGTCAGGGCGTAATAGATCCAGTTCTGCAGGCGGCGCCATTCACCGATGGCGGCAGCCACCAAGGCAAAGGGGGCGGCGAAGATCGCATTGATCGCGCCCGAAGACAGCGTCCAATCGACCACTTTTGCCATTTTGTCCGCTGCCACATCCGCCGGCAAACCGGCCAGTTCCGACGGCGTTGTCGCAAAAAGAACTTTGGTCAATCCGGCTGCCAAGCAAGCCAGAATGAAACTGAGAAATACGTTTATGATTCGACCGAACATCGCACACCCTCGCGCCGCTTGTTGTTACGCTACATTAAGATACACGCCTTGATGTCTGGAATTCAAGGATATTTAACTCTTGCTTAAGGTTTGGCGCCAGGCGTTACGCGCGGCGTCCTGCCACCAGCCAGTAGATGAGGCCGCCAACGAACCCAGCTGTCGCAAAAACCTGCCAGATCAGGCCGATTTGCGAGAGGTCGCGGCCGAGCGAACCGGCGCGTGCAAGCAATGGCAACGCTGAAAGCGCAGCGCCACCACCCAGGATATAGTAGATCGACGAGCGTATCCGCGTCACTTCGCCAATAATGACCAGCAGCAGTGCGGGAACGATGGTGGCCGCAGACGCCAGCCCATAGAAGCCACGGGCGAGATCGAGAACCTGGCTCCATTGCGTCAAGTCGACCGTGCCGCCATGGACGGCATGGGTTGCGCGCTCCAACCCGATCGACAACAGCATGGCCAGCGCCGCCAGTGCGGCAAGTATGAAACCAAATGGGACCATGAAAAGTCGGCCGATCACACGCGCCATGCGTCAAGGGCTCCCGTTTTCGCCGGTATCGCTGCTGGTGCCTTCCGGATGGCCCACCTTGGGCCGGGCGCTGGCGCGAACATTGACACTTTCCGAGCGCAGTTGTCCGCAAGCAGCCAAAATATCGCGGCCGCGCGGTGTTCGCACGGGGCTCGCATAGCCCGCCTTGTTGACGACGTCGGCGAACCGCTCGATTTGTTCCCATTCGGAGCATTCATAGGCGCTGCCGGGCCAGGGATTGAATGGGATCAAGTTGATCTTGGCTGGAATGCCCGCCAGTAGTTT